>JBDHHK010000050.1:0-22749 GCA_039589395.1 Gemmatimonadota bacterium
AGGTGGCGGTTTATTGCGTCGATCCGCTACATACGGTCTACTCGGGATGGACGTATAACGCATGGTTCACGCCAATCAACGGTGCCGCGGAAGATCTGGAAATGTACACCCGGGCTGGTGTTCAGTGGGATGGTTCGGTAGCACGCAACAAGTACCAGATTGCCGCCTACCTCACATCCTACTTCGAACCAACCAATACTGATTATTGGGATGACATCCAAGCCTCGATTTGGACCGTCATGAGTGGTGCGAAAGGCGATCTGGTAGCTGGGGAACCGAGTTGGGCCTGGTGGGATGGATCTATTCCATACAACGGAAACCTTTGGGGGTGGACGGAACCGACAGATGCAGACCTCGCCGCATTGAATGACTGGTACGTCATTACCGATGTGGAAAGCTTCGGCCAAAGCAGAGATCTTGGAGGCTACATGCCTGGCATGGGAACGCAAGAGTTCCTAGTGCAGCATGTGAATGTTGTACCCGAGCCTGCCACGATCATCCTCATGGGTACCGGATTGGTTGCCGTGATGGGGTTGACGGTGGTGATGAGGAGGTCAGTAGTATAGACGCTTCGTTGCGACTAGATTGACTTGCCGGGAACGGGCTGAGATCATCCAATCTTAGCCCGTTCGCCGTTTCTGGGGACTGAGGACAATCTCAATCAGACATTTCACGCGGATATCGAGCCATGGCTAAATCTGAATCCGAGATGCTGAACCGTCTCGCTTGGCCCATCTACTTCGTGGTGCTTCTTCTCATAGCGCTGCCAGTGCTCGACTACGCGACAAACATGTGGCCTATCAGGCTTGGGGATGTGGATTGGCGATACGGCGCTGTCGGGCTGCTGTCCGCGTATTTACTCACTCCTCTCGTCGGCATCGTGCTTCTTCTTGGTGTGGCAATAGGCTTGCAGCATCGCCGGATTGTCCGGATCCTCTCGGTCGTTAACATTGTTGTCGCGCTGTTGATTGCGTTTGCGGTCGTGTTTTACGCTCTGGACATGTTACAGCTTCGAGGAGGTGTGCCCGACGAGGCGCGGCCTCGGTTCGATGTCGGTGCGGCGAAGGCAACCGTCAAGCACGTCGCCGTGGCCATGGGATTAGCCTGGCTCGGGTTTGTGGGTGCGCGCGCTTCCCGCCGCGGGAAGAAGGGTGGACAGAGACACAGCTCATCCGGTGGCATGCCGTTGGTGAGATCAGAGGGGACTACCCCCAAGAGCCAAGCGTAACGTTAAGACTGGCCTACCTGCCCCCTGGTGGCATTCTATAGCTGCCACTCGTTGCGATTCATGGGTCTCCACTAAGGCGCTAATCTGAAGAAAGATTGTCAGTGTGGAGGACCTCCGGTCCGCTGTGTTAAAGGCACTCCTCCACCGTGCACGCACTTCTGTCCTTAGGGGGCCGTTGAGACGGTGGCGCAGATTACGTACACCGTGACAGTCGCGTCGTCGGCTGGACTTTCGAATGTCACGATCCACCCATTCGAATCACCCGAAGAATAGGGAGCAGAGGCATGTGCCTCGATTGCCCCAATCTTCTGGTACCCGCCGCCGGTAGGCTTCTTTCCACTAGAACACCAAGCCACGACAGGGGTCGTGCCGGTGTCAATGGTCTCTGGCCAAGTAACCATCTCCCATCCTGACACCCCAGCTGGTCCTTGTGGCCCTTCCGGCCCCTGTGCTCCGTCAGCGCCAGGTTCTCCTGGGGGTCCCTGAATCCCCTGGTCACCCTGCGGTCCTGCAGGTCCTTCTGGCCCCAGAGGCCCTTCCGGCCCCTGTGCTCCGTCAGCGCCAGGTTCTCCTGGGGGTCCTGGAATCCCCTGCTCACCTTGCGATCCCGGAGGTCCCTCTGGCCCCTGTGGCCCTTCCGGCCCCTGTGCTCCGTCAGCGCCAGGTTCTCCTTGTGGTCCCTGAATCCCTTGTTCGCCCTGCAGTCCCTGGTCACCCTGCGGCCCCGCTGGACCGGTCTCACCCTGTGCACCACCCTCAGTCCAGCTGAACTCCACATGGGTTTCCGACAGGCAAGCCTCCGGCAAACCTTCTTCCTTGATCCGGTAAACGACACCCACTTCGGGTATGTAGCAAGCGTGGTAGACAGCAGGCTCCGTTTCCTGTGCCGCCACAGGTGCGGGAGCAAACGCCGCCGTCACTAGGATACCGAAGCAGGTCAAGACGGCAAGTTGGATTCGCGATATTTTATTGGGGCTCATCGTTCTTTCTCCGAGAGCGGACAGTTTTAGTCGAGACCGAGCAGGTCCTGAGCCCGCTCGAGTACGAGGCCGAGTACGGCGAGTGTTACAACCTCACTTGGGCTCGGCGAACCACTCGTGTCGGAAAGGGCGGCTTCGAGCGCGTCCCGCACCGCAATGCAATTTCCAACCGTGATAGCCTCGTCCAGGTCGGTGAGCGCGTCAGTTAGCTGCTGCGCCATGTCAGAGCTCAACTGAGCGATCAGAAGGTCCATCAGCGGGTCATCGCGCGATTGCGCGATTGCCGCTAAATCTGCGTTGATAATGGTGAGTGTAATGCTGCCGTTCACGCTGTTGTGCGTTGCAGTAATCGTGACCTGACCTGCTCCTACACTAGTTACCAGACCACTCCCAGTTACGCTGGCGACATCAGCATCTGAGGTTTGCCAGGTTAAACTGGCCCCGGAGACAACGCCGCCATCGCCATTGGTGACGGTGGCGTTCAGCTGCGTCGTTCGTCCGACTGCGATGACCAGGTCTATGTTCGACTCAACACTCACCTCACTCAGCTGCCCGTTCGGATTCGGGTCCGGATCTGGACCTGTGGTGGCGTCCCCACACCCCAACGCAACAAGCGTGCATACCAAGGTCACCCAAGACGTTGTCTTTAGCGGTGCCGGTTGGTTCATCAACTCCTCCAACGGTGAATCCGTGAAGCTTTTGTGACGTACGTCACAAATCGTTTGTGCCGCGCATTCCAAGAAATCCAAACACTCTCCGTGCAGGTCGTTATCCTCGTTCACTGGCACCAAGAAAAGGCACGAAGCGTACCGTGATCTGCCCCTCCGCCCCCGCACCCACTACCTTCAGTCCATGCCGAGAATTGGACATGGAGGCGGCTACCGAGGTCCCTCCGAAGAGGACAAGAAGAAGAAGGTCAACTTCCGCGGTGCTTGGAGCGAAGCGCGTGCTCTCTTGTGGGCGCACCGCAAGCGCCTCACGCTCGGGTTCCTTCTGATGATTGGCAACCGACTTGCGGGCCTCGTGTTGCCCGCCAGCTCGAAGTACCTGATAGATGAAGTAATCGGAAACAACAGAGTCGAGCTGCTGAAAGGATTGGCGATAGCTGTCGGTGCGGCCACGGTGGTGCAGGCCCTGACGTCGTTCTCCCTTTCCCAGGTCCTGGGAGTTGCGGCCCAGCGCGCTATCACCGAAATGCGGAAGACCGTGCAGGAACACGTAGCTCGCCTGCCGATCAACTACTACGACTCCACCAAGGCGGGGATCCTGATCTCGCGGGTGATGACTGACGCGGAAGGCATTCGTAACCTCGTTGGAACCGGGCTGGTGCAGCTGAGTGGCGGACTCATGACCGCGACGATTGGCCTCTTCGTGCTGTTCTACATCAACTGGCGACTCACCTCATTCACGATCTTCATCCTACTCCTCTTCGCAGGAGCCATGGCCTTGGCGTTTACTCGGCTGCGTCCGCTGTTTCGGGAACGTGGCAGGCTCAACGCCGATGTCACCGGCCGATTGGGTGAGACGTTCGGCGGAATTCGCATCGTTAAGGCTTACACGGCCGAACGACGTGAGGAATACGTATTTGCGAAAGGTGTCCACCGACTGTTCCGCAATGTTGCGAAAGCGGTCACAGGGATTTCCGCGATCTCGTCGTTCTCCACGCTCGTGGTTGGGGGGATAGGCGTCATCATGATCGTCGTGGGCGGTCGCTCGATTATCTCGGGCACAATGACGCTCGGCGATTTTGTGATGTACATCTTCTTCACGGGTTTGGTGGCAACGCCACTCATCCAGATTGCATCCATCGGCACTCAGATAAGCGAGGCATTTGCCGGCCTCGATAGAATACGCGAGATCCGATCGATGGCCACCGAGGACGAGGAAGACGAATCACGCCAACGTGCGACGCAGCTCACCGGCCATTTTGAGTTTCAAAACGTGAGCTTCGAATATGAGAAGGACGTAGAAGTCATCAAGAACGTATCGTTCGACGCGCCGGTCGGAACGACCACGGCACTCGTTGGTTCGAGCGGATCTGGCAAGAGCACTCTCATCAGCCTCGTGGCAGCTTTCAATCGCCCGAAATCCGGCAAGGTTATCGTTGACGGTCTCGATATCACTGACATACGCCTACGCGACTACCGCTCGCATATTGGAGTCGTGCTTCAGGAGAACTTCCTGTTCGACGGCACCATCGCCGAGAACATCAGGTTTGGTGCGCCACGCGCCACGATGGATGAGGTAAGGAAAGTCGCGAAGATCGCTCACTGCGACGAGTTCGTTGACAGGTTCGAGCATGGATATGACACAATCGTCGGAGAACGCGGTGTGAAACTCTCCGGAGGCCAGCGCCAGCGCGTCGCGATTGCACGTGCGATTTTGGCCAATCCGAGAATCCTCATACTAGATGAAGCCACGTCGAGCCTAGACAGCGAAAGCGAAGCCGAGATCCAAGACGGGTTGGCAACGCTGCGTTTGGGACGAACCACGTTTGTGATCGCCCACCGGCTTTCGACGATTCAAACCGCCGATCAGATCCTGGTGCTTGAGTCGGGCGAGGTCGTGGAAAAGGGTACGCACGAGCAACTCCTCGCTAACGGAGGACGGTACCGTGAGCTGTACGAGAAACAATATCGCGTCGAGCTCAACAGGTTCGTAAACCCAGGCGAGGACTTTATCCCTGACTTGCCGGCTATCGAGAAATCAAAACCTGATTCCTCGTCCAGTGGGATCGGCAGCCAGAGGCTGTAGGCGATCGACTAAGTGTCCGTCAAATCCAGGGTGATCCCACGGGTTTTGAACGCCACCTGTATACCTTCTTTGTCTATGGCCTTCATGTATGCTTCAGTGGGATCCACCATCTTCTTTTCAACGAGTTCGAGCAGCGAGTCGTTGAGACTGATCATACCTGCACGCTTGTTCGTCTGAATCACCGATGGCAGTTGGAAAGTCTTTCCTTCGCGTATCAGGTTTGCCACCGCTGTCGCGGACAGGAGAATCTCGTGCGCAGGGATTCTACCTCCCCCGATCTTTTTGAGCAGAACCTGAGCGATCACGCCTTTTAGCGACTCTGACAGCATGACCCTGATCTGATCTTGGCGATCTGCGGGGAACTGATCGATGATGCGATCGACCGTACTAACCGCCGTGGTCGTGTGCAGTGTCCCGAATACCAAGTGCCCAGTTTCAGCGGTCTCGATAGCGATAGCTATCGTCTCGAGGTCACGCATTTCGCCTATGAGAATGATATCGGGGTCCTCCCTAAGCGCGGCTCTGAGAGCCCGCTTGAAGGACTGTGTATGGCTGCCCACCTGCCGTTGCGTAACGATGCACTTTCTGTTGGGGTGTACGAACTCGATCGGGTCTTCGATCGTGATAATGTGATCGGTTCTCGTCCTGTTGATGAGATCGATCATACCTGCGAGCGTAGTCGACTTTCCGCTCCCGGTGGGGCCTGTGACGACCACCAAGCCCTTCGTCAGATAGCAGAGCTTTTGAACCTCGGGGCTGAGTCCTAATTGCTCTGCTGTCATAATCTCGGTCGGGATTACTCGAAAGACCGCCGCCACACCCATGCGATCTCGCAGAGCGTTGGCGCGAAACCTGGCCACATCGAGAATCTCGTAAGCGAAGTCGGTATCGTTGGTTTCGGCAAACTCGTGCCTGTTGCGATCCGGCATGATCGCCAGCAGCATTTCTTCAATGTCTTCTCGCTTGAGTGGCTCCTCACCCTCTTTCGGAACCAATGTTCCGTGAGTGCGATAGAACGGCGGCAGTCCAACCCGCATGTGCAGGTCCGACGACTCCGACTCCACGAGAAAGCGAAGTAGATCCTGTATTCTCTCTTCGGCTCTCGCGACACTGTCACTCACCGCGCTACTCGCCCCCCTCAAGGGCTCAGCGGCACTCGCCGTCGGACCCGTCTCCATCAGGAGTTCTTCGGCCGGCATCGACATGGCCGCCGTGGCGCGCCGCGGCTTGGCAGGCGCGATCACCGCCGTGATGGACTCGCCGGTTCTGTCTGTCTCAACGTCCACACGGTGATCGTCGGCGATGTAGCCGAATGCAAGGCGACCGTCACCACCTTCCAGTTGAGGCAGCATGCCCTCAGGCATGATTTCGCTAATGAGCTTTACGATTTGGCCCGAGGATAAGGTCTCGGCCGTTAGTGGTTTCCGGGAGCCGTTGATTTCGAGCATCATCTGCATGCCTGTCTCGAGAACCAAAGCTTCGGCTTGTTTGTCGAAAACGATCGCGATCGGTTGGTCTAGAGTAGCCATGCGAGGAATCTAGCCCGGACGGGATCGAGCGGAAGGGTATTGCTCCTCCACTTGCCTCGACCTGGTGGTGCCAGTTACCTCTTGATTACACCAGGCACAACACGAAAAGAGGATCCGTCCATGAAATCTGAACGGCAAATGACCCGGTTCCCGACGGTTGGAGCGCGGCTCCACACGTTGGTCGCAGTTGTCGCTGCAATCGCCGTATTTTCTCCAGCCACGGCCCAGTCGCGCGAAAAACGATCGGCTTTGGAGCACACCGACCAGCTCTCATCTCTGATGGGTGAAATGTCGATGCGGCTCTGGGATTACACTGAACTTGCCATGCTGGAATACAGGTCTGCTGAATACCTCACTGAAGTTCTGGAGAACGAAGGGTTCGCTGTGGAGCGTGGTGTCGCAGACATGCCCACTGCGTTCACTGCAAGCTACGGGAGCGGATCTCCGATAATCGGCATTCTAGCCGAATACGACGGTCTTCCGGGAAACGGCAATTCAATTGTTCCTGCCCGAGTGGAGCGTGAGGACGGGAATCCGGACGGACAGGGGTGCGGGCATAACCTCTTCGGCGCCGCATCCATAGGCGCCGCGATAGCTCTGAAACGGACATTGGATGAACATGGCCTTTCGGGCACGGTACGCCTCTACGGTACGCCCGCAGAAGAGACCGTGGTGGGCAAGGTGTATATGGCCAAGGCGGGAGTGTTTGATGATCTGGACGCGGCCATCGAATGGCATCCGGGACTCGAAATCGGCACGAACAATCAGCCCGGTATGGCAATGAACAACTTCACGATCGAGTACTTCGGCCAGTCTGCCCACTCAGCGGCCGATCCGTGGAATGGCCGCAGCGCACTTGATGCGGTTGAGATGCTGAACTACGGGGTGAATCTGATGCGAGAGCACGTTCTACCGACGACCCGTATTCACTATGTGATGCCGTCAGCAGGTGAGGCGCCCAATGTGGTCCCTGACTACGCAAAAGTATGGTACTACGTGCGGGCCAAGAACCGAGATGAGGTCGAAGAGTATTACAACTGGATCCTGAAGATCGCCGAGGGTGCGGCAATCGCGACTCGAACAACGCATGAGGTATATCTCACGACCGGCGTGCACGAGATGAACCTCAACCGTCCGCTCCAGGAGGCGATGCAGGCGAACCTGGAGTTGGTTGGACCGCCGCCGTTCACTGAAGAGGATCATGCGTTCGCGCGGGAACTCCAGAAATTCATCGAAATAGACGAAGCTGGTCTGTCACAGGAGATCAAACCGCTGGCGCCAGAAGCCGAGCCGACATTTGGCGGTTCTACAGACGTTGCCGAGGTGAGTTACGTAACACCAACCGTGGGCTTCAGCATGACGACGGCTGCAGCTGGCATACCTTGGCATAGTTGGGCTGCGACAGCATCACACGGCACTGACGGCTCTGTCCGCGCCACCGTGACTGCAGCTAAGGTCATCGCGGCAATGGGTATTGATATGCTCACGGACTCAGACCTGCTCGAGCAAGCTCGCGCCTACTATATGGAGAAAATTGGCGGGGAACCGTATCAGTCGCCGATACCCGTAGATCAGGCGCCGCCGGTTCCGGAGCGCCGGTAGGTCCTCTCGTTTGGTCTGCACCTCTGCCCCCCTCCAACTCTGCCTCGGGGCGGGGTGCAGAGCTGCAGAGGTGCAGAGCTGCAGATTGACTGAGGGGGAGGGGCTAGTACCCCGCCGCGTGCCCGTCCTTCCTACTTTCCGAAGCACCGAAATACACGCCCTTTACCGCATCCCACATGATTGCCTGGTAGCCACCGTAACCACCGCGTGAACGTCGGATGGTGTGGCCGAGGGCTGTCAACGCCTGCAACGTCTCCGGCAGAAATCCCGATTCGAGGTTGAGAACTCCACCGTCCGTCATCAACTCGCCGGTAGGCTGTGATGACCCGGAGTGCCTCATCCGCGGGGCGTCTCCGGCTTCCTGGAGGTTCATGCGGAAGTCGATCATGTTGACGATGATCTGCACATGTCCCTGTGGTTGCATCGCCCCACCCATCACACCAAAGCTCATGAACGGCTCACCATCCTTGGTCACAAATGCGGGGATGATCGTATGGAACGGGCGTTTACCCGGCTCGTATGTATTGAAGTGACCTTCTTGGAGTGTGAACAGCTCGCCACGATCCTGGAGGCAGAAACCGAGGCCATCTGGAGTCATACCCGATCCCATCCCGCGATAGTTGCTCTGAATCAGCGAAACCATGTTACCGTCGGCGTCAGCCGTGGTGAGATAAATCGTCTCACCATTGTTCAGGATCGGATCTCCCGCCTCATAGTCGGCTGCGGCCTGGCTCAGATCGATCAAAGCGCGGCGTTGGTCCCCGTATTCCTTTGAGATCAACCAGTCAACCGGAATCTCATTGAAGTCCGGGTCAGCATAGAACTTGGCTCTATCTTCGAACGCCAGCTTCTTCGCTTCAGTGAGCACATGTAAGTAGTCGGGGCTCCCAAACCCCATCGAAGCAATGTCAAAGCCCTCGAGGATATTGAGCATTTGGAGTGCGGCGATCCCCTGCCCATTGGGCGGCAACTCCCAGACCGTGTAACCCCGGTAAGTAGTCGAGACGGGGTCCACCCACTCCGATGTATGTGCGGCAAGGTCCTCGTACGATAGGAATCCGCCAACCCTCTCCATATATGCGTCGATCGTGCGAGCAATGTGACCTATGTAGAAGACATCGCGGCCTTCCCGTGCGATCATCTCCAGTGTGTTGGCCAAATACGGGTTTCGGAAGATCTCGCCCTTCACCGGGGCGTGACCACCGGGCATGTACACCTCTGCAAACCCAGGCCATTCCTGAAGAGTCTGAGCACCGCCATTCCACGCGGCGGCGATCACCTCCGATACCGGAAATCCTTCACGTGCATATGCGATCGCGGGCGCCAATATCTGTTCCATTGGCAGACGGCCCAGCTTCCCGTGCAGCTCGAACCACCCATCGACCGCTCCCGGTACCGAAACCGGCAGTGGGCCATGAGCGGGGATGCTCTCGAGCCCTCGCCTGCGAAACTCATCGAGCGTTAGCGATTGCGGTGACCTGCCACTCGCGTTCAGGCCGTGCAGCTGTTTCGTGTCCGCTTCCCATACGATCGCAAACAGATCGCCACCAATGCCGTTGCCCGTTGGTTCCACCAGTCCGAGCACAGCGTTGGCCGCGATTGCAGCATCTACCGCGTTGCCTCCCTGCCTCAGAATCTGCAGAGCGGTCTGCGTGGCTAGCGGCTGACTGGTGGCAGCCATTCCGTTCCGGGCGATGACCTCGGACCGAGTGGCGAACGCTCTACCTGTCAATCGATCCTGAGCCTGTAAGGTGAGTGGAAGCAGTGCAACGAATACGACAAGAGCGTTGGCTCTTTGCATCGGTAACTCCTCGCAACAGACGTGACTCCAACACGGGTTCTCTCTATGTCCTGGTCGTTTCTTCGTATTGATTCGCGACCGCACTGATACTTCCCGGTGATCCTATGATCGTGAGGCGGTCGCCCTCACGAAGCACGGTCCGCCCCCTGGGCACCAGCGTTTCTCCATATCGTCGGATCAGTGCTACCAGCGTTCCTTCTGGCATGAGCAACTCGTTCAGAGCCTTGCCGATCAACGGTTCGGTCTTCTGACCGGAAACGATCTGTAGCGATAGGAATCGATCGTCGCGCAGCAGCGTCTCTTTCAGTTCCTGGTCGTTCCTGTCATCTAGCCATTCTTCCATGAACCCGTCTGCTTCTATTCGACCGGCGAGTTGCGCGAGAATTCGAAGATGACGGCCGGCGTCATGTTCTCCGCTCACCAGAAAGAACACGGCATGGATCGGCTGTTCCGCTGCTTGTCGCTGCGACGCCTCGTCGTCCGCATCAAAGAACAGAGCAGTCGCACAACGTGCGATCAGTAACTCGCATGAATCGTAGTCAGGTAAACGCATGTGTAATAACGCCGCGCCCTTCGATATCGGAGTGCCGCCACCGTAGACGCCGCGCGTGAATCCATCCGCCAGCTGCTCCGACGAGGCGGGGAGACGGCTCTCCATCATCTCTGATGCACCGCGAATGATGCTACTGAGACTGATCTGATTGTCGAGGTCCATCGTATGTGCGCGCGCCACCACTTCGTCAAACGGATCGGCTGCTCGGGCGCCCTTTTCTTTCATGATATCGCGGAGCTCTCTGTCGAGGCCGGCGAACCGTCGACGCCCCAAACGCTCGAAGACATGATAGATGGCACCGTCTCTCTCCATGTGTCCGCGAGCGTAATACGTGTACCAGGCAATGCTCGCCGTGACGACGCCCATGGTGAAAAGAGATGGTAGCCAGCCCATCTCGGCGATCAGAATCAACGGGCCCAAGATCCCTGCGATCTGCATCCATGGATACAGAGGTGAGCGAAAGCCGGGATCGTAACTTTCGATCCGGCTCTCACGCATCACAACGACAGCAATGTTGATCAGGCCGAATAGAGCGAGTTGCAGTGCGCTCGCAAGTTTCGCGACACCCTCGACGTCGAGCAGCAACAAGAAGACGATCAGCAGAACCGTTGTCAGAGTTATTGAGATCGTCGGTGTACGGAACCGCCCGAGCGCGGCGAGGTTCGTTGGCATCAGGTGGTCACGTGCCATCGCAAGCGGGTACCGCGACGCGGCCATGATTCCAGTATTCGACATCGACGCAAAGGCAGCTACGGCTGCTGCGACGACGACGAAGGTTCCCACTGGGCCTGGAAGCCACCTAAAGAGTTTGTCGGCGGTATCTGCCACGGGTGTGAGGCTCCGACTCAACTCGTCCAAGCCGAGTACTGCAACCATCACGTAAACGCCAAACACGTATATGCAGATTACAGTGGCGAGTGACAGGGTCATGCCGAGTGGGATGTTACGATCCGGTTCCTTCACCTCTTCCGCCAGGCTCGCTATTTGGGTGAGGCCGACGTAGGAGATGAACACCAGGCCAACCGTTCCCAGAAGCCCGTCGATTCCCTCCGGCAAGAACGGTACGAACCGTTCCTGATGAATCTCGTTGATGCCACTAGCCAGTACCGTGGCGAAACCGTCGATCAGAAAGAAAACCAAGATCGTTAGGAGTGCGAACACCAACACGCGCACGAGACCGCTCGACTCCTTCGATCCGAAGATGTTCAATACAGCGAAGACTATCGCGAACGCCACCGCGATGGGCTTGAACGGAACGTCGAGGAAAATGGATATGTAGGCACCCATGCCAATCAGTGCGAAGGCGCTCTTGAGCATTAGGGCAAACCACGTTCCGATGCCGCCCACGGTCCCCATCAGCGGCCCCAGAGTGCGGTCGAGGAAGTAGTAGGCGCCGCCCGCCCTCGGCATCGCCGTGGCCAGCTCCGCCTGGCTCAGCATTGCGGGTACAATCAGCAAGCCTGAGATGAGGTATGCTAGAACAACCGAAGGACCGGCTCTCGCTGCAGCTATCCCCGGCAGTAGGAAGAATCCGGAACTGAACATCGCGCCGGTGCAAATCACGTAGACGTCGAACAGCCTGAGCTGCTTCTTCAACCGGCCGTTCTTCTCGAGCGCCATTAGCGGCTCCTACCGAGATTCATACGGAGAGTGGAGTCGCGCATGAACTCAACGCCGCGCGCTCACGTTTCCGGTGTCCTTCTTCTCTTCGTCGTCCTCATCCTCCGCCGCACGCTCCCATGGGGTCCAGTCGATACCGAGCACATACTGCTGAATCCACTTGATTTCCTCGATATCGCGAGTCCGTTGGTGGCGTGGCTCGCGGAACCCGTGCGGCTCACGAGGGAACTTGATGTAGCGGGTGGCTTTTCCTTGATCCTTGAGTGCGGTGAAGAACATCATGCTCTGTGGTTCAGTGTCAGTACGATCGTTGATGCCGTGCAGAAGCAGAGTCGGAGTTGTAACGTTGGCCACGTGGGTGAGGGGTGACATCTCACGCCATCGATCCGGGTTCTCCCACGGCGTGTCGCCGATGTACCAAAGGCGCACGTCATGATTGAATCCTGGGCCGTATTCGGATGTCCAGTCGGACACCATGGCACCTAGGGAGGCGCCTTTGAAACGATCGGTTTGGGTGATCGTCCAACCACCCAGTATACCGCCATAACTCCAGCCGCGGATCCCAATTCTTCCTGGGTCCACGTATCCCTCCTCGATCACGTGGTCGACTCCAGTCATCAGATCTTGATAGTCACCACCGCCGATGTCGCGGTTGTTGCCGCGTAAGAACTCGTCCGAGTACGCGCTGCTGCCGCGCACGTTGGGCAATAGCTGTGCGTAGCCCAAACCGGCCCAAACGTGATATCGATAGCTGAAGCTATTGCTGAACACGCCCGCCGGTCCGCCGTGCACGTGAAGGAGCAGTGGAATGCGGGTCCCGCGTTCGTACCCGTCTGGCAGGTATAGTATTCCTTCGATATCCAGCCCGTCGCTGCTCTTCCACGAAACCACCTCTCCCATCCCCAGGATGATTTCTGACTCGATCCAGGGGTTCGCGGTAGTGAGCCTGGTGGGGGAATGATTGGCCGTCGGGGAAACGAACAAGTCTGCGGGTGTATCGATGTCCTGGAACGAATACACCATCTTGCTACGGTCTCGGGAAAACGAACTCGCACTCAAGCTGCCGACCTTTTCCGTGAGCTGTTCCACCTCCCCGCTGGAGACGTCGAGACGGAACAAGTTGGAGTTGGTTCTCTGCCGACCGGTGAACAGAATGGCATCGGCGTCGGGAGTCCACACCGACTGTGAGATATTCCCCACGAACTGACCGGAGATCATGCGGGTCTCGCGCGTGTTTGCATTCATGACCCAGAGCTTGTTCTGTCGCTGCTCCCACTCTCCGTTGCTCACTGCCCGGTATGCGAAGTGGACACCGTCAGGGGACCACTGCACACCGTTCTCTGGCGCCCGGTTCTCGGTTAGTCGCGTTTTGGCTGAATCTTCGATGTCGAACAGGAAGATCTCGGAGAGATACTGCTGATTGCGACGGTTTTCGTAACGTGCGGTAAAGACTATTCGGGAGACGTCGGGCGAAACATCGAAACTGCCGATCCTGACTTCTTCGTCCGTAATCTTGGACGGTTCTTTCTCCTCATCCTCGATGTCGATTACCCAGAGATTGTTCCAGCTCGCGGCCTGCTGGCCGTTGGGACCTTCATCTACGATGATAGCATCGTAGCCAGCTTTATGGCGCTTCTTCTCTTCCTCGCTCTTGGATTCGTCAGCTACGAAAAAAATCCTGCGTGAATCATTTGCCCACTGGTATGTGCCAACATCGGACTTGAGTTTGGTGAGCTGAACGGCCTCTCCGCCCGTGGTCCGCATCAGGAACAGCTGCTGTGTGCTGTCGGCGGTACGCCTAAATGCTAGATAATTTCCATCCGGAGAGAACTGAAACGAGCTACCTCCATCCTCACCTATATACTGGAACGATTCCCCCCCGGCGGCAGGAACCATATGGTAGGTCGTCTTTCGTTTGTTTTCCTTCCAATCGAGCTCAGACCTGGAGTAGAACACCCACTCACCGTCAGGCGACATCAACGCGTTGCCCACGCTGATCATGTTTAATCCATCGTCAGTCGTCATCGGGCGCCGCTCTTGTTCCTGAGCAGCTGTGGCTGAGGTTATCGACACAGTAAATACCGCAAGTATCAGCGTTCGTTTCACAGCGGTCTCCATAGAACGAGAACTTCCAACATCCAACAAGGAACATCCAATATCCAACGCATGCGGCGCATGCGGCGCATGCCGCCTATGCCGCCCTGACGTGTGGGGCGGTGCGGCTCACACCCAACCGTTCTGCCTGAACTCTCTCAGCGTCTCGGCAAATCTCGCCATTTCTTCCGGCAAACCGATTGATAGACGGCTATACGTTAGCATAGGTGGAAACGGGCGGCCTACCAGTATGCCGTGCTCGCGCATGCGCCCAATGTACGTTTGCAGCTCTCCGCCGATGCGGTGCATGACGAAGTTGGTATGACTTGGGAATACTTCCAACTCCAGCTCACCAAGTACTTCTCGGACGATTTCCGCTCCACGCCTGTTCACATCGACACTGCGCGCCACCAGCCCCTGGTCGTTGAGCGAGGCGAGCCCTGCCCTCAGAGCTAGCTCATTCGTGTTGGTGTCGGCCGCGAATTGGGCTAAGTGCTCCACAGTGTCGGGGTGTGCAACACCATACCCGAGCCGTATGCCGGCCATGCCGTAGATCTTCGAAAAGGTCCTAGCTACAACCACGTTTGGCCTGTCCAAGATCCACTTGATGCTCGACGAGTATTCGGAATCGTTCACATACTCGAAGTACGCCTCGTCCACGAGGAAACGAACGTTTTCAGGCGCCGATTCTATCCACTCGTCCACTTCGCTACACGGGGTCAGAGTACCGGTCGGGTTGTTCGGGTTGCATACGTAAACCAGTACCGGGTCCCAGGAACGCTCTGCCAATTCGCGCATTTTGCCGATATCGTGCGCCAGTCGATTATCCAGGGGCACCGACTCTCGCACGTAGGTCTCGGGCAGACTGTAGCCGGTTACCGCCTCGAACGTTGGCTCCGCAGCTATCAGCTTCGTGCGACGTGATGCGGTGGCCTGCACCATCATCTGAAGGACCTCGGTGGAGCCGTTGCCGAGCAGAATGCAATCCGACGAGACACCGTGTTTCGTGGCGAGCGCGTCGACTACAGCGCGCCGTGAGGCTCGTGGGTAGCGGTTTGCATGTTCGATCCCGTCGATGACCGCTTGGCGTGCGTCCGGACACAAACCCAAGGCATTCTCATTCGAGCTGAGCTTGATTGGGCCGTCAGCGACTCCGCTCCGCGACCTCGAGTGATAGTTGAGAGGTGAAGGTGCGATTCCGGCAACACCGGCAACACCGAGTGCGAGTCCCGAGTGCATGAACGCCCTGCGTTCCATGGCAACCTCCGGTTCATGGTTGAGAGAGTTCTAAGACCTTCGTCTTTCAAAGATGTCTACCGGGCGAGCAGTTGGCGAGTGCCAGACCGAGGAATGACGCTCAGGAGCTCACCGTTGAAAGAGACCGAGAAGCACGTAGTTTGCCTCATTGAACGCCAGTCCGAAAGACCCGACTCGTACTCTAGCTCTGAGGTTACGCCATATGCGTTGCCCCTGGCCCAGTGAAGACGTGCTTTTGATCAGCTATCATGATGAAGAGTGGGGAGTGCCCGTTCACGAAGATCGAAAGCACTTCGAGTTCCTCGTCCTCGATGCGTTTCAGGCCGGCTTGAGTTGGTCGATCATTCTCAAGAAGCGCGAGAACTTCCGCAATGCGTTCGACAACTTTGAGCCTGAGAAGATCGCTAGATACTCGGACCGAAGTGTCAAAGTTCTTTTGAACGATGCGAGCATCATCCGCAACCGTCTCAAGATTGTATCAACCATCTCCAATGCCAGACTATTCTTGGCCGTCCAGGAGGAGTTCGGGTCGTTCGACACCTTTGTATGGCGGTTCGTTGATGGAAAGACTAGACAAAACAGTTGGAAGAGCCTCGGACAGCTGCCAACGAGCACGAGTCAGTCTGACAGCATGAGCGAGGCCCTGAAGGAGCGCGGATTCAAGTTTGTCGGCTCGACGATTTGCTACGCGTACATGCAGGCGGCCGGCCTTGTGAACGACCACCTGGTCAGTTGTTACCGCTATGATGAGCTGGGTGGAGCTTAGTTCTCCCCTGGCCAACGTCGCTCTACGACTCGATCGAGTGGCGCCCGATCTTCCTGCGGTCGAAAAGCGTCCCTCGTGACCAGATCAAAGGAATCTCCTGGGGAAAGGAAGTAGAACGAGCCTCCCGTGTCGATACTCCGACTGTGGTCGAAGATGGCTACGTAGCTCTGACCGATCACGCCAAAATGGTCGCCCTGCACGACGATGGCAGTGTTCTCATCAATTCCTATCCCGAGCATCTCCGGGAAAGCCTCGATCACCTCAATGAGGTCGAATTGCCTGTTGCGTCTCAGAAGGTGCTGGTCGATGGCTACGTTCTTCACGAACGCCATTCCTTCCACATGATCGCCCATCATAATCGTGTTGGTCTCAGTATCGCCTCGCGCCAAGTAGGAACCCTGAATGGTTGCGCCGGCTGACGAACCGCCGATCACCCCTCCCCGCTCGAGCATAGCCCACAGCTCATCGTGTACTCGAGTGCCGAGGTATGCATCTGCTAGACGCCACTGACGTCCTCCGCCGAACCAAACACCTCTCGCTGTCTTGATCGGCGCTACGAACTCCTCCGTGTTCGCCACCGCCGGGTCATTGGTATGGAGGACATACAGATCGGTTGCTCCGGCATCTTTGAATAGCCGCTGCCCTTCCCAATACTGATCGTATTCGTCTTCTCCACCTGCAGTCGGAATCATCACAATAGGAGCATCTGGGCCTCCGGCGAGATCGAGGAATCGCTCGACGATCGCCCGGTCGCGCATTGCCCCACCCACGATCACCAGAGCCCCGTTTGCTGGGCCAACTTCTTGGGCCGTGGTGGGAATGGATACGAGAAGCAGAGCTAGCAGTGCTGATGGTGTTTTGGGTGCTCGCATGGTGATGCTCCGGATGATATCGTATTGATCCTGGTTTCTTCTGAGATCGGGGAACAATAGAGGGTCAGGTCGCCGGTCGCCAGGCGATAACTTTCAGTTCCGCTTCACCAGGAGTGTTTGCCGTGTACGAGATCATCACCTTCGACTGCTACGGTACGTTGATCGATTGGGAGGGGGGCATCAGCAGCGCGATGAGCGAGGCAGCGAAGCTGGCTGGCGTGGACGTTGATGAAGCCGAGGTCATGGCTGCCTATCTCGAGATCGAACCCTCGATCCAGGCGGCCGAATATCGCAGTTACCGCAACATACTCGGCGAAGCTGCATCAAAAACCGCAGAGCTGCTGGGCTGGACTGTGGAGCCCCAGCACGCCGGTTTCCTCGCGGACAGCCTTACTAACTGGAAGCCGTTCGCTGACACGAATACGGCACTCGAGGTACTGAGAGCAGAAGGGTATCGCTTGGGCATCCTCTCGAACATCGACGACGACCTACTCGCCGGAACATTGGAGCATTTCACCGTGGACTTTGAGTTGCTCGTTACCGCTCAGTCGGTGAAATCCTACAAGCCTGCGCACGCGCATTTCTTGAAGGCAAGAGAGGCGCTCGCCGGTGCTTCATGGCTTCACGCAGCGCAGAGTTACTTCCACGATGTGCGGCCGGCTCACGAATTGGACATCCCGGTAGTATGGGTTAATCGAAATGGTGACGTACCCACAGGCGTTGCGCGGCCGACCGGCGAGGTCGATACCCTGGCGGCGTTGGTCGATTGGCTGAAAGGTCGCAGCGATTGAGGCGGTGGTAGACGACGATTGGTGCTGATGTGGGAAACGCAGCTGAGGGTGGTGAGGTAGCGATCGTTCAATCATTATTTAGGTCTCAGACGCCGTGCCACTAGATAAAGCGATGGAGGCCATGGACGCGACTGCCTTGAGGACTTTCAGAAGCTTAGCTGAAGAGGTGAAGACTGGCTTCGCGGCTGTCCAGGAGTCGAGTGGTGAAATGCGCATCGTGCATGGGTACTTGGAGTCGAAGGACATTTTGGCTTCTTATAGGCCACTCTGCCTTCCTGTCCGCCGCGCTTCGAAGGACTCAGACCGAATGAGCTTTCGGCGAACGTGCAGGATGCTCCGTGAATCGGCTTCGGGGGAACTGGCCGAGAGGCTCACGGACGTGAGCGAGCGGTACGAGAAAGTCATGACCTACATGGCATCGCACACCATCCTCAACGACCGACCTGTGGAGCACCACGAGGTATTCGAGGCGTGGATGGACGCGGTAATCTACGGAGAATTTGGTGATAAGGACCAGGAGTACAGAAAACTTCTGGCCGAGTGCGGCAAGGCGGTGGAGGGCATTGCCGTTCGCCTAACCGAAGCGATTGCGGAGCGAATACTCGAGTTGGATGACGTAATCGCTCTCGCTCTTGGAGAGCCTTCGGTCTAGCGCCTTTTCTTCTTCTTAGCCGTCTTTCCGAGCTGCTTGCCAAACTTCCCGAGGTCAGGACCGGTTGTGCAAAATGGTTCCGGTGGGCGAACCGGTTCGGGGTCTTTGGGAATGTCTGGCGTGCAGGGGGGCTTGCCGGATCGTGGACCAGGTTTCGTCGTGAGGACTCGACCGGTAAAGAAGTCCATGAGGTTTAGCATCGGACACCTCCTGTCGTTACTTCAGACGAGTTGCTTCAGTTTCTGCTCGATCTTCTCACGCCCCTCGGTATCTGACATGACGATCAAAGACATCCCGGGTTCCAACGGAGTGTCTGCGGGGGGATCAAACTCAAACTGATCGCTCCCCGGCCGCTGGACAGCAAGCAACACCGCGCCAGGCACTTCGTCGATCTTTCCTGAAGATAGCGGGTCCGTGCCCGAACCGAAGTGGGGGACGGCAATTTCTTCTACTCGTAGGCTGCTCCTCTTGTCTCGCAGCATTTGATCGAGGAACGACACTACTTTGGGTCTCACCAATTCAGATGCCATACGCAGACCGCCGATGTGGCTCGCGCATACCACCGCGTCCGCGCCAGCCGCCCTGAGTTTGGGCTCAACGCTCATACGTTCGGCGGCGGCCACGATTCGCAAACCGCGGGCGAGCCGGCGCGCCGTCAGGACGACAAGCACGTTGTCCTTGTCGGATTCCATGCAAGCCACTAACCCCGTTGCGCCCTGGACCTTTGCGCTCAAGAGAACGGCATCGTCGCTCGGGTCGCCGGATACGATCGGGAGACCACTCAGTTCGCTCCGGTTCAGGACGCTGCTGTCATCTGCGATGCCGGCCAGGACAACATCTCTGCCAGTCCGTACCAGTTCACTGGCAACATATGCGGCGGCTGCTGTATCGCCGCAGACCACGTAGTGATTTGTCATTTGTGCTACTCTCTTCAGCATGCGTCGTCGAAGAAACGTGTGGGAAAGCTGCCCCTCGATCACAAAAGCAGCCATCAACGGAATCGAATACGCGACGATTCCCATCCCGACCAACAACAGCAGAACCGTAAACACTCTGCCTGTCGGATTGTTGGTCATGTCGATTATCTCTCCGAACCCGACCGTCGTGAGCGTTATCACCGTCATATAGATGGCGTCGATCATGCCGTGTTCGCCGGCACCGATGATCGCATATCCAATCGAACCCACTGCGATAACCGATATCAGTGCGATGGCGGCTATGCTCAACCGTCGCCTCAGGCGGAAAAACTCGTGGCTGGTCGCCGGGCTCGGGCGCTTCCCGGGAGTCTTGTCTTGGACCCCGTCGGGCTTTCGCGCCATGACTGTTATCCGACTCATGGACCTAGTCCTGTCCTCTGTAGACGACTCTACCGTTCACCACGGTTAGGAGGATCGTACCGTCGAGGAGTCGGTCAGGCGTTTGAAATCCCACTTGCAGAGGATCAATATCCATCACCGTAACGTCCGCCCAGAATCCGGGCTCGAGCTTGCCCGTCTTCTCTTCTGCAAAAACCGTGTACGCGCTCCAAACGGTGTAGCCACGCACTGCCTCCTCCGGCGTCACACACTGTTCGGCGTACCATCCACCTTGTGGTTGGAAGCTCTTGTCGCGCCGGGTGATCGCAGCGTGCAACCCGTAAAAGATATCATGATCTGATCCAGCGAGGTCCGAATTGAACGCCAGGCGAGCACCCGCATCTCGCAGTGATCGCCATGCGTATGCGCCACGCACACGATCGGCACCGAGACGATCTTCAGCCCACCCTTTGTCCTCCACTGCATGTACGGGCTCCATCGATGCGATGATGTTCGAGGCTGCGAAACGGGAAATGTCGTCCGGATGAAGTACCTGCGCGTGTTCGATGCGATGGCGCAGGTCGCGTGCACCAGGCACCGATTCGGTGACACTCTCGAGGAAATCGAGAGTGGCCCTGTTCCCGGCATCTCCGATTGCGTGGATCGACAACTGGAACCCAGCTGCGGCCATGTCCATCAGCAGAGCTTCGTCGAATCCGTACTCATCACCAGACACGCCGCGGTGCCCCGGACGGTCGGCATAGTCCTCGAGCAGCAAAGCTCCACGGGATCCCAATGCAGCATCATAGAACGCCTTTACCGTCAATACAGAAAGCATGTTGTCTTCTGATATCCGCGGTCCCGTGTCGCGCCACTCACGCATCAGCTCGACATCCAGATCTCGGGGCATGGCGAATACTCTGATCGGCAGTCTTCCTTCGGCGTGCAGATTTTCGAACGCCTGCATCAGGTCGGTATACGCACCTGCCTCATGGACGGCGACGTAGCCGGCCTCCGCCATTGCGTGAAGTCCGGACTCCACCTGGTTCTTGACCTGTTCGTGACTGGGTGCCGGGACCGCGTCCGCTAGCAGGTCGGTAGCCTGATTGAGCAAAATGCCAGTAGGGCTGCCACTTCTGTCTCGGAGTATCTCTCCGCCCGTCGGCGTTTCAGTGGATGCGGTAATTCCGGCACGCTCAAATGCTAGTCTGTTCCCCCACGCGGCAAAGCCGTGAAGGCTTCTCATGAGAACGGGGTGATCCGGCACCCGCTCGCTCAAAAGGTCCATATTCGGATAGCTGGCTGCCCACGCTCCGTCATCCCAGCCCCAACCCACGATCCATTCCCCGTCAGGCACCTCCGACGCCCGGTCCGCCACCAGGTCGACCATTTCTTCTTCGGTCTCGGCATCGATGAGAATGACGCGCTCGAGATTCGCACCTAAGCCTGCGATATGAACATGCGAATCGACCAGCCCAGGGAGGATCGTTGCCCCGTCTACGTCGATCGTCTCTGTTGAAGGCCCAGCAAAGGTCGTCACCTCCTCGTTGCTGCCGACTGCCAAGATTTTTCCGTCTCGGACGGCCACTGCCTGAGCGTCAGGATGCCAGCCATCTGCGTCGTACGGGGCGTTGTCCGCCGGGGTGCCGTCAAGCGCCGGTTCGTCCCAGCTGAAGGTGTACACATTGCCGTTGACCAACAGGAGATCTGCGGTGTCCGGGCCTCCACATGCGAGTAAGCCCACTGATACCAATACAAACATCTTGTGCAACCAGTGTCGCTTCAGTTTTTGCTCGTCTAAAGGAGCCTTTCCCATAGCCAGACTATCTCCGGAGGGGTCTGGAAAGTTGATTGAGGCTATAATAGGCATGCGGAGGATCTCGAGCGCAAGGTCACGGAATACGTGGATTTATGGCTCTGTCTTGCGTCTCGAACCTTCATGGGGTGATATTGTGTCTCGCCGGTTTTTCAGGCGAATGTGGCGGTATCGTCTAGGGGACTAGGACGTAGCCCTCTCAAGGCTAAAACACGGGTTCGAATCCCGTTACCGCTATCTCACCTGTGGGCGGGAAGCTCCCCGTCACAATAGCAAGTGCCGCCCCCATGGTCTAGCGGTCAGGACGCCACTCTTTCAAGGTGGAAACAGGGGTTCAACTCCCCTTGGGGGCACTTGTACCACACCCCGCGCACACCGGCAGAGGCTGCGGCCCCGCCCCGCCATTCCACACTCGCGGCAGAAGGGGCAGGTTAACCTTCATCGTGTCTCTGCACCTCTGCACCCCTGCACCTCTGCCTCAGTACCTCCCCGGTTCCAACCTCGCGAGCCTCTGCAGATTCCGCGCGAATCGTCCCGCCAGTGTAACGAGCGTAGCGCAGGAGACCACAACAATTGTTGCGTTGGCCGCAAGCCCCACGATGTGCGCGTTCACACCAGATGCTGCTGAGAGAAGAACATTCGCCAGGATCAAGATGATCCGGACCTCGGTTGGACCAATCCGCCCGTAGCCGAGATTGAATACTCCGAAAACGTGAGACTCGAGGTAGACGTTAATGGAGAGCGTCAGGTAGAGCACGACGAGCGCCAACGCAAATGGCAACTCCACGAACGGCGACAGCCCGATTCCAATGCCGATCGCCGACGTAGAGAAGGCATCCACGATGTGATCTAGGTAGTACCCGTATTTCGGGCGTTCCGCGCGCCGAACCCGAGCGAGGGTACCGTCGAGGCTGTCACCAAACCAGTTGACGGTCAGCATTATGCTCGCAACCCAGAGCCAGGAAGCGTCAAATGAAGACAGAGCGTATGCGATGCCCGTACACAGAGCGCCCAAGGCGCCGATGGCGGTAAGATGGTCCGACACCACTGCTGTCGGTAATCGAGAAGCGATGGCGATCAGCAGCCGGCGTTCGGGACCGGCCAGCAGGAATGTCAGCTCGCGCGTAGCCGTTGCCATG
>JBDHHK010000051.1:0-22688 GCA_039589395.1 Gemmatimonadota bacterium
GCTGCAGCAAGACACTGTGCAACTCGACTCTGTGCCGAGTTCCGAGCCAGAATTGACGCTGCCGGTTCCCGATCCAGCCGTTCCTCCGGGACCTCTGCCACCGGGTACGCGATACACCTTTGCGCGCGATTCCTTGCGTTGGATGACCGGCGTGACGCTCGCAGATTTGCTTGCATCTATTCCCGGGGTGTACGTGGCCCGCACAGGCTTTTTGGGTCAGCCCGAATACATCATGTACGCCGGCCGTGGTGCGGCGGGATTGGAGATATACTGGGACGGCCTGCCCATCGTCCCACTTGGCCGTGACTCACTGCAACATGATCCGGGCCGTGTGAACCTGACATACGTGGACCGCGTTGACGTTCACGTACTGCCCTCCACGTTGAGGGTCTATCTCGTCTCAACTACCCACGCCTCGACACGGCCACGCTCAGCGCTGAGGGTTTTGGCGGGCGATTTTTCTACCGGCGCGTACGCGGGAGTGTTTCAGAAACGGGTGCCCAGCGGATTGGGCGTGAACCTGGCGGCGGATTTTGTCGGCACGGACGGAGCGAGCGGATCTGGGCGCACCGACCAAACGTTCGACATGTGGGCCCGGCTAGACTGGCTGCCTACCGATCGGCTGGGCGCCAGCTACCAGGTTCGCAGGCAAACACACGATCGGGACGTCGTCGGCACCGCGCAGGTTTTCACAGTTGCACCTCGGTATGGTGCTCGTACCGACTACCTGTTCACGATCTACGCGGGTTCGTTGGCGGGAGGAATGGGTCTGCGCGCCGAAGCTGGGGTGGCGTCGAGTGCTTGGAAGGCTGATTCGCTCGACCCCGCTGTCCCGAATCAACGCGTGAAGCAAGGGTATTTTTCGCTTCGTTATATGCGGCCCAATTTGACCCTGGGTCTCAGGGGCCGATTGGGCGATTCACGGGTCACTTCGGGTCTGTCGGGGCGATTGGGCTGGGTGCCACTCGCGGGGATCGTGCTTTCAGGAGACGCGCGTTGGTCTCGCCATGATTCGGAAAGGTCGTCGCTGGTGGGAATCGGTTCGATGGGCCTATACGGCGGCCCGTTCTCGATAGTTGGGACCGTTCAATACGGTGATGAGGTTTTTGCCCCGGCGATCTCCCTCGACTCTGCGCAAAAGACGGTTGATAGGTCGATACGCGCGGGGATGCGTACTCAGCCGCTCTCGGGACACGTCGGAATCGTATGGCGAGACCCCTATGTGCCGATGCCAGTTCCCGAGGTGGGCGTTATCTCCAGCTTTGACACTACTCGGGCCACGACTTATCTGGTCGCCGACGTGAGGCTCGCTTCATCCAGGGCGCTTGCGATTGATGCCTGGTACTCTTCTCCGCTCGTCGGTGAGCCTGGAAACCTCCAGCCACCTCAACACACAAGAGTCCAGATCACCTATAGGTCGAAGTTTTGGCGCACGTTCCGGAGTGGCGCATTTGATCTCAAAGTGCAGATTGCGGCAGAGTTTTGGACCGATGGCATCGGAGGATTTGATGCCGAGGGAACTCCCGTTGGACTTCCCGGCGCTACGTTTTGGGATGCATTCGTTCAGTTTCGGCTGGTCGACTTCGTCGCCTTCTGGAATTTCAGGAACATGTACAATTCGAAAGAGACCTACTTCCCGGGCATGGAGTACCTCCAGAGAGCCGTCCAGATCTACGGCGTGAAATGGGAGTTCTCGAACTGAGCCACACCAGCTACCTTTCAATGCTGTACATTTTCGTAGCTCGAGGACGTGATAATTGCCCAGATCGATGACTGGCTACGGCTTGGCTGCCGGCACCGCCAACGGCGGCAAGGTGCAAGTCGAAATAAAGACGGTGAACCACCGCCACTTCTCTACGAATCTCAAGCTGGCTTCACCTCTTCAGTCGATGGAGAGCGATGTCCGCAATAGGATTCACGAACGGGTTCACCGCGGGCATGTAACGGTTTCCGCGAGATGGTTGGAGGAGCCGGAGCGGCCCGGAGTACCTAAGGTGAACAAAAACCGCGCTAAGGCGGTGGTAGAGGCGCTGCGGGAATTGAAGGCGGAGCTGGAACTGCCCGGAGAAATCGATCTGTCGTTTGTGGTGCGACAACCAGAGGTCTTCACGATCGTGACCGAGGAAGATCGGCTGGACGACGCTGAAGCATTTTGGGCAGTAGTGGACGAAGCCTTGAACGGGCTTGTCGAGACCCGAGAAAGGGAAGGCGCAAACCTTTCCGCGGAATTGAACGCGCAGCTCGGCGATCTTTCACGTTTGCTTTGTTCTGTCGAGGAGCGGGCCCCAGACCGAGTGATTGCCGAGCGTGAACGGTTGCGCAGCGCTGTGAGTGAACTGCTCGAGGGACGCCCGGTTGACGACGATCGAATCAACCTCGAGATAGCACTCTTGTCCGATAAGCTCGACGTGAGCGAAGAGACGGTACGCCTAAAGACGCATATCGAGGCATGTAGGGAGGTGCTCGACAAAGATGGGCCGATCGGACGTGAGTTGACCTTTTTGGGTCAGGAAATGCTCCGCGAAACGAATACCATAGGGTCAAAGGCCAACGATGGCGGTATAGTGCAGGCCGTCATCGACATGAAGTGTGTTCTCGAGAAGTTCAGGGAGCAGGTGGAGAACATCGAATGAAGCCGTTCATTTTGGTTCTATCTTCACCGTCCGGAGGCGGCAAGACCACGATAGCGCGGGCCTTGTTGACCGCGCGAGAGAATTTGGGATTCAGCATCTCGGCGACGACGCGCAAGCCGAGGCCGGGGGAGAGAGACGGCGTCGACTATCATTTTATGAACGTCGATGAGTTTGGTAGAAGGCGGGAGCGCGGCGAGTTTTTGGAGTGGGCCGAGTACTCGGGCAACCTCTACGGGACGTTGGAGGCTGAGGTTGATGGAGTACTCGGAGAGGGACGACATGCGGTCCTAGACATAGAGATCGAGGGCGCAAGGCAGGTGCGCGAGCGCCGCTCGGACGTCGTGAGTATCTTTGTCCTTCCGCCGTCGGCTGAAAAGCTCGTTGAGCGCCTGGTTGGTCGGGATCAGGATACCGCCGATTCGAGAGTTCGAGCGCGGCTCAAGCGTGCTCTCGAAGAAGTCCAGGGAGCGTCTGAGTATGACTACGTGGTCGTCAATGACGAACGCACGCAGGCAGTGTCGGAAGTAGCAGCGATCATCGATTCAGAATCGAGGCGACCCGGTCGAGTACTAGACCTGAATGAGGGCTTGGCTGAGCTGCAGAGAGGCCTTGACGCGATAATTGACAGAATGGAGCAGTAGGGGAGCGATAGATGCATATCATCACACCGATTGACGTAGCAGAAAAGGCGGGGAACAAGTATTTGGGGGTCTTGGTCGCTGCAAAGTTCACACGCTTCGTGAATGATTTTCCGCGGGACCGGTCGATTCCGCTGAAAAAGAAGCTCACGACGCAGGCCCTCGAAGAGCTCGCCTCGGGTGAGCTGACCTATCGCCTCGTTCGTCGGAGACGCCAAGAGACGTGATTGCCGACCGGCGCGTCCTCGTGGGCGTGTCGGGCGGCATTGGCATCTACAAGACGTGTAATGTCGTCCGACAACTGACCGAGGCGGGCGCGGCGGTTGATACCGTGATGACGGCCTCCGCGGCTGAATTCGTACGGCCAGTTACCTTCGAAGCGCTTTCAAAACGACCGGTACTCACTTCTCTTTGGGAGCGCGATCAGGCCCTCTCACACATCCACCTCGGTCAAAGTTCTGAACTGATCCTGCTGGCTCCCGCGACTGCGAACCTGCTTGCCAAGGCGGCGTGTGGCATTGCCGATGACCTCCTCACCGCCATTCTACTTGCCGCCAAAGCGCCCGTTCTTGCAGCGCCCGCGATGAACGACAGAATGTGGGCCAACCCTGCGACCAGGCACAATGTTTCGAAACTATCGGAGCGAGGGTGGAAATTCGTTGGCCCGGCGGTCGGGGACCTCGCCGAAGGGCCCAGTTCGAGCCCCGGCAGGATGGTTGAGCCGGACGAAATCGTTGCGAACGCGGTGCGGTTGCTCCGAGCGCCGTCGAGCGGTCTGAATGGAAAGCGAGTGTTGGTTACTGCGGGTCCAACCAGGGAAAAGATAGACCCAGTAAGGGTGATCACAAATCCGTCATCCGGCTTGATGGGATATGCCATCGCAGCAGCCGCATTTTCCCGTGGCGCAGATGTTCGACTTGTGACCGGACCGAGTCAGCTCCCGGTTCCGCACGGCGTCGAGGTGGTACGGGTCGAGACGACAGAAGAACTCCGTGACGCAGTCGGCGACGATCTCGATAGGTCTGACGTGCTGGTGATGGCTGCGGCGCCGGCAGACTACCGGCCCCGCTCGGAGGGCGATCAGAAGCTACCGAAGACCGATGGGGCCGTTACGGTAGAGTTGGAGCCGACGGTCGATGTGTTGTCAGCAACCGCGGACAAGAGGCGGGACGGCGCTATCATCGTGGGGTTCGCTTTGGAATCCGAAGACGGTTTTGCCCATGCCAGGCAGAAGCTGAAGCGAAAAAAGCTTGACCTCGTGGTGCTCAACATGGCTCGTGAGCCGGGCTCGGGTTTCGAGACTACGTCCAACCGGGTCTCCATCATCGGCAAAGACGATGTTCGAGAGCTGCAAAAGATGACGAAATTGGAGGTCGCTGAGCTTTTACTGGATCAAGTCGAGGTTTTGCTGTGAGTGAAGCGCGCGAGTTGCTTCGGAGGTATTTAGAGCAGCGGGAAGAGCTCGGCGAGGGGCCGGTGGTGTTGGGGCGGGAGGAGATACGGCAGCGGGAGGCGCGGGAGGAGTCACCATCTCCCGCCTCTCCCGCCTCTCCCCCCGAGAATGCGGCTGCGGATACACCACTCCCCCGTGGCATCGCAGTACAACCCCCCTCAACCGACCTCTTCACAGATGACAGCGGGGAAGGGTGGCAAGATCTCGACCAAATTGCGGCTGCAGTGATAAACTGCGAGAAATGCCGACTGTGCGAGACTCGCAAGAACACTGTGCCGGGAGAAGGATCGAGTGATGCTCGGTTGGTTGTGGTTGGTGAGGGGCCTGGTGCTCGAGAGGATGAGACAGGGCGCCCCTTCGTCGGGCGCGCAGGTGAATTGCTCACCGACATTCTCAGGGCGATCGACCTCGAGCGCGACGCAGTATTTATCTGCAACATAGTGAAGTGCCGCCCGCCGTCTAACAGGACGCCGCGGCAAGAGGAAATCGAGGCGTGCGTACCCTACTTGTATCGGCAACTTGATATTGTGCGTCCCGATGTCATACTTGCCATGGGTAGCACGGCTGTGTCGACCCTGCTCGAACGCAAGCATTCGCTCGGTTCGTTCAGGGGCAAGGTACATTCGTTTCGTGGCATGGCACTGGTGGCTACATACCACCCCGCAGCCTTGCTGAGGAATCCGAACTGGAAGAGGCCTACTTGGGATGACGTCCGCATTGCCCGTCGACTCCTCGACGAATAGCAGCGATTCGCTGCCGACTCGGCAGGCGCCGTGGAGTCCTGATGCTGAACAGGCAGTGATCGGTGCCATGCTGCTGGACGCAGATGCGGTTCTGAAGGCAGTGGAACTGCTGGATGACGCAGCGTTCTACAAGGAGGCGCACCGACGTCTCTTTCGTGCCATGGTGAGACTTGCCGAGCGGGGCGATGTAGTCGATCCGCTGACACTCAGAGACGACCTCGAACGCAGCGGCGACCTGGAGGCCGCTGGTGGAACCGACTACATCGCCGAGTTGATCGATGCGGTGCCGACTGCCGCCAACGTGGAATACCATTGCCGAATCGTCAGAGACAAGGCATTGCTGAGGCGCCTCATTGATGTCGGCACCAGCATTGTGCAGAGAGCGTTCGATGGTCGTGACGACGCAGGTGCTTCACTCGACCAAGCCGAACAGCAAATCTTCGAGGTCTCTCAACAGAGGGGCACGCAAGAGGTTGTCAGAATCAAGGAGCTGATGTGGCAGACGATGGAACGCATAGAAGCGCGCCATCAAGGAGACGAATCGGTACACGGTGTCGGCAGCGGCTTTGCAGATTTGGACAACAAGACAAATGGTTTTCAGGGAAGTGATCTCATCATCGTTGCGGCTCGTCCGGCCATGGGCAAGACATCGTTCTGTCTGAATGTGGCCGCAAACGCAGCACTGGAAAGCAAGGTGCCGACGGCGATCTTCTCGCTCGAGATGTCACGCGATCAGGTAGTGGAACGGCTGCTGGCGGCCGAGAGCTTTGTGGATCTGCACCGGCTGCGGAGCGGCAAGTTGCGGGACGACGACTTCCCGAAGATGTCGCGCGCTGCCGGATTGCTCGGAACCGCCCCGATTTGGGTGGATGACACGCCCGCGCTGACCTTGTTGGAGTTGCGATCGAAAGCACGCCGTATGAAGGCCGAGCTCGACATAGGGTTGGTGATAGTCGACTACATGCAGCTGATACGCGGGGGGCGTCACGACAGTCGTCAGGAAGAGATCAGTTTCATATCGAGGTCACTCAAGGCACTCGCTCGTGAGCTACATACACCCGTAGTCGCGCTGTCACAGCTGTCTCGCGCCCCCGAACAGCGCGGTGGCGATCGCCGGCCGATGCTGTCAGATCTGCGCGACTCTGGTGCCATAGAACAAGATGCCGACCTCGTGATGTTCATCTATCGAGCTGAGATGTACCGAGCTGTTCTCGATGCTGAGGAGAACACGGATGAGGGTGCCGCGGAGTTGATTCTCGCCAAACATCGCAACGGCCCCACAGGCACGATCAAACTCGCGTTTCACAAACAGTACGCCCGCTTCGACAGCTACACCGAGCGTTCGGCGGACGAGGCAGATGCCCCGTAAGATCAAATCCGTTTTTCGGTGCACAGAGTGTGGCTTCGAGCATCCCAAATGGGCTGGCCGCTGCGACTCATGCGGTGCCTGGAACACTCTCATAGAGGAACTAGCGGAATCGACGCGCGGTTCGAGGTCAGCGTCGTTAGCTGGAGCTGGCGATGCTGAGGCCGTGCGACTCGTCGATCTTCAGCCAAGTTTGACCCCCAGAATCGACATTGGGTTGACGGAGTTCGACTATGTGCTGGGCGGGGGAATAGTCCAAGGGTCGGTTACTATCGTGGGTGGTGAACCCGGAATCGGCAAATCAACACTCTTGCTGCAGTGCGCAGCCAGGCTGGAGGCGAAACGAGTTTCGGTGTTGTATGTGTCTGGTGAGGAGTCTGTGGAGCAGACCCGGTTGAGGGCCGATCGCATCGGCGAGGATGCGGGTCTCGTTCACGTTCTCCCGGAGGTAAGGGTTGAGTCGATCATCTCACGCGCTGAGGTCCTAGGTGCCAGGGTCGTTATCGTGGACTCAATCCAGACCACCTATTCGGACGATTTGGAGGGTGCGCCTGGGAACGTCGGCCAGGTTCGAGAGTGCGCCGCCAAGTTGATGCGTTACGCGAAGGCATCTGGCGCCGCGGTCTTTTTGGTCGGCCACGTCACACGCGGAGGTGTGATCGCGGGGCCTAAGACACTAGAACATGTTGTTGATACGGTGCTCTATTTCGAAGGCGAACCGACCAACGATTTCCGAATCTTGAGAGCAGTCAAGAACCGGTTCGGGTCCGTTGATGAAGTTGGGATCTTCGAGATGACGGCGCGTGGCCTCCAGCCGGTAGCAAATCCCTCCGCGGCATTCCTGTCGGGCCGCAACCCGGAGTCCACCGGATCAGCGGTGACGGCGTTGCTCGAGGGCACGAGGCCGGTGCTAGTGGAGATCCAGGCGCTCGCTTCGCGATCTGTCTACGGCACGCCCCAGCGTGTCGCGACGGGCCTAGACCACCGTCGTTTGGCGGTCTTGCTGGCAGTGATGGAACGTCGCGCGGGCCTCCCGTTCAACGATCTAGACGTTTTCGTGAACGTCACTGGAGGTGTGCGAATAATCGAACCGGCGTCAGATCTAGCGGTCGTGGCGGCTCTCTGGTCGTCGGTGCAGAATACGCCCCTTCCCGCGGACGTGATATTCCTGGGAGAGGTAGGCCTCGGTGGAGAAGTGAGGCCGGTGGCGTCTGTCGACCGACGGTTAGCGGAGGCCGAACGCCAGGGGTTCAGTCGCGGCTTCGTTTCGGCTCGAGCAAGCGTCGCGTCTGACGGTCGGTCGGTACCAATAGGACACGTAGGAGACCTCGTTCGTGAACTCGCCGCGTGACGTAGGTGTATTGGTCGCGGCCGCTGGCAGAGGAGTCAGGGTAAGTAGCCCCGAGCCAAAGCAGTTTCGGCCGATCGCGGGTGTCCCGATGCTCGAGCGCGCTATCCGGCCGTTTTCCCGTCATCACCGCGTGCGCCATATCGTTGTCGCCCTCCCGGGAGCAACCGTCGCGAGTCCGCCAGACTGGCTCAGTGAGATCGTTGGGCCAGGCCTGAAACTGGTAACGGGAGGGGAGACGCGTGCCCAATCGGTCAAAGCGGCATTTGAAGCGCTCGACGCGGAGTGCACGATCGTGCTCGTTCACGACGCCGCCCGACCGTTTGTATCCGACGAGACGATTGACGCAGTGATGTCAGTGGCGGCGAGCAGTGGAGCGCTGCCGGCCGTGCCGGTCTCCGACACCATCAAGAGAGGCGACGACAACACCAGATTGGTGATGGAGACTATCGACCGCAGCGGGCTTTGGAAGGCACAGACACCTCAGGGATGCCCCAGAGAAATGCTGCAACGTGCCTATGAAAAGACCGGCCCCAGTAGAGCGGCGGAATTCACCGACGAGTCTGCGCTGCTCGAAGCTGCAGGTTTCCCGGTACAATTGGTGCCGGACACATCCGGCAACTTCAAAGTCACTACCGAAGACGACTTTGCCATTGCCGAAGCGTTGTTGCGTCGATGACCGTGTTGCCGTTTGTGTCGCGAGACGATGTGCTATCGGCCTTGCCCAAAGTCGCGGCTCATCTTGGGAACGGTGGCCTGCTCGCATATCCGACGGAGACGGTGTACGGTATGGGCTCACGCCTAAACGAAGCCGATCTAGCCGCCCTCTGCGCACTCACCGACAGGCCGAGTGACAAGCCTTTTTTGGTCCTCGTCGCAGGTGAGGAGATGGCGCGAGATTGCGGTCTGTCGTTCAGCAAACCAGCGGGTTGTTTGGCTAGCCGGTTCTGGCCGGGCCCCTTGACTTTGGTGCTGATCGAAACCGAGCCCACGCTGCCGGAATCGCTGCGAGGCCAGGCCGGTGGCATCGCCGTGCGTCGGTCGTCGCATTCACAGACCAGCAGCTTGATAGAGGGTCTGGGGATACCCATCAGTTCGACCTCTGCCAACCGATCTGGAGGGGAACCACTACCGGATGTTGAAACAATTCGGGCCGAATTCCCGGGCGCGGTCGAATCGGGGCAGTTGATGTTACTCGACGGGGGCGTTCTGCGCGCTGCCCAGCCTTCAACTCTCGTTGACTGCACGGCGGCGGAACCAACGATCTTACGCGAAGGGGCGATTTCACGCTCCCGAGTTTTGGCTTGCCTCGAAGAGGTGTGTGATTAATGCACGTTCTTTTGGTGTGCACCGGGAATATGTGCAGGAGCCCCCTTGCGGAGGCTATCCTTCGCGCCGAGCTGGAGCGGCGCGGTATCGACGATATTGCCGTATCGTCCGCAGGGACCGGCGCCTGGGAAGGGCGAGCCCCGTCCGACGGCGCAATGCTAGTTGGGTTGGAGAACGATTTGGATATCTCCAATCATCGCTCGCGTCATCTTTCACGAGTTTTGGTGGAGCAGGCAAACATCATATTCACGATGTCCCGCAGCCATACCGAGCGGGTGAAAAAACTCGGTGGTGACGGGCGAGTGTATCTTTTGGGCGATTACGCAGGCCTAAAACGATCAAAGGCCGAGATAGTAGATCCATATGGTCAGGAGTTGGATGTCTACCGGTATACCTTCGAGCGTATGAAGAGTCTTCTGGAAACGGCAGCGGCGAAACTGTTGAAGGAAAGAGATGCCGAGGATCGCGGCGACTAGTCGACCTCTAGTGCTGATTGGCGATCCGGTTGCCCATGCCTTATCGCCATCTATGCACAACGCGGCCATTGCAGCGTTGGGTCTCGATGCGGTCTATATCGCTCTAAAAGTGGAGAAATCGGCGCTTCCTCACGTGCTCCGCGCTTTGGAGGCGGTTGGTGTTGCCGGCAATGTGACGGTGCCGCACAAAGTCGCTGTCGCCAAGTTGCTCATTCGAGTGACTGCGCTCGCAAAGGAGCTCGGCGCGGTCAATACGATTTGGCCCGAAGGTGGGCGCCTCGTCGGTGACAACACAGATGTGCGCGGCTTGCTGGACGCGCTCACTCCGTTGAACCCGGAGGGCCCATGGTTGGTGAGCGGGACTGGGGGTGCGGCACGTGCCGTCGCAGTGGCGGCGAGGGACACCGGTGTACCGCTGCTGGTACAATCGCGCGACCGGGAACGCGCGGCGGAGTTCGTAGCGTGGGCGAGCGAAATCGGGGTCCAAAGCCGGGTCGACGATGGGTCTCGTGCGGGTACCGCATTGAACGCCACGCCATTGGGGATTCGAACCGCTGACGCCCTTCCGTTCAGTGAAGAACGCCTGGACGGTTGCCGGGTGGCAATGGACCTCGTGTACGCCAAGGGCGGTACACGCTGGGCACGAATGTGTGGGGACCGCGGCATGAGGGCAGCGGATGGACGAGCCATGCTCGTGGCGCAAGGGGGACATGCCTTTCAGCGGTTTTTCCCCGGTGAAGCCGCGCCGCTGGAGATAATGGCGGCAGCGGTCGATCGAGAACTCGCAACGTGATCGGAGGCGCGTTACGGGCGGTCGAACGTTTCTTGTTGCCCAATGTCTGTGTGGCTTGTTCCGGCGCAATAGGTGCAAGAGATCCAGATTCGCTCGTCTGTGGCCCGTGCCGCTCACGACTGAGGCCCGTCACGCGCGGGTGCGGGCGATGTTGGCAACCGCTGCCTCCAGTTGGCCCTTGTAGATTCTGCGCCGATTGGGATACTGGTTTTGTTGAAGCTGCCAGCGCCGTCTGGATGGGTGATGAGGCGCGTGAGATAGTGCATCACCTGAAGTACGAAGGTTACACCAAACTTGCCGAGTTGGCCGCCTCCACAATTGCACAACGAATCCAGACAGTCCCTCGAGGGGCGACTCTAGTACCGATTCCGTTGGGAGCGAGAAGACGGTTCGAGCGCGGTTACAACCAAGCCTCGGAAATCGCCGTCGGCTTGAGCAAGCTCTGGTCCATGGAGGTTTCCGAATCGGTGATTCGCCGCTGCCGTGAAACAGCCTCCCAGACTGCCCTCACTCCTGAAGAACGGGTGCATAACGTTACTGCTGCTTTCAAGGCAATTCGACCTGTCACTACAGCCTCGAATGTCGCTATCTTGGTTGACGACGTGCTAACAACCGGTGCCACGCTTGCCTCGGGGGCGTCCGCCCTGCTGGAGGCCGGATGGGAAGAAGTGTGGGCAGTGACTTTTGCCAGGGCATTGCCATCTGTTGTACGAATGGAAGTGCAGAGCTGACGGGTGCCACTGCCATCGGACGAGCCAGCGCATTTTTCAATCCAGATGAACCCACCTAAACGGGGTCGAAGACAGAATGACGACGAAGATAGGAATTAACGGATTTGGCCGGATTGGACGTCTGGTCCTGCGGTCCATAGCTCAGAAACCGACCGATCTGGAGATTGTTGCGGTAAACGATCTTACAGATGCGGGTACATTGGCCCATCTACTCAAATACGACTCTATCCAAGGAACGCTTCCGAGTTCGGTGGAAAGTGGAGAAGAGTCCATTGTGGTGGATGGTAAGGAAATTCGCGTTACGGCTGAGGCGGATCCGGCAAAACTTCCTTGGAAGGAACTCGGTGTCGACATAGTGCTCGAATCGACCGGTCGCTTCCGGTCTCGGGACACCGCCGGTGCGCACATAGACGCCGGCGCCAAAAAGGTCGTGGTCAGCGCCCCGGGCAAGAATGTAGACGGGACGTTCGTAATGGGTGTGAATCACGAAGACTACGATTCAGGAGCGCACCATGTCGTTTCCAACGCCTCCTGCACGACAAACTGTCTGGCACCCGTGGTGAAGGTGATACTCGATGCATTTGGGTTCGAGTGCGGATTCATGACCACAGTTCACTCCTACACAAACGATCAACGAATCCTCGACTTCCCACATTCCGATCTCAGGCGGGCGCGCGCAGCAGCCCTGAGCATCATTCCGACTACCACTGGAGCGGCCAAGGCCACTGCTTTGGTTTTGCCGGCGGTCAAGGGCAAGATCGACGGAGTTTCGCTTCGAGTGCCCACTCCAACCGGGTCTATAGTAGATCTGACATGCGTCGTGGAAAAGACTACTACGGCGGAAGAAGTGAACGAGGCGTTCCGGAAGGCTGCCGGCGGACACCTAAACGGAATCTTGGAAGTTTCAGACGAGCCGCTGGTTTCCTGCGATTATGTTGGAAACCCAGCGTCCAGTACCCTCGACGCGATGAGCACATATGTCATCGATGACAATCTGGTTCACGTATCGTCTTGGTACGACAATGAAGCCGGCTATTCGATGCGCTGTGTTGACCTCATGCAGTACATGGCTGAGAGGCTCTGATGCACAAACGGATCATGACTTCACTGGACCCCGACGAGCTGAAGGGTGAAGCAGCGCTGGTCAGGGTAGACTTCAATGTCTCGCTTCAGGCGAAACGGTCCAGAGCGAGCCATCGGATTCGAAAGACAATGCCAACGATCAGGTGGTTGTGCGACAGAGGCTGCCGCGTTGTGCTGATGTCCCATCTTGGCCGGCCGCAGGGTCGGCGGGTGAGAGAATTGTCGCTGAGACCGTTTGTGACACAGGTGGAAGAGGAATTAGGCACGGAAGTTAGGTTCTTTGACAATCTGCTGGGGCCGGTTCAGCGCGAGATCAAACATATGCTGGCCGGTGAGGTCGTGTTGCTGGAAAATGTGAGGTTCCTGCCTCGCGAAGACCAGAACGACCCGGTGACCGCGGCCGCCCTTGCCAGGTTTGGTGATTTTTTCGTAAATGATGCGTTTGGGGCCGCGCATCGATCACATTCTTCAACGGTCGCAATTGCTCATCTACTGAAACCCGCCGTTGCCGGTTTACTCATGGAAGAGGAATACAAGTATTTGCAGGATACGCTTGCGGATCCTGACCGGCCGTTCGTGGCTGTTGTGGGTGGTGCCAAGATCTCCAGTAAGATTCGCGAGATAGAAACCCTGTTGTCGAAAGTGGACCAGATCATCATCGGCGGAGCAATGGCCAACACCTTCTTCCTGGCCATGGGTATGGATGTCGGCATGTCGATTGTCGAGCATGAGATGGTCGATGTAGCTCATCGAATCATGGATAAGGGTGGGGAACGCGTGATACTCCCGACGGACGTGGTGATCGCTCAGGATCTCTACGATCCGGCGGAAGCCTGTAATGTCGCGCGCGACGCTGTGCCCAGCGGCTGGAGCATATACGATATCGGACAGGAAACCCGTAGTCGGTATGCAGAGTGTATTGAAAAGGCGAAGACAGTCGTTTGGAACGGACCGATGGGCGTATTTGAATCGCCTCCGTTTGATGCTGGCACCGTAGCGATGGCCCAGGCATTTGCCCTCGCGTCTGAGACCGGGACTATAACGATCGTGGGAGGCGGCGATTCGGCGGCCGCGGTCGCTCGCGCGGGACTCGAGGACAAAATGTCACACGTATCGACTGGTGGCGGAGCATCATTGGATCTTCTGGTTGGAAAGGAACTGCCCGGCGTAGCTGCTCTGGATGACGTATGAGTAAGAAGATCTTTGCCGCAAACTGGAAAATGTTTCTCGGGCCGCACGGCGCGAAGACGTTTCTAGCAGATTATCTGGAACGTTACGTACCCATGGGAGACCGTGAGGTGTGGTTCTTCCCTTCGTCGATTGCCGTTAGCGCTGTTATTGCCCAGGTGCAGGATCGCACTGACATTCGTGTTGGTGTCCAGAATGTGTATTGGGAGCCAAAGGGTGCTTACACAGGGGAGCTGAGTATAGCCATGGCCCAAGAGGCTGGCGCCGTGGCTGCTCTGGTAGGCCACTCCGAGCGACGACACGTATTTGGCGAGACCGTCGATGAAACCGCGAAAAAGGTTTTCGCTCTGTTAGACGCGGGCCTCACGCCTATGCTCTGCGTGGGTGAAAAGCTCGAAGAACGGGAATCCGGCCAGACGCTGGCGGTTGTGACGCGACAGCTGGAGGCCCTCGAAGGTCTAGACTCGGTGGCATTGGCATCGGTACCGATAGCGTATGAACCGGTGTGGGCGATAGGCACGGGTAGAACGGCCACTCCCGAGGATGCCGCCGAAGTACATTCGGCGATTCGAGCATGGTTCGTGGATCGCGGAGTGGAAAAAGTCGCAGTGCGCGTGCTGTATGGGGGAAGCGTAAAGGTCGACAACGTGAGAGAACTTGTTGCGGAACCCGAGGTAGATGGCGTATTGGTTGGCGGGGCATCGCTCGATCCGGAACAGTGGGCGGCGATTTCGAGGGTTTTGATAGATTGACTTCCGATGCGGGGCGACGGTATCTTCCGCCCCGACTTAGACTTGAGTGCCATGTTTGGAATACTATTAGGAATACTGATTTTGGATTCGGTGCTGCTTGGAGCCGTAGTGCTGCTGCAGGCCGGAAAGGGTGGAGGACTCGCTGCTCTTGGAGGCGGAGCATCCACTGATTCCTTCCTCGGCGGCAGGCAGGCAACGACGATCCTCACGAAGATGTCGTGGTGGTGCGGTGGCATCTTCCTCGGACTATCGCTGGTCTTGGCTGGGATGAGCACCAGAGGAAGCATGCCTCGGTCCGTTCTCGACCAGGACGTAGCTGCGCCGGCGCCGGTCATGCCGGTGACGGCCCCGCCCATCGACCTGCAGCCTACGGGGGATAATCAACCTCCGCCGGAGGAAGGCGGGCGCAACTAGGTGGCGGTTAACAAGCAAAAGGCATACGTGCTTTTGGATGACGGCGCGTGGTTCCCCGGTACCACGCGCCGTTCGTTTGAGCCCAATTGCGGTGAAGTTGTATTCACGACCAACCTCTCCGGTTACCAAGAGGTGTTCACCGATCCATCCTATTGCGGACAGATCGTGACGATGACGGCCCCGATGATAGGGAACTACGGCGTGAACGATGAGGACATGGAATCTGAGAGGCCCCATGTCGCTGGTGTGGTCCTGAGGGAGCTTTCGCGGGAATACTCTAACTGGCGGGCTACCCGATCGCTTGATGACTGGTTGGCGGAATGCGAAATTCCGGTTATCGAGGGCGTCGACACCAGGCGCCTGACGCGGCACATTCGGTCTAGCGGGGCGATGAGAGGGGTCTTGGCCCCCGGTGAGAACCCATCGCACGAAGTCACCGACCTACTCCAAGCCAGCCCGTTCATGGAAGGCCTCGACTTGGCCAGTCGCGTCACCTGTGGCGAAGTCCGTAGTGAGGGCTCGTCAGCGGCACGCTTTCACGTTGTCGCTTTCGACTTTGGAATCAAGACAAACATCATTCGCATTCTAACTTCATTGAGTTGTCGCGTGTCAGTCGTGCCAGCCGACACGAGCGTCGGGCTCGTCAGGGAACTCAAGCCAGATGGAGTGTTCCTATCAAACGGTCCCGGCGATCCGGCAGCGGTGGACTATGTACTGCCGGTCATCCGCGAGCTGGCCGAATCGGGTTTGCCGACATTCGGCATCTGCCTCGGTCATCAGTTGCTCTCGTTGGCCTTTGGTGCGGAGACAACGAAGCTCCCTTACGGGCACCGCGGCGGCAATCATCCAGTCAGAGATTTGGCCTCTGGAGCGGTTTTGATTACGAGCCAAAATCACGGATTTGCAGTCAGGGGAACGAGTAAGGTCGTCTCAGGTGCCAAATCACTTGAGGTGACGCACCGTAACCTCAATGATGACACCGTAGAAGGGGTTAGGCACCTCGACCTGCCCGCATTCGGAGTACAGTACCATCCGGAGGCATCTCCCGGGCCTCATGACGCTGGTAACCACTTCACGGAATTCGTCCAAGCTCTTGACAGTCAACAGGTAAGCCGATATTAATGGCAGCCCGGAGAGCGCCACTTGGCGCGCCGGTGTTCCCCCATCCTTGCCCAAATGAGGAGAGGGTCCATGACCAAGGCGGATCTAGTCGAACGAGTCACGGCAACGATTGCTCGGACGGCCGGTCCCATGATCTCGAAGAAGGACTGTGCGCGGGTCGTTGACGCGTTTCTGGATGCTGTCAAGGACGCTTTGGCTGAACAGAACAACATAGAGGTCCGGGGCTTCGGGACGTTCAAGATTCGGCGACGCAAGACGCGCATGGCGCGGAATCCACGTACGGGTGAGCCGGTAGAAGTTGCGGCCAGGCCTGTTCCAGTCTTCAAACCCTCCAAGGAACTGAGGGCGAAGGTGGCTGACGGTACTGAAACGCCGGACGACGCGGCGGAGCAGTTCTCGCCGACGGGATTCACTGTCTGAACTTAAAGATCAAAGATTCGAACATGGGGCGGTCGATCTTCGTGAGCGGCCGCCCCTCGTGTTTTTTGTCCGATCTCTTTTGTCCGCCCGTTTTCAGCCGGCGTACTCCACTTTACTTCTCGGTGTTTCCCACAGAACGAGCTTTGTGAGGCGGCCCGGTAGGTGACCGTCAAGCCGATCCCAAATGGTTTTCACGAGGTTTTCCGTGGTCGGGTTTAGTTCTGCGAACTCCGGCACGTCTAGATTGAGGTTCTTGTGGTCAAAATAGTCGACGACCCGGTCCTCTACGATCTTCTTCAACACCCTCATGTCCGCCACGTACCCGGTTTCAACGTCGATTTCCCCTTCAACACTGACGTCTAGCTCATAGTTGTGTCCGTGATAGTTCGGATTGCTGCAAACCCCAAACACCTCGTGATTTTTCTCATCGCTCCACGCGGGATTGTGGAGGCGGTGAGCTGCATTGAAATGAACTTTGCGTGTCACTGTGACTCTGGGCATAAAAACTAGCTAGCCGAGGATTCGACTGCGGTCAAGTTCTAGCTAAGAACTGCCTTGCCGCTGGGTTGCGTTGACCATGCGCTATTTTGTTGCTACGTTTGCAGTTACGTGCCGTGATCGACACCAGATTCCTCCGTCTCTCCCTGACAGTGGCGGCTTCTTCCGCAGCCACATTATCTTCTATCCAAGCTCAAAACGCGGGCCTCGACCTCGGCTTCGGGCTGTGGTGGAGTGACTCGGTTTCCACCATCTACTCGGTAGCGTTGTTTCGCCCATTGCTCGGCCCGTTCGACTACGGTCTCGGGCTCACCCACCTACAGGGCCCGTCAGGCAACGAAAACCAGCGAATAACCGGAGGTGAGATTTCGCTGGGGATGTTCCGCAATGGAGCTGGCCCCTATCTGGTAGCTGCGGGTGGGGTAGGGATTCGGCATTCGAGTGGAGACTTCGACGCGCAGTGGAGTGCGGGAGCCGGGTACGAGATCCGAGCTCTCAATATGCTGTCGCTCGGACTAGAGGGTCGGTACCGAGTCGAGGATCGAGGCAGCAGAGGTTTTTGGCGCCTGGACCCGCTTGACGCCCGCGGTGTGGTTCTTCAGGCGCACGTGACGATCAGGTTTGGGGCTCCGGCGCGGGCGTCGCCTCGTAGGCGACCGCAAGAGCACACTCCCGATCGCGGAGCGGAGCCAGTATTAGTGCCGGCACCAGCAGTCGGAACTCCGCGAGAAGTGGCCGATCTGAGGAACGCAGTAGTGGCGACAGCCATCGAGGTGATGGGCGCTCCGTACAGATGGGGTGGTCAGGGAGAGGATGGATTCGATTGTTCGGGCCTAATTCAATATGCATATGGTCAACACGGATTGATTCTGCCGCGTATGAGCCGTGATCAGGCGAGAATGGGGCAGCAGGTCGATCGTTCTGTAGGCAGCCTGTTACCTGGGGACATCTTGGGGTTTTCTGATGGTGGAGGGGGCATTACTCACGTGGGATTGTACGTTGGCGATGGGATGTTCATCCATAGCTCGTCATCTGGAGTGAAGCTCTCGAGTCTGGCTGCCGCAGAGGGCGACGGTCGTTGGTGGCAACAGCGCTGGGTTTTGGCCAGAAGACTGATTAACTGACGCAGGGTTTCGAGTGACCGCCGCCTTGACATGGCCGGCAGCGTCGCTATTTTTTCTCCATCACACGATTAGCACTCGATGGTATTGAGTGCTAATCACATGCTAACTGCAACTAATTCAATCAGATACGTTGATGGAGGGACGCGCTCATGGCTGCAGCCGCAAAGAGCAAGGCCAAATCGAAGGTGAACATCCAGCCGTTGGCTGACAGAGTTGTTGTCCGCCCGCTCGAGGAGACGGAAGAAATGCGTGGTGGGCTGTACATCCCCGACACGGCGAAAGAGAAGCCCCAGCAGGGTGAGATCGTCGCGGTGGGTGTTGGACGCATCGAGAAGGGCGAACGGGTTCCCATGGAGCTCGAGGTTGGTCAGAAGGTGCTGTACGGCAAGTACAGCGGTACCGAGGTCACTCTGGATGACCAACAGTACCTGATCGTCAAAGAATCAGACGTTCTCGCCGTCGTTGGTTGACCGAGAGCCTTAGAGAGAACTCAAGGAGATTTGAATATGGCGAATGCAAAGGAACTGCATTTCGACGTTGAAGCACGCAGCGCTCTAAAAAAGGGCGTTGACAAGCTCGCCAACGCGGTGAGCGTGACTCTCGGCCCCAAGGGCCGCAACGTCGTTATCGACAAGAAGTTTGGCTCTCCGACAGTCACCAAAGATGGTGTAACGGTGGCCAAGGAAGTCGAACTGTCTGACGCGCTCGAGAACATGGGTGCACAGATGGTGAAGGAAGTAGCAACCAAGACGTCCGACGTGGCGGGCGATGGCACGACCACGGCGACGGTTCTGGCCCAGGCGATTTACCGTGACGGCTTGAAGAGCGTAACAGCTGGTGTGAATCCGATGGCCATCAAACGCGGCGTTGAGAAGGCGGTTGCCACGGTCGTAAGCGACCTGGAGAAGCTCTCGGTACCGACACGCGGCAAGACCGAAATCGCCCAGGTTGGTTCCATTTCTGCTAACGCCGATGCCGAAATCGGCGACCTCATCGCGGATGCGATGGAAAAGGTCGGCAAAGACGGCGTTATCACGGTTGAAGAGGCCAAGGGCTTGGCGACAGACTTGGAGACGGTTGACGGTATGCAGTTTGACCGCGGCTACCTGTCTCCTTACTTCGTGACCGATCCTGAGAAGATGGAAGCGGCCCTCGAAGATGGTGTGGTTCTCATCCATGACAAGAAGATCTCCGCAATGAAGGATCTTCTTCCGGTGCTCGAGAAGGTTGCCCAGACAGGCAAACCCCTTCTGATCATTGCTGAGGACGTCGAGGGTGAAGCGCTCGCGACTCTCGTTGTCAACAAGCTACGCGGCACACTGAAAGTATGTGCGGTCAAGGCACCCGGGTTCGGCGATCGCCGCAAGGCCATGCTTCAGGACATCGCGACGCTCACAGGTGGCAAGGTCATCAGTGAGGAAGTTGGCTTCAAGCTCGAAAACGCCGTACTGGGTGACCTCGGAAGCGCCAAGCGCATCGTCATCGACAAGGACAACAGCACAATCGTAGACGGGGCCGGTTCCGATAAGGATATCCAGGGTCGGATAGCCGAGATCAGAGCAGCGATCGACAAGAGCACTTCCGACTACGATCGAGAGAAGCTGCAGGAACGCTTGGCCAAACTGGCCGGTGGGGTAGCCGTGATCAATGTTGGCGCCGCCACCGAGACCGAAATGAAGGAAAAGAAGGCCAGGGTCGAGGATGCGCTACATGCGACTCGTGCTGCCGTCGAGGAAGGCATTGTGCCGGGTGGCGGTGTTGCACTCCTTCGTTCGCAAGATTCGGTCAATAAGTTGCAGTTCGAGGATCCGGAAGAGAAGATCGGTGCCGATATCATCGCTCGCGCTCTCGAAGAGCCGATGCGCTGCATCGCTATGAATGCTGGTGTCGAAGGCTCGATTGTGGTCGAAAACGTGCGCAAGTCGAAGCAGAAGAACCACGGATACAATGCTCAGACCGACAACTACGAAGACTTGGTCAAGTCTGGCGTGATCGATCCAACGAAGGTCACTCGCTATGCATTGCAGAATGCGGCCTCGGTCGCAGGCCTCCTGCTCACCACCGAGTGCGTGGTGGTTGAGAAGAAGGAAGACGAGCCCCCAGCGCCGGCAATGCCTCCGGGCGGCGGCATGGGTGGTATGTACTAAGCGGTCGGGTCGAGAACAAAACCCAACCGTCGAAGCGCCCCGGGGGAAACCTCGGGGCGCTTCTAGTTGTAACACTATGACGAGAACCTTAACTTGTTTCCATGAGTCGACATATGAAGGCATTTTTGTTCGCAATATTATTGCTGCCCATACCACTTTCGGCGCAGCAGGAGCCCATTGATCTGTCGGGTTCGTGGCAGGCCGAGACGCCCGATGGACCGCAGGTAATCGAAGTCCGTGAGGACCTGACCGCCAGTTTTGGTGAAGAAACCGTGAGCTGGAAGCTGGAAGCAGACACGATATTCGTGTTGTTCGGTGATGAATGGCTGGGGTACAACCTCGCGTTGGATGGCGATACCCTCACTCTTTCAGGCGGAGACCTGGTTGATCCGGTAGTTCTCGTGCGGGTGGGTCCGCCGGCGCCGCGGAGCAGGGAAGAGGGATTGCGCTGATAGCGATCGTTCTGTGATGAGGTCCACTGGATGGACGTAAGTGACTGAAGAGGCCGAAGTACAGCCTGAGGAACAGGTTGGCCGCTCCGCGTTGCCGAGCGATCTAGCCGATGTTCTGATCGAGCTGTCGATTGCACTTCACAAACACGCGATGTATCCGGAGGGACACCCGTCGCTTGGCCCAGCCTGCGAGAGGGTGGCACAGCGGCTCGATCCCCTTCTCGCGGATCGGGGAACTCTCTCGTTGGGTGTTGCTCGAGATCAGCTGGTGATCGACGGCGTCGCTACAGACCCCAAGAACCCGGTATTGCTGGACCTTGCAGGCAGGCTGCACCGTCATCAATTGGGCGCGGTGAGCTTCCGAAGGGGAGCGGATGCGTTTGAAGTCGGTGATCTCCTGACTTTGCTCGCCATAGAAGCCGACCGGAGCGAACAGCCGGTTGGGCTGGGCCCAATTGAACAACTCACCGCGTGGACCAATATCACGCTGCATTCTCTCAGCTACGATGCTCTACAGCTGCTGGACGGTGAGCCGGACGGGCAGGATGAAGGTGAGGGTGAAGCTCGCACCAGGGCGGCGCAACTTTGGATAGGATTGGCACGCGCGGCAATTGCGGTGGACGAAGCGAGTGCCGGCAAAGACGATGATGGCCGAGACGATGATCTGGATACCGATCCAAGCGCAGTTGCCAAGGCCATTGACCATCACGGAGGCGAGTCTGCGTACGACCAGGTGATCGTCGGCTACCTGCTGAAGATTGCTGACGAGCTTCGCACTAGTCAGGGAAGTGAAGCCACTGCGCTCAAGAAGCGTATGTCGAAACTGGTGAGCTCGCTCAAATCGGGCACGGTTGAACGTCTTCTCGAAATGGGTGGCGACAGGGCTCAGCGCCGCCGTTTTCTGCTGAGTGCTGCCGAAGGAATGGCGGTAGATGCGGTTCTGGAACTCGTACAGGCGGCCAGTGAGGCGCACGAACAGACTGTCTCGCACTCCTTCCTGCGAATGCTCCAGAAGCTCACACACCACGCCGAAACAGGCGTTGGGAGTAAACGGGTTGTGGCTGAAGGTGCGGTACGCGAACAGGTGAGCCAGCTGATTCGCGGTTGGTCGTTGAAGGATCCGAATCCGGGGGCATATGGAGCTGCGTTGGAAACGCTGGCCTCCACGGGGCCAATGTACTCGGTGTCGCCCGAGGCACAGTTTCGGCCGGAGCCGATCAGAATGTTCCAAATGGCGCTCGAGGTCGACGCTTTTGGCGAGCCGGTCGAGCGCGCGCTCGAAGAGTTGATTGAAGGTGGCAGCCTGAGGTGGGTGGTTACCACATTGTCCGAGGCGGAAGTCCCCAATGCCGAAAAAGCCTTTTGGGATCACCTTTGTTCGCAGGAGAGATTCGACGAGGTCCTACGCGCCGAGCCAATAGACGTAGAGGTGCTCGACTCCATGGTAAAGAAGCTTGGCGCGGACACCATCGAACCCATGCTCGACGTCCTGGCTGAATCCGAGTCGCAGCAAACGCGCCGTGTTCTTCTGGATCGTATAGTGAAGCTTGGGCCAGCCGTGGGTCCGCTCGCGATGAAACGGCTGGAGGATCCGCGTTGGTTCGTGCAGCGAAACGCATTGGCGATCTTGGGTGAACTTCCCGAACCACCTCCGGGGTTTGACGCTGCCAAGTTCCTCCAGAATGCTGACCCTCGCGTCAGACGCGAGTCGATGAAGATCAGCCTACGTGTAGGTGAAGGACGTGACCGTGCGATCTGTGCCGCACTTGCCGACAAAGACCCACGGACGGTTCGCATGGGCTTGGCGGCTGCGCTGGAATCGTGTCCGGTGGCTGCTGTTCCGCTCATCGTGCAGCGGGCAACGGCGAAACTGCCGGATGAGATCCGCATTGCTGCTGTGAACGTTCTCGGCACATGCGGCCATCCGGCTGCGCTCGACGCACTGATTCAGATGACTGCACCAAGGAAGACTCTCCTT
>JBDHHK010000052.1:0-22661 GCA_039589395.1 Gemmatimonadota bacterium
CGTGTGGCAAACTGGCCTCCACAATCCAAATTTCTCTCAATACGCAAAGAACTGCGGTGGCTACGGTGTCCGAGTCACCAAGATCGAAGAACTCGACGATGCGATATCCGCAGCGATCGTGCACATGGGGCCGGCGATCGTGGAGATAATGGCAGACGGGGAGCTGACGTAGGGGCGGTGCGGTACCGCCCGGTTCGGGGCTGGGGGGCGTGGCAACCGTCCGTACCCGACCATTTCATTCCCATATCCGAACACACGATTGACCTGCGAAGCCAGGAAACACGGGAAAACTGGGGACAATCTCTGCTTTCGCGGATGCTCGCGCGAGGCACGTCCCTTGCCTTGAATTGGTGGGTTGCGGGATGATGTTGCCCGCGGAAGAACTGAGAGGTCCGATGTCGACACTGTTTTCTGATCTGCGTTTTGCGGTACGTCAACTGCGCCTGGAGTTCTGGTTTGCGCTCGCGGCGATCTTGACGCTAGGCGTCGGAATTGGTGCGACGACCGTCGTCTTCAGTGTCTTCAACGAAGTAGTGTTGAAGGATATTACCTCGCCCGCGTCCGAACGGCTTGCCCGGATCGTTTGGGTCTTGCTCGGTGCCGTTAGTCTGCTTCTGTTGCTGGCCTGCGCGAGCGTGTCAAGCCTGCTGCTTGCGCGAACGGCGGGCCGACAGCGGGAACTCGCCTTGAGAGCGAGCCTCGGGGCGTTGCGGCCTCGGATATTCAGACAGCTCATTGTCGAAAGCCAAGTAATCGCCTTCATGGGCGCGGGAATCGGTCTGGTATTTGCCGCGTGGGTACTCCCGATCATCCAAGCACTGGAAACCGTCTCACTGACGCGCCTGAACGAAGTTTCTATCGACCTCACCGTCCTCCTGTTCACGGTGTTGGTCGCAGTGGTTGCAGGATTCGTCTGCGGCGTGCCACCTGCGTACCAAGCTTCGACCGAGGAGATGGACAAAACCCTGCGGGGAGGGGAGCGGATCGTTACAGGAGGTTCACCAACCATCCGCGACGCCCTTGTCATCTGCCAACTGGCCCTCGCGGCCATGCTGCTCGTGGGCGCTGGTCTGTTGACCAACAGCTTCGTACGTATGCTCGACGTTGACGTCCGGCCGGATGCCGCGGTGCTTTCAGGACTCCGACTGAATGCGATTCTAGTAGGCCTGTTCGCCGCGGTGGCACTGGGCCTGGCAGCTCTAGGTGTGTACGCAGTCACGGCATTTGCCGTTGCTCGACGCAAGCGTGAGATCGGGGTGCGCATGGCCCTTGGTGCGGCACCGGCAAGGATAATCGGCGTCACGCTCAGCAGCGGGACCAAGTTGATTGTGCTTGGCACTGCCATCGGGTTATTCGGCGCTTTTGGGCTGTCGCGCTTCCTCCGCAGTCTGCTGTACGAGATCGGGCCCACCGATCCCATCACTTACGTTTTGGTGACTCTGCTCCTAGCGAGCATCGCAACGATTGCCAACTATATCCCTGCGCGCAGGGCTACGAAGACCGATCCGCGCGCAGCGTTTGTATCGGAGTAAGCTGCCTTCCATCACCGCACTGTTTTGAACGGCGCTGACGAAGCGGAGAACAGCGGTCTTGAATTCCCCACCACACGCAACAAAAAGACTCAGCGTACCTCCGCGTCTTTCCGCGGCCCGTTTCCCGGGGACATGGTGTTATGATATCAGCGAGTTAACTGAATCTTCCTGGGAGTGAGCATGGGTATCACTAAGAAGCGCACCGACTACGAGTCGTTTTCTTACCTCGAAGCAGGCCGCGATTACAAGGCATTTGAGATGGCGGATGAACTGAACCGAGTTGATTTGTACTTGGTGCCGCTCTCAGATAACGAAGAAAAGCGGGTGGAGCAACTCGTTACCGACAACCTGATGGTTTCACTCCACGATCACCTCGGCGTATTTCCCGACGACATTCGTACGTCACCCGAGTATACGCACCACGGACGCATGACCACAGCGTTCAAGGGCCTTGCCGCGGGATACTGGGACGCGGTATTCGACAACTTGATGGATGGCATCATCAACATCGAGTCGAAGACTGGTTGGAAGTGGACCGAAGTGCTGCATGACCTGGGGATGCGTTTGTGCGACATCGCTCACCAAGACTTTGTCGTGCTCTGCACGAACGTCGACCAGATCCAGCAGGCGCACGACGAAGGCAGAGTCGCCTTGATCGCCGTAATAGAGGGTGCGGCGATGATCGAGAACGAAGTCGATCGTATTGACATTCTCTACGGTTTCGGGGTTCGGTCGATGGGAGTTACGTACAGTGAGTCAAACGCCCTCGGTTCCGGCCTAAAGGAACCGGGAGACGGTGGACTCACGACGTTCGGTAGACGCGCCGTGAAACGAATGAACCAGCTCGGCATGTTGATAGACTGCTCCCACTGCGGCGACCAGACCACCCTGGACGTCATTGAATACAGCGACGCGCCGATCATTCTCAGTCATATCGGCGCACGGGCTTTGTGGGAATCGAACAGGCTTGCACCGGACTCGGTGTTGGAGGCGTGTGCCAAGAAAGGCGGCGTCATCGGAATCGAAGCCGCGCCACACACGACCATCACGGCGAACCACACGTCACACTCCATCGAATCTGTGATGGAGCATTTCGATTACATCAAGAACTTGGTCGGAATCGATCACGTGGGATTCGGTCTCGACACCCTATACGGTGATCACGTCGGTCTGCATGACACATACTCGGCGGCTCTGTCGATAAAAGAGTCGCAGAGTTCAGCGGCAGCTTCCAAGAACCCGCCGCACGAAAAGGTCGAATATGTGAAGGGGGTCGAGAACCCCACCGAGAGTTCGTTCAATGTTGTCAGGTGGTTGGTGAAGAACGGCTATTCGGACGAAGACATAGCGAAGGCGGGGGGGGGGAATGCGGTGCGGTTGCTCAGCGAAGTCTGGTAGGAGGCTGGAGGGGCGGGAGGGGCGGGAGAGGCGGGAGGAGATGCAACTCATGCCGCCTATCCCGCGAAAGCCGCTGCATCTGCTATGGAATCACATCCCCCGCAAGGCGCAGCAGGCTCGCATACTCGTTCTGTTCTATCTCAGTGAGCAGCACAGTCCGCTCAGCAATAGCCGCAGATAGCCGTCTGAACAAATCCCGCTGACCCTGCGTCGGCGGACCGTCTCCCATCGACGCAAAACTCATCAGTCTGCCGAGTTTGCTGTCAATGCCTGTCGGTTGCGCGATGAGGTCCTGGCCCGCACGCGCTCGATACTGCACGAGTCGCTCTTCCAGCGGATAGAGCTTGTCGTTGAGAGCGTCGATCGCTCGCGCCAGGCGTTCGCCACCTCCGGCCCCAATCACGCGGTCTTGGGCATCACTGCGCATCTCTCGGATTCGACCAACAAGGTTCATCGTCTCGGAGAGCTTATCGCGCACAGCAATCAGGAATTCGAACTGCGCCTGCAGTACGGTATCCGAATATTCAGTTGCAGGGTCCTTCACCAACTCAAAGGTTTGCCGCTGAGTTTCCCCATCGACGCTCAATTCCGCGGTATAGGTGCCCGGAAGTCCCAGCGGCCCGGCAGAGCTACCTTGGAACACCGCGTTATCGAGCAGCTCTGCACCCGGATAGCGCATGTTCCACACAAACTGATTCGCGCCCTGATGCGCCGACAAGGTCTCAGCGACCCCACCACCGAAGAAGCCTCCCTCACTCCCGCCGCTTTCGGCGAGACTCGAGAAGCTTGCCACTTCTTCGCTGCCTTTGAGAATTCGAAGCGTCACCTCTCTGGTTTGCTCCTCGCTCAGGTAGTAGGGAATCACGACACCGTCGGGTGGGTTCTGACCAGTGGGACTGTCGCCGACGAAGTTGGGCATGTCGGTGAAGAACGCCGCTGCCGAAGCATCCCGGCGATAGCGAACCGTGGTGCGAGGCTTGAACAAGTGTCTCGACGCTCCGAATACCTGATCGGTGAGCTGGCCTAGCAGCTCGACGTTATCCAGAATCCAGAATGACCTGCCATGCGTGGCAGCCACGAGGTCGCCGGCCTTCACGACTAGGTCGTGCACCGGCACCACAGGCAAGTTCAAGCTCAGCGATTGCCAATTATCACCGGCGTTGAAAGACACGTACACACCTGTCTCAGTTCCAGCGTACAACAGACCAGGTTGCGTAGGATCCTCTCGAATGACGCGCGTGAAGTCGTCCTCACGAATACCGCTCGTGATCCGCGTCCACGTCTCACCGTAGTCGGTGGTCTTGTACAAATACGGATTGCGATCGGAAAGCTTGTAACGGGTGGCGGCAACGTAAGCCGTAGCAGGATCATGAGTCGATGGTTCGATAATGCTGACCATCGCAAACTCGGGCAGATCGTCTATGGCAACGTTGGTCCAGGTCTCACCATTGTCCCTCGACAAGTGCACGTAACCGTCATCCGAGCCCGCCCATAGCAGCCCAGCTTTAAGAGGTGACTCGGCAAAAGCAAAGATCGTCGCGTACCATTCCGGACCGTAAGCCTCGCGTGTGATCGGTCCCCAATACTCACCCGTCTCGGGCGATTCGTATGAGGGTGTGTTTTCGAGGGTAGACGGGTCAGCACGTGTGAGGTCGGGGCTGATGATCTCCCATGTCTGCCCCTCGTCCGTCGTCCGGTGGACATACTGCGACGTTACGTACAGCATGTTGGGATCATGCGGAGAGGTGCTTACAGGAAACGTCCACCAGAACCTGTAGTTGATGTCGGCCGACCCCCAGCCGTAGTGCGTCTCGGGGTTTGGCGATATGTCGCGAACCTGTTTGCTGTGATGATCGTACCGGTAGATCCAATGATGATCCGCCGCATACACGATGTTCGGGTCTTCCGTGTTGACGGCAATCGAGCCGTCTTCGCCGCCGCCGACCGTGTACCAGTCTTCGATCGTAATGCGTCCATAATCCGACCTGCTGGGCACCGAAATCGAGCTGTTGTCTTGCTGTGATCCGTATACCCGGTACGGAACCGCGTTATCGACGGACGCATGGTAGAGTTGTGCCGTAGGCTGATTGAGAAGTGTCGACCACGATCGGCCTCCGTTGAAGCTCACGGTGGCGCCACCATCGTTCCCGTTGATCATTCGCGACGGGTCTTCGGGATCGATCCACAGATCGTGGTTGTCGGGGTGCTGTGCCAGCATCTGGGAGAACGTTACGCCGCCGTCAGTTGACTTCCACATCATCACATTCAGCACATACACCGTGTTTTCATCCTGCGGATCAGCAACGATGTGATGGTAGTACCACGGACGTTGCGTCAGGTTTGCATCTTCGTTGAAACGAGTCCAGGTCGCGCCCGCGTCGTCAGAGCGGAACACACCCTTCTTCCCAATTTCAGCATCTAGGATTGCCCAGAGTCGGTCTGGATTGGCTGTTGAAACGGCGATACCAATTCGTCCCTTGAGACCGTCGGGGAAACCGGGGTTGTCGGTAAGCTCGGTCCAGCTATCGCCTCCGTCGATCGACTTGAACAGCCCCGTGCCCGGGCCAGCGCTGCGGAACCCCCAAGGGAAACGGCGCAGCTCGAGCATCGATGCGTATAGCACATCTGGATTCGTTGGGTCTAGAGCCAGGTCGATGGCACCGGTATTCTCGTCGCGGTAAAGGATCTTTTCCCAAGTGCCTCCACCGTCCGAAGAGCGATACACACCACGCTCCTCGCTCGGACCCCACGCATCGCCGAGTGCCGCAACGTACACGAGATTCGGATCGTTCGGATGGATTCGCACCCTGGAGATTTGTAGCGTCGGAGCCAGTCCGAGGTGTTCCCAGGTCTCACCAGCATCGGTCGACCGGTACACACCGTCGCCGTGCGACGCGTTGCCGCGTATGCAGGCCTCACCCATTCCGACGTACACGATACTGGGATCGCTGGGGGCCACAGCCACAGCTCCCACCGATCCAGTGCGGAAGTACCCGTCGGACACGTTGCGCCAGTTGATGCCGCCGTCGTCGGTCTTCCAAACACCGCCGCCAGTGGTGCCTTGGTAAAAGACCATCTTGTTCACTAGGTCTCCCGCAACGGCTACCACTCGGCCTCCTCGCGACGGACCGATGGAACGCCACTGGAGTAGCTCCAAGTACGACTCATCGACAACTTGGGCAGAGGTGAACACCGGAAAGAGGAGAAGACTCAATGCAACGGCCATCGTGTGGCGCATGGTTGCTCCTGGACTGTCTAGTTGTCTGAAGATCGGGGAGTATGCGGTGTAATCTAGCTGACGTTCATGCGGATTAGCAGGAATACAGCCGACTCGCCTGACAGAATACATTACGAAGGTGATGCACATATTTCGGAAGAAGCAAAGGAACTCCTGATGAAGAGACTATGGCGGCGTGGTATCGCTATCTCGATATGCTCCCCGCTCCTGGGCCTAGGACCGGTGACTGCTCAACAGACCGTCAACTTAGGGTTCAACTTCGAAGGCGTGGAAGCCTTCTGGCAGGTCGTTGCCGTGTTGGAATCCGACACCGAGCCGACGCAGATACAGTGGGAGACATTCTTCGAGGCGCCGGGGTACACGCGCCTCACCGGTGAGTTTGGCCGCGAGTATTTCCAGAACGCACTTCGCGCAGTGTTCCTGCCGTCGCGGAGCACACTGGCAGATGAGATGGTGAAGGATTATGCGGAGCGCGGAGGGTTCCTGGGTTGGTACACACCCCTCGTGTTGGACGGCTTCCGAGACGCCTCAGCAGACCGCGAGTGGCAGCAAAATCGCATCGAAGAACTCAAGACGTATCCATACCTGGAAGGAGCCGCTGAGTATGCCCTGGAGTACCTGCCGGAGGAGACGGCCAGCGAGTACCCGGCCGTCAACTTCGTGGTGTTTAGCGACTCGAGGGGATACACGCCCCTCATCATGGGAATAACCGGGAACGACACGCCTCCGCCCGAACAGCTCGCATGCCTCGATCGCCAGGGACACGACCGGCACTTCCCATTCTTGCTCCTGATGGCCCACGAATCATTTCACACGTACAGAGGTACGCTTGCAGTGATCGAGCTGCCGGAGGAGGATCATCCCGATTACCCAATACTCTGGACCCTGGACCAGATGACAAACGAGGGCATCGGTGACCTAGTCAATCGTAAGCCGCTGTACTACGGCGACGGCTGTCTTGCTGCCTCCGAACGAGGCCAGCGTCTACATGAAGAGCAACTAGCACAGCCCGCCACCATCCGCGTTTTGGATCAGATACTCTCTGAACTGGCAGACGATCCCGATTTGACGCCTATGTTAGGCAGACAGCTTCAAAGCTTCGTTCCCCAGTCCGGCCATCCGACCGGTTTCTACATGGCTAACCTCATCGAGGAAGAATTGGGCACCGACGAAATCAGGAAAGTCGTCCGCAACCCCTTCAGGTTCTTGGCGCTCTACAACAGGGCGGCCGAGCAGAACAGCGACGCGCCTATTCTATCAGATAGGGCGATGACGTTCTTGGAATCGCTCGAGAGGCGGTATGTGAAGAACTGAAGCAATTCGGTGGAGCCCTCAAGATGCCTGAAGGTTTACTGCGTTCGCGCGCCGAGCACGTAGTCGGCCATCTCGGCGAACCCCTTACCCCTATCATCATTCGTTACATAGGCGGGTTTCGTGGGTAGCTGACCAAGAGCATCGTGCACATTGCTCACTCCCACACTGATGGGGAAGTAATCGAACGCAGCAGCGTCGTTACCACTGTCGCCAACAAAGAGCCAACGTTCGCGTGCCGCTTCAATATTCAAACTCAGCGCGTCACGCACGGCCCGCACGATTCCGCTGGCCTTGTTCCACTCACCTGGAATAACGTGGGCATGCACGCTCGACGCATTGCTCTTCGCGCCTTCCGCCTCGATCACGCTCAGCAGCGCAGCGATCTCATCGCTGGGCAATGAAACCGTCTCCCCGACGTCAAATGCCAGGTCACAGCGACGCGCCCAGTTGTCCGGCGACACCTTGACATGCGGCAGCTCGCGTGCCACACGTTCGCGGACGCGCTCGAACAGATCACCGTATGTTTTACGCCGCTCTGGCGGATCGTGGTAGTTCTCGCGGAATCCGTTGCCGTCCCTCCAGATCCACCCGGCCCCGTTTTCACCTACGCCCACCGAGATGGGCCAGTGGCGCACGATCACGTCAATCCAGCCTATGGGACGCCCTGTCGATGCCACGAGAAACAGGCCGCTCTCCGCCAGCTCGTGCATTGCTCGAAACGCCGCTAGTTCGAGCCGGCCTCCACGCGTGACTGTATCGTCGATGTCGAACGCTATTCCGACAAGCTCCCGGGCCGTTAGCACTGGCAATTCACTGAGTGGCTGCACGTGTCTCCACCTGCGTTTTTTAGACTTTGGGGCTTCGATGGACTTAAAATGGACAGCCCCGTTCCCACGAGCCATACTTCGTGGCGTTCCTAAGAAAATGTGTCTTGGATCAAAGGAAACAAGCGATGCAAACTGTGAAACTTGGAAGAAACGGACCGGACGTCTCTCGCGTGGGCCTCGGCTGCATGGGAATGTCGGAGTTCTACGGTCCCACGGATGAAGCGGAGTCGTTGCGCGTGTTTGATCACGCGCTCGAAATGGGTCTCAACTTCTTCGATACTGCCGACGCCTATGGCCCGCACAAGAACGAGAGACTGGTCGGACAGGCGCTACGTGGACGGAGAGATAACGTCGTATTGGCAACTAAGTTCGGCATCGTGCGCGATCCAAACGACCCCGTGAAGCGCGGCATATGCGGCAAGCCCGACTATGTGAGGTCTTGCTGCGATGCGAGTCTCGAACGGCTCGGTGTGGAGACTATCGACCTCTATTACCTGCATCGTGTCGACGCCGATACACCGATCGAAGAAACCGTCGGTGCGATGGCAGAACTCGTCGAGCAGGGCAAGGTGCGGTATCTCGGATTGTCTGAGGCGGCGCCGCAAACACTTCGGAGAGCTTGCTCGGTGCATCAGATCACCGCGCTCCAAACCGAGTACTCGTTGTGGAGCCGCGATCCGGAACAAAAGATCCTGGCGACTTGTCGCGAACTCGGCATCGGGTTCGTGTCGTACAGCCCTCTCAGTCGCGGACTCCTAACGGGACAGATCAAGCGGTTCGAGGATCTGGCGGAGGACGATTGGCGGCGGTTTTCTCCACGCTTTACGGGCGAGAACTTCCAGAAGAACCTGGAGCTCGTCGCGCGTCTCGAAGAGTTGGCGGACGATAAGGGCTGCACACCCGCACAGCTGGCCATGGCGTGGGTGCTGGCTCAAGGTGAGGACATCGTTCCGATTCCAGGCACAAAACGGGTCAAATACCTGGAAGACAACATAGCCTCCGTCGATATCCGGCTGACGTCGGAGGAATTGGCTGAACTCAACGCCACACTGAGTGGAGTCGCAGGTGCGCGTTACCCCGAGGCAATGATGAAGCCTGTTGACAGATAAGGCGAGGCATGAGTGGAGACAGACAACAAACAACTTCGAGCTGAGCGGGAAAGGCTCAATGCCAAGCTCAGACCGCAAGCGTTGCTGTTCGACTTGGACGGTGTGATCGCGAACGTTGAGAACTCATATCGTCGCTGTACCCTCGAGACCGTGCGCTCCTTCGGCGTGAAATTGGAGCGAAGCGATCTCGAACAAAGGTTGTTGGCTGGGAATGCGAACAACGACTGGATCATGTCGCAGCAAATCCTATCTGAAAACGGCATCGAGATTGCGTTTGATGATCTCTACGAGCGGTTCCAGAGCTTCTACCTCGGCACCGGAGGCATACCTGGCCTGCGCGAGAGCGAGACGCTCCTCGTCGACCGTTCAGTGCTCGAAGAACTCGCCGACCGGTTGCCGTTAGCAGTTGTCACCGGCCGGCCCAGAGATGAGGCCCATTGGTTCCTAGAGCGCTGTAGCATCGCCAGATTGTTCGCCGCTACTGTTTGTCTAGAGGACGGACCCAACAAGCCCGACCCAACACCTGTGCGGCTTGCGCTCGAGCGGCTCGGCGTGGAGCGCGCATGGATGATCGGAGACACCCCGGACGACATCCGCGCGGCGTCAGCCGCTGGAGTATTGCCACTGGGAATTCTTGCGCCGGGCGCCGACGTCAACCGAACGCCTTCCGCTCTCGAGGATGCGGGTGCAGTGGCCATCCTCACAAACGTGAGTTCGTTACTGCAGTTGCTGCCGTAAGATCTGGCTCAGTGCCTTGCTGGTCTATCGAGCCGTGAGCCGGTTGGGTAACCTCTACAACTCCCGCAACGCCTCCACAACCCGATCGATCTCTTCAACCGTGTTGTAGAAGTGCGTTGAGATGCGGAAAGCTTGATGGCCGTCACGCACGTGCTCGTCGATGTAGAGTCTTCGCGCATCGAGATCGGCCACCGCAGCGATCGGATCGACACCGTCGAGTTCGAAGATCGTCGATCCCGGCGCCGAAGTCTCGCGACTCGCGCCACTGAGCATTCGCACTCCGTCCATCTCGGCAAGCTGCGCTTTCAGGTAGTCGGAAAGGAACCGATTGCGGGCTGAGATTGAATCAACTCCGATGTCTTGAATGAACCCCAACGCAGTATCGATTGCCGCACGTACCGGCAGGTCGGCTGTGCCCCCTGGTGCGTAGCTAGGTGACTCCTGCGTCGGTTTCGGTTCGAAGGGCGAACGCCAACGCTCTCGCGCATCTCGACGCAGGTACCATACTCCAGTACCGATCGGAGCCAGCACCCACTTGTGTAAACTCGCCGCGTAGACGTCGCAGCCAAGGTCGCGCACGTCTATCGGAAACATGCCAAGCGCCTGCGCCCCATCCACGACGGTTGCGATTCCGCGCTCTCGCGCCACCGAGCACAGATCCTTCACAGGGTAGAGATGCCCGCCTCGGGTTACATGACAGAAGGCGATGGCACGCGTGCGACTGGTGATGCGCGAGGCTACCAACTCGACGACCTGGCCGGGACGCTCGAAGGGGCTGGGAATGAAAACCTCACTCAGTATGATACCCTCCCTGGCCTCCCGGTACCGCCACGGTCTCGCACCTGCTGGGTGTTCCTGTGTGGTCATCAGAACTTCGTCACCAGGGCCGAGTTCCAACCCGATCGCCTGAAGATGCAGCGCCTCCGTTGCGTTTCTAGTGAGTACGATCTCATCCACATCCACGCCAAGGAACGCCGCCAGGTTCGGCATCGTCCGGTCGGCAATGATCTCCCGCAACTCGTGTTTTGCCTGAAGCGGATCCTGCGAGTGGCTGGCGTACCCACGCGCAACGGCTTCCGCGACCACCGCTGGAGGCATCCCGAGACTCGCATTGTTCAGGTAGGTAACCGAAGCGTCAGTGTCGAACTGCGCTTTCACGGTGGCCCATGCGTCGTCATCAGGAGCCGATGGGACGACCAGTTCGGGACGTTGACCTCGATAGGAATCTGTTCCGCAGGCGCCCTGTGTGCCCGCGGCCAATCCGGCCATTCCACCAGCAACGAACGTTCGGCGAGAAATCATCTTGTCACCTCGACTGTTCGAGACGCACGCGTTTTCGACCTCGTAAAGAAGCAGGCCTTCCGGCATCTTCGGAAGGCCTGCTCAATTCTCAACGGCGATCTGCGCTAGTCTCCGAACTTGATACCCTGAGCAAGCGGCAGGTCGGTACTCCAGTTGATCGTGTTCGTCTGTCGGCGCATATATGCCTTCCATGCATCTGAGCCCGATTCACGGCCGCCACCCGTTTCCTTCTCGCCGCCGAATGCGCCGCCAATTTCAGCACCGCTGGTACCGATGTTCACGTTCGCGATGCCGCAATCACTGCCGCGGTGCGAAAGGAAGTACTCCGACTCACGCAAATGTTCCGTGAAGATCGCCGACGACAGGCCTTGAGGAACACCGTTGTGCAGTGCAACTGCCTCTTCAATCTCGTCTACCGCCTGCTGTGGTGATGCCGACGCGTTGCCGTAACCAATGATGTAGAGAATCGGTGCGAATGTCTCTTCCTGGACGATTTCATATTCGTTTTTAGCGGATGCCACGCACGGTTTCACCCAATGGCCACCTGGATAGTCCGGCCCGTCGAGCGGCTCGCCACCATAGAGGATCTCTCCGCCTTCCTCCTGCACGCGTTGGATGGCGTTCTGTAGATCGGTAACGGCATCTGTCGTCACTAGTGGCCCCATGAGCGTTTCAGACTTCCGCGGGTCGCCGATTTTGATGTCCGCGTAGGCCCTGCAAAGACGGTCGACGAGTTCCTCTCTCTTCGACTCATGCACGATGATTCGACGAGTCGACGTGCAACGCTGTCCCGCCGTGCCGACCGCTCCAAATAGGATGGCAGGCAGAACTAGATCCATGTTGGCGTTCGGCGTCACGATGATCGCGTTGTTCCCTCCGAGCTCCAGGATCGTGCGGCCGAGACGCTCACCCACCACGGACCCCACGCGGTATCCCATCTTGCAGCTGCCCGTAGCAGATATCAGCGGCACGCGCCGATCGTGCAGCATGCGATCGCCCACTGACGAACCCTTGCCGATTGTGAGTGAGAAGATCGCCGGATCGACGTCGTTCTCTTTACACACCTGCTCCGCGACTTTCGTGCACGCGATCGCGGTGAGCGGCGTCTGGCTCGACGGCTTCCATAAAACCGAGTCACCGCATACAGAGGCCAGCGCCGTGTTCCAACTCCACACCGCTACCGGGAAGTTGAATGCGCTGATGACTCCAACAACACCGAGTGGATGCCATTGCTCGAACATGCGGTGGTCGGGACGTTCGGATGGCATGGTAAGGCCGTAAAGCTGGCGTGACAGGCCGACTGCAAAGTCGCAGATGTCGATCATCTCCTGCACTTCGCCCTCGCCCTCAGCCAGAATCTTGCCCATTTCGAACGTGACCAGAGCACCCAGCTGTTCTTTAACATCGCGTAGCCGGTTGCCCAATTGCCGGACAACTTCACCCCGTTTTGGTGCGGGTACGCGCCGCCAGCCGAGGTAAGCCTCATGGGCGCGATCGACGATCTGGTCGTATTCGGTCTCTGTGACCTGCTTGACGGTTGATATTCTCGACCCATCGATGGGCGTAGTAACCTTTAAATCGGGACCTGAGCCTATCCATTCACCACAGAATCCGCCGAGATTCTGATCTTCAATGCCCAAATCCTTCTGGAAATCAGTCATCTTTGTCTACCGTTTGTTGTTGGGTTCAAATGAGGGCCTACGGGAGGGCGACGCGCCCCTCCGCATCGCGGTGACGGACCAGCATTGTAGCAAGTTTTCCACCGCCATGCCACGTCAGGCCCGGAAGCCGGCGTCATACCGAATGCACCTCGCTCGTTCATAGGTTGCCAACGCTCGTACCGCAATTCATACTATGCTCGGGTACGTGTGCTCATCAACGACAGCAATTGGAACCATTGACCTTGAGCGATCTCCAAGACCAGCTCCAAGACGTACTGCCTAGCAGGTATACGATCGAGCACGAGCTCGGGCGTGGCGGGATGGGTACGGTGTTTTTGGCCAAGGAGAGCCATCCGCAACGGAAGGTGGCTATCAAGGTCCTCAATCCGCTGCTCACTGCCCGCCTCGGTCGCACGCGTTTTCTCCGAGAAGTCGACTTCGCTTCGAGGCTGACCCACCCGCTCATCGTCCCCATATTCTCTGCTGGCGAAGCTGGAGAACTGTTGTACTACGTCATGCCTTACGTCGACGGAGAGACGTTGAGGGAGCGGCTTTCCCGCGAGTTTCGTCTGCCAATGTCACCCGCGCTCGGTATTGCCGCTGAGGTGGCCGATGCGTTGGCACATGCGCACCGGCACAACATCGTGCACAGAGATATCAAGCCCGAGAACATCCTGTTGCACGACGACCACGCGCTGGTTACCGATTTCGGGATCGCTCGCGCGGTCAGTGCGGCCGAGACCGATTCGTTGACCGAGACAGGTATGGCTCTCGGGACTCCGGCCTATATGAGTCCCGAACAGGCGGGTGCGGAAGAGATGATCGACGGCCGCACCGACATATACGCGGTCGCGAGCGTGTTATATGAGATGTTGGACGGCGCACCTCCCTACGGCGGCGGGCCGGCGCGCTCGGTTCTCAAGCGTCAGATGGTAGATCCGATACCGTCGCTGAGAGAATCTCAGCCTGCGATCCCATGGGCTGTCGACCAGGCTGTGCAAAAGGCGCTTGCAAAAGAACCCGAGAAGCGCCACGAAGACGCAGAGGAGTTCGCACGGGAGCTGTCAGGGCTCCGAGTACAGGTCGAATCTGGATCAACGCCGGCCACTACCGCGATCCATGCCGTCACGTCACAACTCGCGAAGGCGAGTCGGGTACCGTTCGTGATGACTGTGGGAGCGTTTCTCCTACTGGTAATACTCTGGCAATTCCTGCCCGGCGAAAACGAGGTCGTCACTGCATCGCCAGGTGGGTTCCTCGATTCCGTAGCTGTTCTTCCTGTCGTCAATCTCACCGGCGACACCGCGTTCGATCTGGTCGCCGACGCCGTAACTTATGATGTCATTCACGAGCTCAACCGCATCAAGGAACTCAAGGTCACCTCACTCCAGTCGGTGAGGGCGCTCTCCGACGCGAATCTCCGTCCGCCACAGTTGGGCGATTCACTCGGCGTTCGACTGATTCTCACGAGTTCTCTCCGTCAGGCCGGCGACGCAATACGCCTTGGCGCGGAGCTGATCGAGGCGGCTTCTGACAACTCGGTCTGGACCAATCGGTGGGACCTTGACGCATCCAATGGTATGAGACTGGAGCAAGCAGCGGTTTCACGGTTGGTCGAGGGTATCGTGGCGACAGCCGACGGGCTTGGTGTCTCCGCTGGAGAACCTGAAATGCGGCATGGCCCAGGACACCAGGCGTACCTCCTGGGAGTCGAATCGCTCGGCATGCGGACTCACTCCGGAGTAAGTCAGGCAGTAACGCATTTTCGAGAGGCCATAGCGCTCGACCCGGAATATGCGCCAGCGTTCGCATCACTTTCTACGGCATATGCTCTGGCCTTGATTTATCGGTACAACATCGGTGTAGGTGGCTACGAGATTGCAGGGCGAGCACTCGCTGCAGCCAATCGGGCCATCGAGCTCGACCCCGAACTCGCTGCCGGATATGCCGCGCGGGGACTCCTTGCCAGCCGCTCACTCGGCCCCACTGACGAGGCTGCCACCGATTTCAGACGAGCGCTCGAGCTACAACCCAACGCCCCCGAACAGCCGAGTTGGTACGCCGGTATTCTCGCAGGGGAAGGCAGAACGGTCGAAGCAATGGCGTCTGCCGAAAGGGGCGTTTCTCTCAATCCCTACTCTCCCGCCCGACACCTGGCCCTTGCAACCGTCGCGCTCGAACTCAACGGGTACAACATCGCATTTCGCGAAGCACACCGAGTCCACGAATTAGAGCCTGAGATCACTGTGTCGCGCGCGCTCGAGGGGCATGCCCTCCTACTCGCTGGGCGCCTCGACCAATGCCTCGAGGTTGAGTTCGGGCCACACGTCGTCGTCCTCGCCACCTGTCTCCACGAGCTCGGCCGCGTATCAGAAGCAACCGCAATCGTTGACTCCGTGATCCGCGCAATCGATAACAACTCCGCTGCAAATGACAAGTACACCGAGGTCCCGCACCTCGCAGACTTGGCTACGTATTACGCGTGGATAGGTGATGCGCCGAATATGTTCGTCTGGCTCGAACGTGCCTTCGAAGTCTCGCCGATGGGCGTTTGGGCGCGAATGCTGAACACAACCCTGTTCAGAACGATACGGAACACTCCGTCTACCTCTCGGCAGCTGGATTCGTTGAAGACAACAGTGTGGCGACGCGTACTGGCGGCGAGCAGGAGAGCGGTGCTCCCTTAACACCCTCCTCGGTCTAGCTAGATCTCAGAACTCGATTCCCCCGGTTAGATCCAGTTCCCGGCGCAGAGGTGCAGCCAGGGATTGCAGATCGAGTCTGAGAATTGTGGTGCCCCCTATTCTCACATCGACAGATGAGAGCGTGAGCGGCAGCTGGACTTCATAGCTAGTCGTTGAGCCGCTCGAGTTGCGTACGCGCAAGCCATCCGGAAGTAGTATCATCTCATCGCCGGTATTCTCGCCGAGGATTCCAGCAGAAGCAGAGGTGGTGGAGTCAAATAGGAGAACCAGTGTTCCTGCCGCCTGCCGCTCGGTGAACTCCAGCCGGAACTCTGGCCCGCGCGGCGTGAACCGGAGGATCGACGACATTTCGACACCGATCTCTGCAGGTATATCCACCACGTCTGGTGGTTGGACGCTTTCCGAAGCCACAAAAGACCTGAACGCCTCCCAACCTCGTACCAGCCAAGCGCGTGCAGGTGTCGCCGAAAACACGATCACCATTGCGGCCAACACCGCCGCCGCACGCAATACGCGCGGTGTGACGAAGTTGCGCCAGGTGTTTTCTCGCACCAGTCTCTTGCCTACAGTGGGTGTCTTGGTTGGCTCTGCGGGAGTTTGGATATCCAATTCGAGCAGAGACTCGGAGAACAGCTTCGAAGCAATGTGCAGGGACTCGGCGTTGCTTTTACACTCGGCACAAAAATCGATATGAGCGCCGAGCCGTTTCTCATCCTCAGGAGAACACTCGCCGTCAAACAACCTGATCAGGTCGCCATCATCGATATGGGGTCCTTGGTCGACCCTTGAACCGGTCATGTCAGAGTCCCCGCTGCCTCGAATTCCTTGGCAAATTTTCGCAACGCTCGAGCGATCATGGTGCCTACAGACTTGGTCGTCGTATCGACCGCTGCCGCGATTTCCTTGTGCGAGAAGCCTTCCTCGCGCATCAGCAATACCGTTCTGTCTCTTGCGGACAGCCGGTCGAGGACCCGGCGGACCGCTTGTAAACGTTCAGTTCGCTCTACGACATCGTGAGGATCTTGGGGTGCGGCCGCGATTGGCGCGTCCTCCTGATCTCGCACGAGTCGCAATGCGGTTTGCTGCTTCTTCCAACCATCGCGCACTACATTCGTTGCTACCGTGTACAGCCACGCTCGGAGATTGTCGTCGCGAGCAGGTGGCCGACTCAGCAACCTGGAGTACGCCTCCTGGGCTGCATCGGCCGCGCTGTCCCGATCTCCCGTGAGGCGCGTGAGATAACGGGTCAGAGCTTCGTTGTGCTCGCGGTAAAGTGCGTTTAGGTCCACTGCGTACAATCTCATCCTCCCGCTCGCCGGGCGAAAGCCTAGTGTGGCCCGTACGCTTCCCTTCACCACACTGACTTAACGACTCGCCGCACCGGTTTCTGACACTGATTCTCTGGATTTCCTGCAATTCCTGCATATTTGGCCTCTCACTCAATGCCACGAAAGACCCAATGAGAAAAGCAGTGACGTGTATGTTGATTCAGAAAAGAAGTCGATTGCGTAGTCGAGATTGGGTGTCACGAAGAAGTTGCGATTCAGACGCAGATCGAAGCCAGTGCCCAAGTTGAGTCCCAACCCAGTCACATCGTGCCCGTGGCAATGCGCAGTAGCCACTCCGAAGCCAGTCTTGACGAATAGCTCCTGGAAGAGGCTCCGACGTCCAGCGGTCCTGAGAAACGGATAGACTGAAAAGATCGCGGATACGCTGTTGTGCTGAACATCTTCGTCCTGCCACCAATGCAGGACCTGCCCCCCAAAATGCACACGGCTGCTAGGTGTCCCACCCATGCGAAAGTAGGTGATGGCGCTTCGCTCGCTACCCATCCAGCCACCCCCGGCGCCAAAACTCAGCCAGAACCCTTTGTGAGCACCGTCCGCCTGAGCGGCCGCTTGTGCAGCACTCAGCATCAATGCCAAACCTAGCGCTACCGTCACTCGATGAAACATCTTTCCGACTCCTCTCGTGGTGATCTTGGAGAAGGCCTGCGTAGTCGAAACGATCTCTCGAACTGGATTCTGACACGGCGCACGGATCATTTGCGGGATCTCCGAGGGAGTTCGGGAGGTAGAATCTTTTCAGGGGTTGGCGCCAAACTTCAGCTAGCGTCAGAAGCCGTAGGGCGTGTTCGTTTCTACTGGAGGATACCCACGAATAGATGCCCCAGAAGCTAATAGGCGCACGCCATTCGATTCGAGCGCTGGCGACTGTGACAGTGGTTGTTTGCCTGTTCGCGGCAAATGTCGCTGGCCAAGAGGTGTCCGCAGACCAGCACGAGGCCGGTAGCATAGCCGGTTTTGTGTTGACGGCAGACGGCTTGGCTCCGCTACCGCAGGCCATTGTAACGCTTCGACTTTTAGCATACTCCACTGCCGGAGGCGATCGCACCGTACAAGCTATTGGTCATCCGCGTACGACTGTGACACGGGCTGACGGTGGGTACAACTTCCCAAACGTCTTACCGGCACCGTACAGGCTCGAGATCAGACGAATAGGTTACCGTCCGGCCACAGTCGACGTAGAGCTTCGGCACGCAAGTGTGGTCAATGTTTCCGCCATTCTCGAGGTTACTCCGGTCCATCTCGAGCAGTTGGAGGTGCGAGCTACTTCGCTGGATCTGTTTGGCCGAGCTGACGCTTTGGACGAGACCGGCAGAAGGCGCATTGATATCGAGCGCTGGAGACAGCGGGCATTCCTGAGCAGCGATGTTCGGGCACTCACGCATACCGATGTGCTGGAGTCGGTCACGCTCGGCACCGCCGATCCGTTCCGAGCGCTACAACGCCTGCCCGGAGTGACCACTCGAGATGATTGGACGTCCGAAGTGTGGATACGCGGCGCCAACTGGGGTCAGACCCGGGTTTACTTCGATGGATTGCCACTATTCAACCCACTGCACGCCGGCGGCGTGACCGCAGCGATCAATGAGAATGCGCTGGGTTCGGTGCTGTTTCACCCTGGCGTACGCCCACTCTCGCTCGGAGAAGGTGCTGCGGGAGTTGTGAGCATGACGTCGCGACCGGCAGGAGGTACGGGAGACCTTCGAGGTTATGGCGATCTTACGCTCGTCGGAGGTGGGTTGACGCTGGAACGCCGATTCCTGGACGGTCGGCTGGGGGTGGTTGCAGGAGCCCGTCGATCAGGCCTCGACTTCATAACGAGCCAGAGAGAGTTGTGGCCTCAGCAGGACGAGGTCGGGGGCAGGAGTTTTGCGCTCCCAGACCAATATGCTGATGCTGTCGCCCGCATCGACATCGGCCTCGGTGAGAAGACACACCTAGAGGTGAGCGCGATCTGGGAGCGCGACTGGATCATTGACTCGTTGGAACGGGGAGGACCAGCATTCAACGATTTTTCCTGGGGAAATGCGGCAGCACGGGCAACCTTGGATGTACCGCTGTGGGGCGCTTACTCACGGCACACATTGGCGTGGAGCCACTTCTTTCTCAATGTGAGTCAGACGGAAGAAAGGCCGAACGTCTCGCTGTACAACTGGGAACAGCCCACCCAGATGAACTCAGACGGACGTATAGACTATTTGGCTTTGCTGGGGGAGTTCGGTTCTGTCATTCCCGAAGAGGACGATGCCGGGTGGCGCGCCGGTTACCAAGTTACAGTCAACAAGTCGGAGTACGTTGGCGCGCCCCAATCTCCACATCCATTCCAATTGCACGTGGGACCGTTGATCGTAGACGAAAAGCTGGTGGTGGTGTCGGGATGGGGCGAGACGAGGTTGAAGCCGACGAGCGACCTCACCGTGCAGGGGGGCGTGCGCATCGACGGCACCACATCCGCTTTGGAGGGTGGCAGACTTCACATCGCGCCCCAAGTATCTGCTAGATACACTGCGACAGAGGAGCTCAGCTTCTCCGCGACGTTTGGGCGATCGTATCAATACGTGCAGGCTCTAGCACCGGCAGGTCTGACTGTCGGACCAGGACTAGCTGTAGGCCACGTATGGCGTCTCGCCGGCGACAGCATACCCCCACTTCAGAGCGACGTTGCCACACTCGGCGCCGAGCTTTGGCTAAGCGATGAGTGGTTGGCATCTGCCAGCATGTACGCCCGCCAAACCGCAGAGATGACGCTCGTGGATCCCACGCCAGGCCCGAAACAGATCCGGCCGCTCACGGTCCAAGGAGTCAATGAAGCCATGGGTCTGGAGCTTTCGTTGCGACGTATTGCTGGCCGCGTGACGATGTCGGCGAACTACAGTCTGGGTGTTTCCGACATAGAGGCGGCTAGACTGAGATTCCCGTCTCCTTCTGATCGACGTCACACCATCGACGTAACGGGAGCGTGGAGGGTGCCCCGCGAGATTCTTGGCGGTTCCATAAGGTTGGTGGCAGCCCACACCGCCGCATCAGGCGCGCCTTACACGCGCGTCCATCCCGGCTATTATCTCTGTGATTTCGTGGAGGACTATTGCGTCGAGTACGTACCCGACATTCTGGAAATGCCGAACGCGGCACGCGCACCATGGTATTCCGCAATGGATCTTCTCGCCGAATGGACCAAGGTGTATTCCGCGTGGCGATTCGCGATACACGTCGAGCTGCGTAATCTCCTCAACCGCAGAAACGACATTACCTACGGGGTAACCCGTGGTGGTCCGTGCTGGCGTCAAACCGTCGATGCACCGTTCTGCAGCCAAAGCGTTGACGAGTTTCACCGAGGCGTACGGCGTCAGGGTTTCGTGGGTCTGAAGGTCGAGTTCTAGCTCACTCCGTTCGCAGCGTCTCGACTGGATCTACCACAGACGCTCGACGCGCCGGGATATAGGCCGCCAGAATCGCCACTCCACTCAAAAACAGTGGCGCCACGATCAGGCTAGCCGGATCGAACGAACTGATGCCGTACAGCTCACTAGACAAAAGCTGACCTACCAGCACCGAAAGGAGAATTCCCAATGGAACACCTATCGCCAAGAGTGTGAAACCTTGGCGTACCACCAAATGAAGTACCTCGCCACTACTGGCACCCACTGCCATTCGTATACCGATCTCATGTCTGCGCTGATTCGTGGCATTGGACAGAACGCCGTAGATGCCAACCGACGCCAGCAGTAGAGCAGCGAAAGCAAACACCCCCAAGAGCGTGCTCTGAATCCGATTCGTCATCACGGTGCTCTCGAGATTCTGACGCATGGTCGTCACGAGTGAGATCGGTTGCGCTGGGTCTAGTTCGAGTACCGCATTCCGCACCGCCGAGATCACCGAAAGCGGATCCGCCTCGGTCTTCACCACCAGCGACCAGGTGTCGTCGTTGTCCCATTCAAACGGGATGTACATCTGTACGAGCGATTCGTTTGCGATGCCATGGTTCTTCACATGCCCGACGACACCCACCACCTCGAAGGACCGGCCTCCCTGCCTTATGTACCGCCCTATTGGATTTGCTGACGGCCAATGACGCTCCGCCAACGTTTCGTCTATGATCGCGACGGGCGGTGCATCGCCGCGGTCAGCATCGGCGAAGAACCGGCCGCGGAGCAGTGGAATGCCCAGTGTCCGATGATATTCCGCGGAAGCAGCGGTCATCTCGACCACAGGAGTCTGTCCAAGCTCTGGAGGCGGCTCACCTTCGATCTGATACCCGCTCTGCCAGCCACCCAGTCCGAACGGAAGGGGACCGCCCGCAGCTGCTGAGACCACACCAGGCAGTACACCGACGCGATCCAAGAGCTGAAAAAAGAAGTCGTGTCTGCCGGACAACTCGTTGTATTTGCTCGTCGGCAGCGAAATCCGCACAGTGAGGAGATTCCTTGCATCAAGTCCGGGGTTTTCGTTGGCGAGCAACCAGAAACTGTGTATGGTGAGTCCTGCTACGATAAGCAGTGTTTGCGCCAGCACCACCTCAGTTATGACCAAACCTCTCCCCCCTCGCGCACCTCCGGACCCCTTTGTTCCTTCCTTCAATGATGCCTGCAGATCCAAGCGCGCCGATCGTACTGCCGGAACCAGACCGAAGATGATGCCCGTGAAAAGTGACACGCATAGGACAAACGCCAATACCAAACCGTCTATGCGAACGTCACCGGCCCGCGGAATTGTGCCGGCCAACCACGACGACAACAAGCTCGTTCCGCCGTAGGCTACCAGGAGCCCTCCGAGACCACCCAGCAACCACAACATCACACTCTCGGTAAGCAACAAACGCACGATTCTGTTCTTTGCGGCTCCGACAGAAGATCTCACGGCAATCTCACGCTGACGCACCGCTGAACGTGCAAGCAGGAGATTCGCGACGTTCGCACACGCAATCAGCAGTACGAACCCAACGGCATAGAACAACAACATCAGAGGACGCCGCGTATCTCCCAATGCGCGCTCGTACATCGACGCGATGTGGACACGGTTACCGGTATTGCTCTCTGGGTATTCTTCCTCCAAGCGCAACGCGATGGTCTCCATGTCGGCGCGGGCCCGATCAATCGTTACGCCGGGCCTCAACCTACCGATCACCTGCAACGCATTGTGGTTCTGCCGCTCGAGCCAACCATTCTCCTCTAGTGCGAAGCGACCGACCGGCACCCAAAGATCGGTCTCTGGTTCGAGCGGTGGGAAGACGAAGCCTCGCGGCATGACTCCGACTACGGTGTATTGCAGATCGTCGAGCGTAATGCTTCTCCCGATAACTGATTGACTTGCGCCGAGTCGGGTCTGCCAAAATGAATGCGTCAACACCGCTACCGGTTCTGCACCGACCTGGTCTTCCTCCACGAGAAACGTTCTTCCCAGGAGTGGTGGGACACCGAGGATGTCGAACATCTCTGCTGACAGCTGAAAGGCTAGTAGCTCCGCGGGGTCTCCAACGCCGGTGAGGTTCATG
>JBDHHK010000053.1:0-23305 GCA_039589395.1 Gemmatimonadota bacterium
TCCCTCGATATGGTGATGGGGGACCTTTCCGAAGGCAAGGTTAATACCATTATCAAGGAAGAAGTCAGCCACATCCGGTTGATCACCGAGAAGTTGGCGCAACTCTGAGCGCTTCCTTTTGCCTCCTGTCGCCAAAGGCGTGAAGTCGCTGCCGACTGCCAGACCGGCTCAGTTGCCATTCGTTCGACACCGCCGCTCCCGGGTGGGAGCGGTTACTATGTGGTGCCGCTATTGAGTTGGGCCTTCCGGCGTTGAGAAACTCTGGACGAATCCGGAACCAGACCACATTTTAGCCCCCATGACCGAGATTACCTCGCGTCTCTCCACGGCACTCGCCGACCGCTACAAGATCGAGCGCCATCTGGGTGAAGGTGGTATGGCCACCGTCTATCTGGCGCAGGACCTCAGACACGACCGCAAGGTCGCCATTAAGGTGCTGCGTCCCGAACTCGCCGCAGTGTTGGGAGCCGAGCGTTTCGTTCAAGAGATCAAGACGACGGCGAATCTCCAACATCCACACATCCTCCCGCTTTTTGACTCTGGGCGGACAGGCGGACAGGCGGACGGGCGGACGGATGATTTCCTCTACTACGTGATGCCTTATGTAGAGGGGGAGACGCTGCGGGACAAGCTGAATCGTGAGACGCAGCTGGGGATCGAAGAGGCGGTGCGGATCACGACCGAGGTGGCTGACGCGTTGGATTACGCGCACAGGCACGACGTGATCCATCGCGACATCAAGCCCGAGAACATCCTGCTGCATGAAGGCCGACCGATGGTGGCTGACTTCGGGATCGCGCTGGCCGTGAGCGCGGCTGCGGGCGGGCGACTCACCGAGACCGGTCTCTCACTGGGCACGCCGCACTATATGTCGCCCGAGCAGGCGACGGCCGACAAGGAACTAACCAACCGCTCCGACATCTACTCACTGGGCGCGATGTTGTACGAGATGCTGACCGGCGAACCGCCACACACGGGTTCCTCGGCGCAGCAGATCATCATGAAGATCGTGACGGAAGAGGCACGTCCGGTTACCGACGTCCGCAAAACGGTGCCACCGCACGTCGCAGCGGCGACTGCGAAGTCACTGGAGAGACTCGCGGCCGATAGGTTCGAGAGTGTAGCGAAGTTTGCGGAAGCGTTGACCAACCCGGCGTTCACGATGCCGGCGACGGCGACGACTTCGGCTCCAGGCGCTGCGAAAGGGGGCGTGTGGAACCGTCTCAGCGTCGGACTCGCGATTGCAGTGGCTGCTCTATTCTGCGTTGCGATTTGGGGCTGGCTGGGTTCTGGCCCAGAATCAGACTCAACCGTCCGCAGGTTTCGGATCGTGCTACCGCAGGAGGAGCTATTTCTGAGCAATGGGCCGTCGATAGCGCTCTCACCGGATGGTTCATCGATCGTCTACGTGGGGCCGGGCGAGGACGACACTCAGCTCTGGCTCAAGCGTATTGACCAATTGACCGCTCGGCCGCTGCCTGGAACGGAGGGCGCCCAGCAGCCGACGTTTTCGCCGGACGGACAAAAAGTGGCTTTCTACGTTTCCCCCCGCACACTCAAGGTGGTATCCCTCGGAGGAGAGCCGCCGGTTACGCTGGTGGAGACGGGCATTGGAAGCAACGGAATGAGTTGGGGCTTGGGCGGCTACATCTATCTGAATGGCGGAGCGGCGGGCGGCTACAGGCTGGTCCGTGTGCCAGAGACCGGAGGCCCAGCCGAGCCTGTCACCACGCTCGATACTACTGCAAACGAAGCATCACACTACTCGCCGTCTCCTCTTCCCAACGGTAAAGGGGCCGTTATCAGCGTTTACCATACAGGTACCACGACCGAGGAAAGCGACATCGCCGTTGTCGATCTGCGCACTGGAAACCACAGGGTACTTTTGCGCGGGGCTTTTGGCTGGTACGCGTCATCGGGGCATCTAGTGATCGCCCGAGCCGATGGAGCACTACTCGCAGCTCCATTTGACCAAGACAGAATGCAGCTCAGCGGACCGGCCGTGCCGTTGATTGACGGGCTGCGGAACAAGGGCAACGGCTGGATGGACATATCGCTCTCGGCGAGCGGCGACCTGATTTATGTGTCGGGGGCCTCGTTGCGTGCGGCACCGCGCGGGTATGGTACGCCTGTCTGGGTGGATCGTTCTGGTAATGCAACAGCGGTAGAGACCGGGTGGTTATTTAGCCTGCCGCAAAACCTGAGTCTTGCTCTCTCTCCTGATGGAAGCCGACTGGCCATCAACATTAGAGATGGGCTGTCCTCTGATATCTGGGTGAAACAGCTAGCTGACGGCCCTCTGACGAGGCTCACGTTCGAAGGTCATCGGAACACCGGTGTAACATGGTCTCCGGACGGGAGGCACGTGACTTTCAGCTCGAATCGTGATGATGTGCGAGGTCTGTATCAGAAGCGGGCGGATGGAACCGGGACCGCTGAGTTGCTCCGCGATACTAGCGGAGTGGGCGTAGTCTGGCAGGGACGCTGGTCAAACGATGGGGAGTGGCTCTTGATGAGGGTGGGGGGAATTGGAGCCAACCGCGATGTTTGGGCCTACCGCCCCACCGATGACGCCCTTCCCGTGCATATTCTCGGTGGCCCTTACGACGAGATGTCCCCCCGGCTATCGTCGGACGGACGGTGGTTGCTCTACACCTCAACTGAATCAGGGCAGAGTGAAGTGTACGTGCGCCAGTTTCCTGAGGTAGACGAGGGCCGTTGGCAAGTATCGACCAACGGAGGCTCCGAGCCACTCTGGGCCCGGAGTGGGCGAGAGATATTTTACTTTGACGGCAACGGGCAGATGGTAGCTGCCGAGGTAGAATCCTCAGTCGCGTTTCAAGTGCGGAGTCGCAGGGTTTTGTTTGACCCGTCCAGCTGGCGTGTTGCGACCGCTGTTAGGACCTACTACGACGTCTCACCAGACGATCAGCGCTTCCTCATGATTCAAAGGGCGGATCTGGAGCAGCACGACGCTGAAGTGATACTGGTCCAGAACTTCTTCGAAGAGCTGAAAGAGAAGGTCGGCGGCTAGACCTCCTTCCGATCTTGACGAATCCGCAAGTCTTTCTTCATGCCATCGCTTAATCCGTACAACTGCCCCGCTGCTGGCGCTGGACAGGTTCCTCCAGGCTAATACCGCAACCTTGGCAGGCTGTCGGGTGTACGAGCTACCTGGCTTCCGGAGACCGCTGGCTGTTCCGTTCTGCCGTGTGTGCTGTGCCCGGATAGCTGACCTAGGTAGTGAGACCGTGAGCCTCGACGAACCTCAACGGGAGCGTCCTGCAGTGAAGACCAACATTGTCTTTCCGACGCTGATGACCTGCGCAGCGTTTTTTAGCTGCACCCCCGCCGATTCAAATCCAACCTTGGGTGGACGATATCTCGGTCAGGAACCTCCAGGGAGAACTGCGGAACAGTTCGCGCCCGATGTTCTCCCGCAGGGCGAATCCCAAGGCTGTTCCGGATTCCTCGACGACGGAACCGTTTTCGTTTTCAGTAGTATGGCGCCTCACGGAGACTGGCGGCTCAGGCCCGTGTACGAGATGCGGCTCGAGGATGGTATCTGGACCGAGCCTCGGGTAGCTCCGTTCAGCAGCTATGCTCCATACAACTTCACCGTGGGTCCCGACGGCAACACCCTTTACTTCACCACCCTCAAATCCCCCGATACGACGACGCGCATGTTCTTGGAGGAAGCCAACATCTGGGCCGTCACGCTGGAGATTGATGGTTGGTCCGAGCCCGTCATGTTTGGAAGGTCGATCAACACTGAGTCTTACTACGAGAACTATCCCGCTGTGACCAACGACGGCACCGTGTACTACATGAGTCGACGCGAGGATGGAATCGGCCGCACCGACATCTACAGATCGCGCAACAACGACGGCAGGTACGGAGAAGCCGAGAACCTGGGGCCGCCGATCAACACAGCCGTGAGCGACATCGACCCGTTCGTCGCTCCGGATGAAAGCTATTTGATTTTCTGTCAGGACAAGCTGGAGGGGCTAGGCGGGCTCGACCTCTATGTCTCGTTCCGACACGCTGACGGTTCTTGGCTCGAGCCTCAAAACCTTGGGCCGAATGTCAATTCTTCGGCTGGCGAAGCGAGACCGAACGTGACACCCGACGGAAGGTACCTGTTCTTCACCAGCAACCGTGCAGGCGATCAGTCGTTGGGCAAGATCTATTGGGTAGATGCGGGCGTGATAGAAGATCTCAGGCCGAGTGGGGTGCGGTGAAATCCTCAACAAGACCGGGAGATATCGTGAAAAGGAGCATGAGATGCCTACTGCTTGCGGCCGCTGCAATATCCGTCTCCTGCAATTCGTCTGAAATGCGCGATTTCCCGGAGCTACGCGGCGACTATTTCGGTCAGCGGCCGCCGGGGAGAACCCCTGAAGAGTTTGCCCCAACAGTGTACGCCGCATACATGCCTGCGTTTGGTTCGGTGTTCTCGCCGGACTTGTCTGAGTTCTACTTCGTTGCCGATATCGGAGGTGAAGAGGGCGGAGACATCCTCGTGTCGAGAAGAGTAGATGGTGTGTGGAGTCCGCCCGAGCCGGCTTCGTTCAACAGCCCGTACACCGACAACGATATGTGTTATTCGCCCGATGCGGATCGGATGTTTTGGCGGTCGTGGCGGCCGCTACGTGAGGGCGACGCGGAGGAGGAGAGCTCCTACATCTGGACGGTAACTAGAGTTGACGGCCTCTGGAGCGACCCACAACTGGTATATGTCGGCGATGTGCCGCTCCAGGCCGGCTATCCGTCCATGACGAGCTCCGGCACCCTCTACTTTCCGTATCGACACGGCAGCGTGGTTGGAGAGCAAGACATCTTCTTATCGACGCCCGAGACCGGGCGTTTCAGCGCTCCCGTGAACATCGGAAGCACCGTCAACACGGAATACATCGAAGGCGATATGGTGGTAGCTCCGGACGAGACCTTCCTGGTGGTTGCTGGGTGGGATAGACCGGATAACGTCGGTGGTGGCAGTGCGGATCTATACGTGAGTTTCAGGAGCGCGGACGGAACCTGGACGGAGCAAATCAATCTTGGACCCACCATCAATACTGAGGCCATGGAAAACGTCCCGACGCTCTCGCCGGACGGAAGGTATTTCTTCTTCTTCAGGTACGATTTCGAACGCGACGTGGGAGGGACCTACTGGGTCGACGCAAGTGTTATAGAGGAGCTTCGTCCAGAGGATCGCTGAATGGCAAACACGTTCGCCTACCTTCGAAACACCATCCCCACCACCTCGGTGTCGTAATCCATATACGTCGTGAGCGTACCGCGCTGCCACAACACGATTGTTCCGTCTTCCCAGCTCGGCACTAACGGCCGGAGGTTGTCTGCTGCCGAGTTCTCGGTGAGTGCAGTCCATTCCCACGTTGCTCCACCGTCGTGTGTTTCACCTCGGTAGATCTCGTAGTGCCGTTCCCCGTCGGCCTCGCTGATTAGCGGCTCACCAGTCTCGGGATCAGCATCGGTCGAGATGAACACCACATCGGGAGCGTTGGGGTCGAGAGCGATCAAACCAGTGTAATCGTCCTCGCCCGGGTAGAGCGCCGTGCCGGCATAGGCGATCTCAAACGCGTGCCATGTCTCACCGTCCCAACGGGCGTATCCATATCGCATGTCTTCGCCGCCCACCCTTCGTTCGGTTCGGACGTCTCCGTCGCCGTGTTGGATACTGAAAGCGGCGTACGGCCAACCGCGATCGTCCAGTTCGAGATCCACTGTCCAGGCCACGTTTTCGGCGTCACCCGAGAACACCAGGGTTAGGTCGGTAGGCATCACCTCCGGCGACCGGTCGGTGCTCAACGGTCCGATGGTTGTTCCATCGGAGCGGGTGATGCGGGCTCCGCCCTCATCGATCCTGATGATCCCGTGCCACAAACTGTTGTCGTAGGCGCGGGGATGGTCTTCGGTGGTCATGAAGTGGATCTCGTATCGGCCGTTCGACGCGTATTTCACGTACGGGCGAGTGCCGTCAGTGCCCGTGAACTTGGGATCGTCTGCGAAATCTTCGCGCGTCCACTGGAGCAGCCGCCCGCCGTAGTGCCAGGTGACACCATCGTCGTCAGAGTACGACCAGTTGGGGTTGTTGCCGACCGTACGGGAGAAGTTGAATATCCGTCCAGTCGCGCCACCGACCGCTGTGAGCCGATGGACGTTGGAATATGTCGTCGGCGCACCCCAATCGAAGGTCCGCTCGGCCTCCCAATCAGTAATGTCGCCGGGCCGCTCGGTGATGCGAAAACGGCTCAACGAGTCATTGCCGTGTTTGGAGTAAACAGCCAGGTACCTTCCGTCGTCGATGACCGATAGCGCCGGGACGTCGTGATCGTCGGATTGGAACTTGTCGTGCAGCTCGAAACTCTGAGTTGCTCCCGTCTCGAGGTCGTAGGACGTGACCATCACATCGCCAGCGTCGACACCGCGGGCGGTGGTTCCTGCGACGGTACCGAAGGTCAGTACTCCGTCATACACAATGGCGCGCTCGTCCTGGTACCAGCACCACCCACCGTTAGGCGCTAATGTGATGACTTCAGGGACTTCGGAGCAGGCAAACGTCGTGGTCCCAACGCCCAGCAGTATCAGGGCGCGGACCCGTTTGGCAGAAGTGTACTGACACAGTCGAGCACTCACCGCCCTTCCGCGTCCTTCCGCGGCATCCGCGCATCCACTGCCCTGTGCCAGCTGTGCAGCATATCGCTGAGTTCCACTGCCTTGTCGGGCAAGCTCTCACTCAGGTCTCGCGACTCACCAATGTCCTCACTCAAGTTGTATAGCTCCACCTGAGCGTCCTCAAACCACTCCACGAGCTTGAAGTCGCCGACGCGCACAGCACCCGATGGCCTGTTGCCAGACCCGTGGTAGTGTGGGAAATGCCAATACAACGCGTTGCGGTCCAACGATCCTTCCTGCCTCAATAGGGGCACAAGACTCAAACCATCCTGATGCAGATTCGGCCTTTGCCCTATCCTCGCCATCTCGAGCATCGTTGGGAAAAAGTCGGTACTAAGGACTGGCTCAGAGCAGACACTCTCACCCTGCACGACTCCCGGCCATTTGACTATCAACGGCTCGCGGATGCCACCCTCATACAGCCATCCTTTGCCTGCTCGAAGTGGAAGTACAGCCGTAGGTGCGCTCCTGCGGTTCGCAATCGTGGTCAACCCGCCGTTGTCGGACATGAAGATCACGATCGTGTTCTCCGAGAGTCCGAGGTTCTCGATTGTCTCGAGCACTCGCCCCACACTCTCATCTACACTCTGGACCATTCCCGCGTATGCGGCGTGGTCCTGATGTTGTTTCACGAAAGCGCGATCATGTTCCGTTATGAAGTCCGGCCCGTCAGGTTCGGGTAGTGACTCTGCCTTCTCACTGTACTTCTCCGTCAGCTCTGCCTTCGACTGTATGGGAGTGTGTACTGCATAGTGCGACAGGTAGAGTAGAAATGGATTCTCTCGCTGCGCCTCCAGGAAGCGTATAGCATCATCTGTCAGCCTGTCCGTGAGATATTCTCCCTCCTCTCCCTCCTCCAAATGCGGCACATCCCAGAAGTCGCTTCTGCCTTCCTCTGCCTTGTATGGGTAGAAATACGAAGCTGGCTGCCCGGCAGCCGTGCCGCCTACATTCAGGTCGAACCCCTGTGAGTCTGGCAGAAACGGCGTGTCACCCAGGTGCCATTTGCCGAAGAATCCGGTGGCGTAACCTGCTTCTTTGAGCACCTCGGCAACTGTGACCTCCTCGAAATTCAGTTGGTGCTCATACTCGGCCGGAAGGAGTTCCCCGCGCTGACTGCCGCCGATCCAGTCGGTGATGTTGAGCCGTGCTGGGTGCTTGCCCGTCAAAATGCTGGCACGCGTCGGAGAACACACGGGGCTTGCGGCGTATGCATCCGTGAACCGCATTCCTTCGCTGGCGAGCCGATCGATGTTGGGTGTCTCGTAGAAGGAACTGCCGTATACGCCTGTATCGACCCACCCTAGATCATCGATCAAAAAGAACACGAAGTTCGGAGGCCGCTGATAAGAATCGCGAGTGCAACCCGAAGCGCCGGTAAGGGTTGCCGCGGTGATTCCCGCGCCGAGTGTCTTCAAGAAGGTTCGACGGTCGAATGGGCTGGGCATTGTTGAGCTCCTCACTAGCGTAGAAGCATAATCTTCACCATAGTAACTCCATGGCAATCCCGTTGTTCTTCCATGTCATGATCAAGCCCCGCGGACCGATCTGCAATCTCGATTGCTCGTACTGTTACTACCTGTCTAAGGAACAGCTCTATCCCGGATCAGACTTTCGAATGAGCGACGAAGTGCTCGAGAAGTTCACGCGGGAGTACATCCAGTCTCAGACCGTTCCCGAGATCACGTTTGGATGGCAGGGCGGAGAGCCGTTGTTGATGGGGTTGGAGTTCTTCGAACGTGCAGTTCGGTATCAGCAAGAGAACGCACGGGAGCGCATTCGCATCGTCAACACGATACAGACGAATGGTGTCTTCCTCGACGACGACTGGTGCCACTTCCTTCGCGAGAACGGATTTCTGGTTGGAATCAGCGTGGATGGCCCAGAACATCTACATGACGCTTACCGTACCGATAAAGGCGGCAAGGCCACCTTCAAAGAGGTGATGGTCGGAGTCGAGTTTTTGAAGAAGCACGAGGTCGCCTACAACATCCTCACTACGGTCCATGCCGCGAACGGCGACTATCCGCTCGATGTGTACCGGTTCGTACGCGACGAAATCGGTGCCCAGTTCGTGCAGTTCATTCCGATCGTCCAACTCGACAACGACACAGGCTTCCAGGAGGGAACGAAGGTCACCGACCGTTCCGTCGGGGGCCGGCAGTACGGGGAATTCCTGAAAGCCGTGTTCAACGAGTGGGTTATGCGTGATGTAGCCAAGACCTTCGTGCAGATCTTCGATGTATCGTTGGCTGCATGGACCGGGCAGAGGTCTGGACTCTGTCTGTTCGAAGAGACTTGTGGTGCGGCAATGGCGCTCGAGCATAACGGTGATCTCTATTCCTGCGATCACTACGTGGAGCCTAGCAAGCTGCTCGGCAACGTAATGGAAACCCCGTTGACCGAGCTGGCGGGTTCGCAAGAGCAACGTGTGTTCGGAATGTCAAAGGCTGCAAAATTACCGAAGTACTGTCAGGAGTGCGATGTGAAGTTTGTCTGCAACGGCGGGTGCCCGAAAAACCGAATCCTCACCACTCCCGATGGTGAGCCCGGCCTGAACTACTTATGTGAGGGATATAAGAGCTTATTCAACCACATCGACAAGGGCATGCGGTACATGGCAAGCGCCTTGGGAATCGGAAGGGCACCAGCCGGTATCATGGAAGGTTTCGCTGCGGAAGCCTACGGAGGCGACGCTCCGACCTAGTGTAGCAACCGTAGTGTGGTTCTGGAAGTCTGCAGTGCGTGACCGTAGAGGCGATTGGTTGCATCCAAGACAGCCATTGCCGCACTCTTGGGTGCCTCGCCGTTCATCAGGCACGAGCCAGAGAGACGTTCGTTGATATCTGCGGCCTTGCTCTTCATGGCAACGATAACCAAAACCGTATCGAATCCCTCTATCGCCTTGACAGCCAGGACATCCAAATCGACCGTGCCACCCGATGCCATCTCCAACGCATGTGCTGCTGCCTCAGCTCCACTGCGAAGGTGACCGCGCAGTGAGTCTTCCCCTGCCGCAGTAGCCAGGAACCCGTCACCGGAATCCCAGCCGAGCATTACTTTACTCGTGCATCTAGATTGAGGTTCGCTGTCGATTTCGAAGTTCTCTAGCTTAATGCGCTTGGGACGATCGGTCATAAAGCAATCAGTCAATTCGGTTGAATCTCGAGTGTGATCGAGTGCCAAGATACAAAAAACCGTCAGGGCAGCCAAATAGTATTATCGCCCTGACGGTGACAGAACTTTAGGTGCTAGCCTACTGGCTACTCGCGAGGTGGTCTACCCATACCTCGTCCCATGCCTCGCATTGGCGGTCCGTCATCGGTGCTCGCGGCAGCAAGACTGGGCAGCACAAGCACCGTATCTGTTGCCGTCACTCCCTCGAGGACCTCAGAGTAGGTCTCGTCGGTGAGTCCAGTTCGAATCCACACGGGAGTGGGAACGCTATCGCGCATTACGAAGACGATGAAGTTAGCTGCCAGCGGATCGTTTGAACTAGACACTGCCGGTCCACTCGTGCTTCCGGGTGCGTTCATTCCACCGGGCGGGCGTTGGCCGATACCGATCCGTTCCAGCAATGCTCGTTGCTCAGCACTCAGGGATTCCTCTCCTTCTTCCCGCCGCTGCATCATGATGGCGCGAACTTGTTCCTGGGTCACGCCTTCGGGAAGCTCTCTGTTTCTCCAACCCCTACCGGCACCCCGCATCCCGGAGTCGGCGGCTGCCGCAGTTCTAACCACTGGTGGTGTGCTGCTGTCAGGCCTAAGCCCGCGAATCAGGCCTTCAGGCCGTGACTCCATGAGCTGCTGTCGAGCGGCCTGGGGATCCAGCCCCAACACCGTTGCGGCCGACGTGAAATCACGGAAAGTGCGGAGTGCGTTGTTGGGCACTGCCACCACATCGCGGCGTCGGCCGATTGAGATATCGACTTCACCGTTCATGCCGGGACGAAGCAGACCATCCTCGTTGGGTATCCGGACGAGCACTGGAAACATGGTGACATTCGAGGTGACTTCAGCCTGTGGCTCGATCTTGAGCACTTGACCGCGGAACGGGCGATTTGGGTATGCATCTACTCTGATTGTGACTTGTAGTCCTGGCTCAATCCTTCCAATGTCGGTTTCGTCGACCAGTGACCGGATTTGCACAGTGTCCAGGTTGGCCATCTGCAGCAATATGGAGCCTTGACTCGCTCCTGTCGCAGAGGTGATGACAGAACCCTCCTCTACGCGTTTATCTATCACCACCCCGGTCATCGGCGACCTCACCTCGGTGTCCTCAGCAGAAATGCGCGCGTCCTCCAGTGAGCGTTCGGTTCGCACCAATGATGCTCGTGCATCTGCTACGGCTAGCCGCGCGTCTTCCCACTCCACTTCTGTAATTGACTCCGACTCGTGGAGCTGCTCGGCCCTTCTGAGCCGTGACTGCGCCGTTTCGAGCTGGGCCTGTGCCAGGATCGAGTCCGCGACCGCCTGCCGCAGGGTGGCTTCGGGTATACGCGGGTCCACGCGCAAAAGGAGTTCGCCCGCCCGCACCTCATCACCGATTTCAACAAACATCTCGAAGATCTCACCAGACGCCTTCGATTTGACCTCGACGGTCATCACAGGCTCGACGGTGCCGGCGGCATCGACCTGGACCGTGATATCCCGCGTCGAGAGAGGTACGAGGCGGAACACTTCTTCTTCAGCCGGATCCGTGTTACTGCACGCCGCACCAAACACGGTTAGGAACAGCAGCGCCGATCGGATACGTGCCTGTGCCCATTGGTTCATATGGTCTTTCATCTGACGATTCTGCTTTTCGGTCTAAATGCGCTGAATCTTAAACGTAGTCGAACACCCGCCCTCGCGGCTCATGGTCCTACGTCGCAGGGGCTCCTCAATTGGAAATACGTGCTGGTGGCACCTGACGTTGTGGTGGGCAACGCGCGCTGCACGCAAGTCTGATCAAGAGAGTCGTCATTTGAGGTTGTCCCCACTGTCAGGAGACAGGATCGTATACGTACCGCGATCATCGTACCGAGTCGTAAACGAAATGAAAGATCTGCGCCCGACCTCCTCGCCCCATCTCGAGTCTCTTTTCTACGTGCAGTCGGTCACCTGAATACGATATGGAATACTCCTCCAAGATTTTGCCGCCACCGTGGACCTCCCGCTCTATCTGCAGGTCTCGTTCTTGCCAACGGGCTCTGATGTCTAGTTGCCCGTCGTTTTCGATTTCCTGCGTGACCTTCTTCCAGTTTGTGTGGAGCGAGAGGGTGCGTCCACCACCGTCCCGAATGGTGATCGTCGAGTCCTGCTGGTCGACTACGATACGTCTCGGTACTTGGGTTGCCATTCGAATGGTCTGCAACGTTCGCTGCTGGTCCACCTGGCTGGGTGCCCTTTCTCTCATGCCTCTCCTGCCGCCCATACCGCCGGACGGACGTCCGCCTCCTCCACCCGGCCGAGCACCACCTCCAGTGGGCCGGCCACCCATGGCTCCGCCGCCCATTCCGCGCTCCTCCATCATCTCTCGAGGATTGTCGCTCAGCTCAACGTTCAAGGCCCAGGAACCCGACAAGTCCAGGTTTTCAGGAGCTAGGGTCGCACCGGATCCCGATGCACAGGCGATCATTGACGTGGTACAAAGACCGGAAATAGCTGCAAGTAAGCGAAGATGCCACATTGCCAACACTCCTCTAGTTGCTTTCGCGGACGACCTCGAAGAACACGCTATCGCTGTTGAATGCGCTGAATACGCCCAACCCGCCGCTGATATTGCTTGGTGGCTCATTCAGGTCGCGCGAATCCTGTGTGCGGTTCTCGTACAACTGAGCGTACTCTTCGTTGACGCGGTACACCTTGGCCACGTGTTGGCCCAGTGTCTCCAACTCCATCATGTTGATGAAGTGGTAGTCATTTGTTGTGGGCGGAGCGACGAGTCGGAACCTGTCAGGGAACCGCCGGAACTCCTCCGGGATGATGGACTCTGCACTATCCTCTAGCGACTCGATCACGACGTAGTGGAGCAGTTGGCCCGGATTGACCCACGATGCGGCGAGCTGGGAGTTCTCACGGTTGAAGCCTCCCCCCGGCGGTCCTCCGCCTCCGAAGCCGAACTCCGGCACAAACAAGGTGTCTCGATCGATACCGACGCCCACGGGGGCTTCGGGGACGACAGTCTCACCTGTAGCGACAGTCCTGAGGTAGGAGATCTCGATTCCGATGGTGTCTCCGACCTCGATGGTCAGGTCGTCGCCCGGGTATGCGTAATACCCGGAATCCCCGGTCGGTACCAGTGTGTAAGAGAGACCATTCTTGTACAATTTCACCGATGCGTCGTTGATCGGCGGAGCAGCGATCGTATCGGAAAGGGGGACGGTCTCGGTCAAACGAATGTCGTCGATCCGTTCGCCAGCAAAGAGATAGGCCTCCACCACCACTAGATCGGCTTCTTCGGGCTCGGTGGAGGTGCTGTCGCAGCCCGCGATGAGAGCCGCGCCGAGGATCATTGAGAAGTGTCGTCTTTGCATAGTTTCAATTCGCTCCTATCAGAACTCGAAGCGTACTGAGATCGCTGGAGTGATTCCCAGGAAATTCATGTCATTGACAAGGATTGGTGTTTCGGACAGATCGAATTGGCGGTACCAGACGTTTGTGCGATCGTACAGGTTGAACACCGAAAGTCCGATGTCGCCAGTCCACCTACCGATGCCGAACCTGTAGTGAGCAGCGACGTCAGCTCGATGATATGCCGGGAGCCGCAAGCCATTCTTCTCCCCGACGTGGATATAGCTCTGTTCGGTACCGTCGAGCAGCGTAATGGAGTACTCGGATTCAGGTGCCGTGTAGGGTCTGCCGGTTGCCGCTACCCATGTTCCGGAGAAATTCAGGCGTCCTAGGTTCACACTGTTCACGATCTTGAACTCATGGGTCTGGTCGTGCAGAGCGGGGAATGGCTCACCGTTGTTGAGATCGGGAAAGGTGTGTTCCACACGAGACAGGGTGTAACTGGCCCATCCGGTATACGTCCCGTACTTCTTCTGTGCCAGGAACTCGATGCCTTCCGCAACTCCGGTACCGTCAAAAAACAGATTGACTGGGTCGGGATCTCCAACGCGCTGGTACCGCATGGAGAATTCCGACAAGCCGTCGAGATCTTTGCGGTATACCTCTACGTCAAACAGATAATCATCCAGCTCCATGCTGGCGCCGAGCACGTAGTGCCTCGCGCTCGTGACGTCGACCAGGTCGCCGTCGGAGAGCAGCCAGAAATCGCGCGAGCCTTCAGTCACGTTTTCGTTAACCACGCGGTTTACGAACTGGTGGTAATTTCCGTAGGCACCCTTGACCGTGAGACCTAGGGGAAGGCGCAATGCCGCCGACGCGCGGGGTTCGAGATAGGTCTCCCCGGTCAAGTCGTAATACGCAAAACGGCTCCCGAGTGTCAGTTCTAGTGATGGGAATACGTTCCACTTGTCTTGCAGATATCCGGCGGCCCGAACGGCTTCCTGTTGGCGGTCTAGGATTGTCAAGGAATCATCACGGGTGAACAGATAGTCCACGTTCGACCGCGTAAGCCACCCCCCGAAGCCGATTTTGTGGGATGCTGACAACTGCCACTCGTTGTCGATTCGAAACGTCAGATCCTTGACGCGATTGTCCTCCTGGCTACCGAAGCTGCGGCTGCCTACGAGTGTGTCCGCTTCTGCGTCGACGGTCTCGATGGATGTGTTGCGGCGGTAATCGCTGAAGTACTCCGAATATGCCATAAGAGCGTCCGTGTACAGACGCGGATGCCACTGCCGTGCCCACTTCACACTTACACCCTTGTTGCCCCAGTCCGTCAGATCGGTGATGTCGTTGCTGATTCCTCGACTGAACGCTGTGTTTTGAGTTGAGAGGGTGCGCGTTTGTAGGAGCGAGTTGTCGAGGTAGTCCTGGCCATTGTACAGACTCACCGACAGTACATCCCGCGTGGACGGACGGTAGGTGATCTTTCCGTTCAGATCGTAGAAATAGAAATCTGGCTGATGACTGCTGAAGCTCGCGTTCCCGAATCGACTACCCATTCCGCGCATGCCGCCCATCCCACCGGGTCCGGGGGGAGAGGCGGCTGTGGTGTCTTCCCTAAACATGTTGAAGATGCTCGAGTACAGACCTGTCCGCATGACATCCGTGTAGGAGCGGCGCGCGGAAAGCAGAATCGAGCCTTTGCCGAATAGGGGTATCTGTGCCGATGCGCTGGCGCTCAACAAACTCGCCCCGATAGAGAGATGCGGTTCATCTGGGTCTCCGGTCTTGCCCGTCATGTCTACTACACTCGACACCCGTCCGCCGTATAATGCAGGAAACCCACCCTTATAGACCTGGACATCCTTAATGGCCTCGGCGTTGAAAGCGCTGAAAAATCCAAAGAAATGGTCGACGTGGTAGACGGTCATTCCGTCCAGCAATACGAGGTTCTGGTCGGGTGTTCCACCGCGGACGTACAGACCTGACGAACTCTCGTTGGTGCCACTTATGCCTGGAAGCAACTGCAGAGATCGAAAGACATCCGCCTCCCCTACGCTCGGCAGTACCGCCATTACCTCTGGAGAGGCCGCGACTCGGCTGATCTCTCTCACAGTACTGATCATCCGAGCTTCTTCGGCGACGACAGTAATCCCTGTAAGTTCGAAAACCACCGGTGCCATTTCCACAGTCAACAGCCCCGGTGCAGCGTCCGCTGGAACGGGGAACTCTGTTGCCCGGTAACCCAGGAAGACCACGCGGATCGTGAACGAATCCGCAGGCGCGCCTAACAGTGTGAAGAAGCCATCTCGGTTGGAAGTTGAGCTGATTTTGGTGCCTGGGATGACGACGGAAGCAAACGGAAGCGTTTCGCCATTTGTCGAGTCGCGTACGACTCCTTGCACAGTTCGCGTTTGCTGTTCCTGTGACGACAGTGGAGATGAGAGACAAATCTGTACTACGGCAAACACCGCGACCCAAACAACGGTTTTCATTCCATTCGTCCTTGCGCTCGTTAGATCATCAACACCTGTCCGCGCCCACCGCGAACGGGCAGACTGATTGGCCCAGCTCATGCGGCATCGCCGAAATCCGACAGCTACGCTCATCGTCACGACATGTTCTCCCGACGTTTCGTTCACCTCAATAGCCACCGGATTCCGGCAACACCTCACGAGCGGCTCACAACAGCAAGACAGGTTGCTGCGTATTAGCGTTTGTAGGGTGGGATCAATAACGTCTATTGGTGGGTAAAGAACTCCTCGCAACCAACTAACGTTTTCAGGTGGTCAGATGTCTTTCAATCAGCAGCCGTTGGCGCGCGCCCGGAACGGTAGGGTGATGTGAACGAGGAAGTCGTCGGAATCACCGACGCCTCGTTGGTTGGGCGGGCCCGCCGCGGCGACTCCGCTGCGTTCGAGGCTCTGGTGCGACGACACTATCGGGCCGCGTATTCCGTGGCCTTGGCGATCCTCGAGAATGGGATGGATGCGGAGGATGTTTGTCAGGATGCGTTTGTGAAGGCGTTGGCGAAGCTGGACGATTGTCGACAACCCGAGAAGTTCGTTGCGTGGTTGCTTCAGATAGTGCGTAATCACGCTCGGAACTATAGGAATTATCGTCGTGTTCGGTTGGCTCAGCCGCTCGATACACTGGCCGTCGCGAGTCCCCTCAGCTCCGACCGTGGCGCCGAGCGGTCAGAGCTACGCGATGTGTTGGAAGAGGCACTACGACAGCTCAGCGAGGTGCAGCGCGAGGTTGTATTGTTACATGATTTAGAGGGCTGGAAGCACCGGGATATCGGTAAGACGTTGGGTTTGTCCGAGGGAGCCGCCCGTCAACACCTGTTTGCTGCGCGTCGTAAGCTGCGGGAACTGCTTGGAACGGAAACGCTGGAGGAACACTCGAATGGATGACGATCGTATCGATTTCTCCGCGCTCGATCCAACGCAAGATCGAGTTCGTTTCGATGAGCTTGTCGCGTCCATAATGGAGAAGGCAGAAGCTGAGCTTGGAGTGCGTCGTGCCTCGACTAGTCCGCTAAGTCAGCTCGTCCAGTGGCGTCGGCCTATGTTGGCGGCCGCTGCCGTCATTGCCATGGTATCTGTAGGCATATTGTGGCAGGTACAGGTGCCAGAGTTGGAGGAGGAGTCAACCGGCATCGCAGAAGCTATTGGAGTGCCCAATCTGCTTGCCCAGGGAATCCGCAACAACGATATGCCGACTACGGCTGAATTATTCGAAGCGTTTCAGGAGATACAATGAGTAGCGGTGCCGATACTGCCCTTCGACTGCGGATTCAAGGCGCAGTCTTGATTGTGCTCATCTTCGTAGTGGGTGTGCTGGCGGGCGGAGCGATTGAGCGGGTCCGTACCTCACGTGAGAAGCCAATGCGGCCGTTCAGACAACCGGGGGAACTACCTCGGCCCTTCGCACGCCTCGGGCTGACAGAAGAACAACGAATTGAGATATTTGAGATCTTTGAGAGCGGACGTCCACGCACCGACTCGGTCCTCCAAGAGCTGATGCCGCACCTGCAAGCGATCAACGACTCGATCCAGGAGCAGATCCGAGAAGTTCTCACTCCAGAGCAGGCAGAGATGTTGGAGGAAGAGTTCCAGCGCCGCGGCTTGCGTCCCGGTGGAATGGACGGTCGATGGATGAGACCGTTTATGCCAGATTCGCCACCTGGGGGTAGAATGAGACCGCGTCGCCCGGATTGATAGCACCCATCGGGTACAATCTTCCGGTCATTAGTACCGAGTTGTACGTTACCGTCCTCGTCAATCGTACCTACATCAGCGAGGACTTCGACCGCCATGCATATCACAATCCTCACCGAAGCCGAACTCCGTGCTTGTGTCTCGATCGACTTGGACGCACTTCAAGCAGTCGAAGAGGGATTCGCTCAGCTCGCGAAAGGGGAAACGGTTGTCCCACCGGCAATGGGCATCGATGTGCCGGAACACCAAGCAGAAATCCATGTGAAATCTGCGTACGTACATGGATTAGGTGGATTCGCCGTGAAGATCGCCTCCGGTTTTTACGGCAACCCGGACAAGGGACTGCCGACCGGGAGTGGTTTGATGGTCCTCTTGAACGCGACCACAGGCTTTCCTGAAGCGATCTTGCTGGACAACGCATACTTGACCGAGCTGCGTACAGGCCTTGCGGGTGCAATAGCGGCGAAGTACCTGGCCCGTGAGAAACTCCACACGGTCGGGGTAGTTGGGGCCGGCTCCCAGGGGCGTTACCAGGTTCAGTCGCTTCGCCTAGTGCGGGATTTCGAAAGACTGCTGGCTTTCGACACCAACCGCAATTGTGTGGACCAATACGTTGCGGATATGTCTGCTGAGCTGGGTATCGAGGTAGCACCTGCAAACGGCGTAGCGGAGCTAGTCGGCGAATCGGACTTGGTCGTGACGGCAACACCTGCCAGGAGTCCGTTCCTGAAAGCAGAGTGGATGCACCCCGGACTACACGTTACGGCGATGGGCTCAGACGGACCAGAAAAGCTGGAACTCGAACCCGAGGCTGTAGCCCGCGCTGACCGGATTGTCTGCGATCGCAAGTCACAGTGCTTCACGCTGGGCGAACTTCACCACGCTTTCGACGCGGGATTGATCACGGAGGAAGACACTACCGAATTGGGCGAGCTCGCAGCGGGCGATGCACAGGGACGTCAGAACGAGGATGAGATCACTCTGTGCGATCTCACAGGCGTCGGAGTTCAAGACACCGCGATTGCCTCGCTCGCGTATGAAAGAGCTATGGAAAAGGGACTGGGAACGCAGTTCCAAGCGTAAGCACGGCACACATTAGACCAGCTCCGCAATCTCCCCATCCTTGGCGACAGCCGCGTTCCACCCCAGGCGGTCGCGGATATTGTCCACCATGGCCTGCGTCGCCGACGGCTCGCCGTGAACCGCGAACGTCTTCTCGGGTGGGTTTGCGAAACCTGAAAGCCAGCGCAGTATCTCGGTCTGGTCTGCGTGGGCGGAAAGCCCATGGACCGTCTCGACCTTCGCGCGCACTTCCACCATTTTGCCGTGGATTTTGACCTCGTCGGCTCCCTCCTGAATCGTCCGACCGCGAGTGCCTGCTGCCTGGTAGCCAGTGAGTAGTACCGTATTGCGGTGGTCAGGCAGGCGAGTCTTTAGATGATGCAGAATACGCCCGCCACCAGCCATGCCGCTGGCCGAGATGATTATCACCGGACCCTCTAGCGCATTCACTTTCTTTGAGGCTTGAACAGTCCTCGCAGCCGCGAAAAGCTTTGGCTTGAGAGGTGATTTACCTTCGTCCATCAACGTTGCCATCTCGAGATCGTGCTCCTCGGGATGTCGCCGGTAGATGTCAGTCACATTGATGGCCATAGGACTGTCTATGTAGGTGGGCAGGATCGGAATGCGGCCGGCGTCCTCCAGCTGTTTCAACCGCCAAAGAAGTTCTTGGGTACGACCTACGGCGAACGCTGGAATTACTATTGCTCCTCCGTTGGAGGCGGTTTCCGTGACTACGCGCGCCAAGTCGGAGTCAGGATCTTCCTGGTGGGTGCGGTTTCCGTATGTGGATTCCACCAACAAGATGTCAGCTTCAGAGACGGGCGTTGGGTCCTTCAGGATCGGGCGGCCCCACCGTCCTAGATCGCCGGTATACACGACTCGCGTGTCCTTTTTGCCTCCTATCAGCAGGTCGACAGTTGCCGATCCAAGTATGTGACCAGCGCATCGCAACACGACTTCCACGTTGTTCGCGACCGGGAATGGCTCGCGGTACATCTGTGGTTGCAGCAACGGGAGTGTTGCTTCCGCGTCCTCCATGGTGTAGAGCGGTACGGCCGGAGTGTGCTTCGAGTAGCCAAAACGGTTGGCGTGAGCTGCGTGCTCCTCTTGGAGGTACGCAGAATCTCGCAAGAGGATGGCCAGCAGATCGGCGGTTGCAGGTGTGCAGTAGATCGGCCCCGAATATCCCAATCGGACCAGTAGCGGCAGGTATCCGGAGTGATCGATGTGAGCATGGCTTATCACGATCGCATCGATATCAGCCGGCAGGAAGTCAGGCGCCGCACGGTTCCTGACCCGCAGCGCCTTCAAGCCCTGGAACAGACCACAATCGAGCAGGACCTTGGTTCCGTTTGCCGTGATCAAGTGCTTTGATCCGGTCACAGTCTCGGCCGCACCGAGAAATTGGACGGTCGGTTTCGTCATGTTGAAAAACCTCGTGAATCCACTCGAGGATTAGTGGGAATGCCCAAAGACGAGCTTCACGACCCACATCAACCCTATCCCTGCCGCGAACGAGAGGAAGTGTATCGTGCTGCCCTTTAGGTCGCGTTGTTTGTTGACCTCAGGAACGAGGTCGGATGCTCCGATGTAAATGAAATTTCCAGCAGCATAGGGGACGAGAAACCAGATTTCGATTCGCGACGAGACTGCGTACGCGATAAGTCCGCCGGCAAGGAACGTAGAGGCGGAAATCACATTTAGCACTAATGCCTTCCACTTGTTCCACCCGCTGTGAAGCAGCACTGCGAAGTCGCCCATCTCCTGCGGAACTTCATGTGCGGCGGCGGCCATCCAGGCGGCGATACCGAGACGAATGTCCATCACAAATGCGGCGGCAACGGAGAGGCCACCAATGAGATTGTGCAGACCGTCGCCGATGAGAATCAGGTATCCGAGCGGCTTCTTACTGCATTCTGATGAATCACGATGGCAGTGGTGCCAATGCAAGAACTGCTCGAGCAGGTAAAACGTCGCGAACCCTGCCAAGACCCAAAGAAAAGGTGCAATGTGATTGTCGGTCTCATGAATGGTCTCAGGAAGCATATGGAGGAACGCACCCCCAAGAAGGCAGCCAGCCGCAAACGCCACGAGCGGCAGCACGATCATGTGGAGCGTGTCCTCTTTCAAAATCAGCGTGAGACTGCCAACGAGCGCGATGGCGCTCATCACTAGTCCGCCTGCAACGATCCAGAGCAAAGTTGTCATCAACTATCTCCACGTCTGCGGTGCGTTCCTACTGAAGGCAATACAATCTAACCGCCCACGATCCCCGCTCCCTAGTCCCCCTTCCCGAATCCCACGGCCATCCTCCTATCTCAACTGTTCGATCTGCACTCTGCACTCTCCCCACCCCTTCCCGTTTCCCAAATCTCGATGCACGTTGTCCGAGACTCGTTGCACTTCGATTTGTTCAACCGACACCAAGGCCGCGGATCATGACTGAAGCACACGCCGATCTGGAAACCACAAAACCACCGCCACCTCAGTGGTACCGCTGGACCGTTTTGGTCGTGATCAGTTTGGCGATGTTCGGCAATTACTACGTGTACGATGCCATTAGCCCGATAGCGGATTTGCTGAAGTCTCAGCTCAACTTTTCAGACACCAACATCGGGTGGCTGAACGCCATCTACAGCGTGCCAAACATCTTCATGGTGTTTGTTGGTGGAATCATTGTCGACAGGATCGGCGTCAAACGAGGGACGATGCTGTTCGGCATCTTGTGCCTAGCGGGAGCTGCCATAACCGCCGCGAGTGGCGTTTTGACGTATATGGCTATCGGACGGCTCGTGTTCGGTCTCGGCGCGGAGTCGCTGATCGTAGCGGTAACATGCGCGGTCGCGAAATGGTTCAAGGGCAAGGAGCTCAGCTTCGCGTTTGGAGTGAATTTGACGATTGCCAGGTTGGGATCTTTCGCCGCGCTGAACTCTCCCACCTGGGCGCGTCCGGCATACGAGCACTGGCAGGGGCCACTGTTGATCGCCGTCGTATTTGGAGTGTTCTGCGTAGTAGGTGCAATGCTCTACTGGGTGATGGAGAATTCCGCTGATCGACGCTACCAGATCGGAATGGCAGGCGAGACGGACAAGATGGTATTCAGCGACCTGTTCCGCTTCAACAAGTCATTTTGGCTGGTCGTTTTGATGTGCGTGACGTTCTACTCGGCGATCTTCCCGTTCCAGACATTTGCGATCAAGTTCTTCATTGAGGCCCACGGAATATCCCGAGAATACGGCGGCTTCCTCTCGAGCCTACTCACGCTGTTTGCGATGATTTGCACTCCATTGTTCGGTCTGTTGGTCGATCGGGTGGGTAGACGGTCGTTGTTCATGACCTGGGGCTCGTTGCTGCTCGTTCCCGTCTACCTGATGATGGTGTACACGAACGTTCCACTCCTGGTGCCGATGGCGATGATGGGGATCGCCTTCTCACTCATACCGGCCATCATGTGGCCTTCCATAGCGTACATAGTTGAGGAACAACGGATCGGCACGGCCTACGGCCTCATGACGATGATTCAAAACATCGGCTGGGGCGCGACTAACCTGCTGATAGGTTGGGCCAATGACACGTCACGCGCGAGCGCGGAGAATCCAGAAGGTTACGCACTCGGGATGTGGATCTTCACCGGGCTCGGCGTGCTGGCAGTTCTTTTCGCGTGGCTGCTTCGGCGGCATGAGACCGGGCCAGACGCACATGGCTTGGAGACGATAACGGTAACGTCCTCAGAATAGGGGCCGCGGAGTGACGCGGAAGGACGCGGAAACAACACGGGGCTAGGTTACCCCGCCCAACCCCACAAAGAGTCCGCGTTTCTCCGCGGCAGATGTTCGGTGCTCGTGCTCCAGACTTGACAATCACACCGCGGTATGGTTCCTTTCCCCTAATCATGTGAGGGGAAGGCAATGCCCAAATCTGCAATGAACCTAGTTCAGGGTACCCTGGACGTTCTCATCCTCAGAACTCTCTCCGAAGGCCCGATGCACGGTTTCGGTGTCTCAAAGTGGATCCGCGAAAGGACCGACGGAGTCCTTGGGGTGGAAGATGCCGCTACTATAGGCTGACAACGAGCGGCCGGCGCCAATTGAAGAGAGACACGACATCGTTGCGCCGCTATGTCGAAGCGCTGTTCAAGGTGCTCGAGTCCGCGTAGAGTCGCGACGTGCCCCGAACTCCTGGATTCCGTCGTCTGTTCCGCCTGCCGAAGCGCCTACGCGCCCGCGTACGCGAGGACGTCGATCTGGAGCTGACATTTCACCTGGACATGAGAACCGAGGAGCTCATTGCGTCTGGTATGCCAGCGCGCGCGGCGCGTGAACGTGCCCGATCGGAGTTCGGCGATCTCGAGTATACAAAACTGTACTGCCGGCGCGTGTCGCAGCATCGGGAAAGAAAGGTGCAGTCCATGGATTTCCTGCACGGGTTCGGCCAGGATATCAGATTCGCATCTCGGATGATACGAAGGCGCCTTGGGTTCACGACCGTAGCAGTGCTCACGTTGGCCGTCGGCATTGGCGCTACGACTTCGATGTTCAGCGTCATAAACGGTGTTTTGCTGAAACCGCTTCCGTATTCGGAATCAGAAAACTTGATGCAGATGTGGGAGCGGTTGCCACGATTCGAAAACGCATCGGTGGCGTGGCCGAACTTCGTCGACTGGCGAGAGCAAAACACAGTCTACGAGCAGATAGCTGGGTTTAGACCGGTCGGCATGAACCTCACCGGCGTTGGAGACCCCGCGGAGCTACTAGCCTTTCAGCTGTCAGCAGAGATGTTCGACATCCTCGGTGTCCCACCACTCCTGGGAAGAACGTTTCTCGTGGA
>JBDHHK010000054.1:0-22350 GCA_039589395.1 Gemmatimonadota bacterium
GTGGCGTTGTTGTCCAAATAGATGCGTCTCTCGGGAGGAATTATCTCTCTCCGTAACCCGACATCCACTGGGGTCTCAAGTGCGTCACACGCCCTAACGACTACTCTTGGAGCCGGTTTCCCCTTTTCCGACTTGGTCACTTCGCACAGCAGCGCCTTGTAGACCGGAAATCCCGATATTTCGTCATAGTTGGAGAGGTCGGTAAGCAAATTCACGTTGGACTCTTGCCACGCTTTCGGACCTACCGGTGTGCCGCCGCCCATGCTGCATTCAACCGCTCCCTGCACAATGTCTTCCCGCACTACAGCACGGAATTCCACCGCACCACGGGGAGTTCTGACCTCGACGAGGTCTCCGGTTACGATCGACCGCGCTTCGGCGTCTGAAACGTTTAGTTCGATTGTCGGTTCGGGATGTTCCGCGAGCAGGCCCTTGATGCCGTGATGTTGTGACCTAAAATCGGTCTGAGGACGTGCGCCAGAGTTGAAGACCAGAGGATACTCCTTGGCCAGCGCCGGGCTGCCAAGGGGACCTTCCTTGGGCTCGGTGTATTTGGGCAGCGGTTCAAATCCGTAGTCTGCCAATATGGTAGAGTGGATCTCGAATTTCCCTGTGGGTGTCTCGAACCCTGGCTCGCCGTCGGCTCGGAGACCCCCTTTCTCCCACTTTCTGTAGTCCATCATCGGCGATGGCAGCTTCACCCACCCACCGGCCTCCTTTACGTCACTCACGGAGTATCCCGAGCCTTCGAGCGCAAGCTCGATCATTGCCTCTTCGGTTTGTGGATACAGTTCGCCATATCCCAGGCGGTCTGCAAGTTCGGCCATGATCAGGTAGTCGTTTCTGGCCTCACCCACGGGGGGGATCATTCGCTCGCGCAGCCTGAAGATCGGCCCGTACACCATGTAGGAGCTGATCTCGAACATCGTTGTCGCAGGCAACACGATATCCGCGTACGCCGCATCGGCTGTCAACTGCCGATCGATGCACACCATAAAGTCGAGCTTTGAGAGCGTCTCCCGCCAAATCTGGGTTTGTGGCCACGATGTCAAAATCGATGCTCCGTGAACGATCAGGCCACGTATTCTGTATGGGTCGGAGTTCAGCACCGCGTCAACCAGTCCGCTGGCATGCGATTCACCACGGTAATCGCTGTAGATCGGGAACTTGTCGCGCGCGACCGCCCTATCGATGGCGGGGTTGGCCACATTGGTGGACCGGTTGATGGGGAAATGCGTGTCGCGCATCGCGAGCCCGATACCGCCGGGAACATCCAGCTGCCCTGCAAGTGCGAAGAGCGTTTGGACTGCGCGAATAGCCTGAATGCCGCTATCGGAATACTCGAGCCCCGTATACATCAGGGGGCAGGCGCCGGCTGCGTTGCAGATGCGCCGAGCAAGGCTTCTGACAATGTCGGCCGACACTCCTGTGATGTTTTCGACCACTTCGGGAGTGAAGTGTTGGACGTACCTCTGGAGTTCATCGAAACCGTGGCACCAGGTTTCTGCGAACTCCTCGTCATACAACTCCTCTTCGATCAGAACCGCAATGAGCCCCAGTGCCAGTGCTCCGTCGGTGCCCGGCCTGACCGGTATCCATTCGGCGTTTGTCCGCCGAACTGTTTCGGTCTTGCGAGGATCGATGACCACAACCTGCGCGCCTCGTTTGGCTGCCGCCTCCAGTCGGTACATGTCCAGCGGTGGCGAATCGGTAACTGGATTCGCACCCCACACCAACAGGAGTTCAGCGTTCTCGATATCTGAGAACATATTGACGAGCATTCGCCCCATCGTTAAGTGCGGAGCGATCATTGCGAACGACACATAACACAGCGCACCCACGCCCATCGTATTCGGCGAGCCGAACGGAAACAGCACGTTGGAGGCGGACGAGACTGCCACGTCTTTCGGCTGGAACATATCGCACAAGGAAAGCTCGAACGCGCCTCGGCCCGTGTAGACCGACACAGCCTCGGGGCCGGATTCTCGTTTTATCGTATCTAGATTCTCGACGATTGTGTCGTAAGCTTCATCCCAGGAGATTCGTTCGAAATTCAACGTGCCCTTGGGACCAACACGTCGTTGCGGATAGGGAAGCCGATGCTTTGAGTGGACTATCTCGGGAGAATGTTCGCCGCGTCGGCATATCATACCCAGAGGATGACCCTTGTCGGCCTCGATGCTGACCAACCGGCCATCTTCCACGCCGACCTCCACCCAACAACCCGCCGGGCAAATGCCACAGATGCCTTTTTGTTTCTTTGGCGCTTCCTTGGGGTTCACAGTGATCCCCGCCGTGTTGGAATACGTTCCCATCTCAATTCACGATACTCATGCCCGGGGTGCGCCGACCAGGTCCAGGTGTAGGACCGAATTGAGAAGTACTTGGGTACCGTTCACAACATCCTCTGGATTCGTGAATTCGGCGGCAGAGTGACTGACCCCTCCGACGGAAGGCACGAAAATCATGCCAGTCGGAGTAATCCTGGCAAGATTTTGCGCATCATGTCCTGCTCCGCTGGGCAATCGGCAATATGATAGGCCCAGGTCTGTCGCCGAGGTGACGATGGATGATTGAATATCTGGATGGGTCGCGACTCCGTCGATCGCATGTGTGATAACGGTGTCAACGGATACCCAAAACTTCGCTGAGCACTCCTGCAACTTCACCTCCAGCATTTCCCAGAGCGATTCGATCTTCGTTATCTCGAGGTCTCGCAGTTCTACCGTTAGATGGACCTTCCCTGGGATGACGTTTGGAGCTCCCGGATGGACCGTCAACTCCCCTACGGTACCCACATGTGTCCCCTCTACCGACCTAACTACCCCATCCACGGCCAACACAAACTCACAGCCTCCGAGCAAAGCATTCTTTCGCTGGTCCATGGGTGTGGTGCCGGCATGGTTTGACGTGCCCGTGAAGGTCACACCGTAGTGCCGTATCCCGACGATACCTGTGACTACACCGATATCCAATCCTTCGGCTTCGAGTCTACCTCCCTGCTCAACGTGCAGCTCGAGATATGCTGAAAGGTCGCTCCCGCTTCGGCGAGATTCGCTGATACGATCTGGATCGCCGCCAATCCTTCTAATTCCTTCGTCCAGTGTCATCCCCGCGGCCACAACTGCCTCCAGGTCTGCAGTCCGAAGATCTCCCACGTAGCCACGGCTACCAGAGAGTCCACCTTCTTCGTCGGACCAGGCTACCACCTCGATTGGAAAACGGCATTCATAGTCGCTCTCGGCAAGAGTCTGTGCGACTTCGATACCAGCCAACACGCCGAGGGCACCATCGAATGCTCCCCCGTTTGGAACGGTGTCGACGTGAGAGCCCAAGAGGATCGGCGAGCCAGAATGGTATTCTCCATCTCGTCTTCCGAAGACGTTTCCGACCGTGTCAACTCTCACCGAAAGACCGGCATCTCGCATCAAGCCCAAAACGAATTCTCGACCATCGAGATCTGCGTCGCTGAACGCAACTCGGGATACTCCGCCGTCTGGAGTGCGGCCGATCTGGGCGAGTTGATGCAAGTTGTCGTGCAGGCGATCGGGGTTGATCAGTGTCTGGGGCATGGATCGGTCTCATGTTTGGCGTAGAAGATCGGACAGCATTGATGATATAGTGGTAGGAGCAGGAGTTGCAGAGGTGCAGAGGTGTAGACGTTCATCATGCACTGGCTGCCGCACTGCGACTCTGCAACTCTGCGCCATAACTAGCGCACCCCTGCACCACGGCGTTAGCATTTGTGCCATGTTCGAGCCGTCGCAGCGGAGCCTCCGCCTCAAACGCACAGCCGCATGGGTGGCGATCGTTTATTTCGTCGCGATGGCGATTGCGCTCACGTTCCCGGGAATCATCCCGTTCAACATGATCAGGCCGTTCGTATTTGGGGTTCCGTTCGTCTTCGCTTGGTATATCGCCTGGGTTGTCGGGGCGCTCTGCGTGTTCGGATTTCTCGATAAGGTGTTCCGCGAGTGACCGACTGGCGAGTAGTCGTGACCGTGGTTGCGCTTTATCTGGTCATGAACCTGATGGTCGGAATCCGAGCCGGTAAACGCGGCTCGGATACGGTGGCGGGTTACGTGGCGGGTGACCGGGATTTCGGCGCCATCGTAATGTATTTCATTGCTGGCGCGACGATGTTCTCTGCGTTCGCGTTCCTTGGTGGTCCTGGTTGGGTGTTCAGTCGTGGATCCGCCGCATTCTACATTCTTGCGTATTCCACCCTTGGAGTGGCGCCTTATTTCGCGATTGGGCCTTGGGCAGCGAGGGTGGGCAGGAAACACGGGTACGTCACACAAGCATCGATGCTCTCGCACCGGTTCCAGAACCGTTGGGTGGCTGTGGTTGCTGGGGTCGTCAGTGTAATTGCGATCATTCCATACGTAACCCTCCAGATGAGCGGTGCGGGCATCGTGTTAGAGCAAGTGACCGACGGTCGCATCGCCCGACCTGTCGGAGCGGCGATTGCATACGGAATCGTTCTGACGTACGTGTGGCGCAGCGGTGTTTTGGGTGTTGGCTGGACGAACGTCTTTCAGGGCGTTTTCATGGTGGTGATCGCCTGGACACTCGGTCTATACATCCCCTACAAGCTTTACGGCGGAATTGGACCGATGTTCGAGCAACTGGAGGCGCTTCGCCCGGAGTTGTTGACGGTTCCCGGTCTTGACGGCTCGGGAAATCGGTGGACGCCGGTTGGCTACTCGTCAGCAATCCTGATCTCGGCGATCGGGGTGTGGATGTGGCCCCATCTCTTCATGAAGGCATTCGCCGCCAAGGACGACAATACGATAAGGCGAACGGTAGTTCTGTTCCCATCGTTCGCACTCTTCTTGTTCCCGCTCTTCTTGGTCGGGTTTGCGGGTGTCATGTACGGGTCGGCCCCGGCGAACGCCGATGCGATAATGCCTCATATCGTGTTGACAACCGGGTTGCCTGCCATTGTCGTCGGCCTGTTCTGTGCGGGTGCACTCGCTGCATCGATGTCCACTGGAGACGCGCTGGTGCATGGTGCGGCGTCAATCGCGGTGGAGGACGTATACTCGGGTGCGCGTGACACAAAGATGGACCAGCACACGAAGAGAACCGTGATCAGGTGGGTGGCGGTGTTCGTTGGGGTGATCGCCTACATCATCGCGCTTGATACCGAGCTTTCACTCGTCGCCATTCTATTGCTGGCCTATGGCGGTGTTGTACAACTCGCACAGCCTGTCTATGCCGCCTTTCTTTGGCGACGGGCTACAGCCGCGGGAGTGATGGCCGGCCTCGTTGTTGGAATCACAGTAACCGGCCTCCTGGTGTTCAAGCCTGAGTGGCGTCCGTACGGGCTTCATGAAGGACTCACCGGCCTGATCGCGAACATGGTCGTGTTTGTTATTGTTTCGCTCTTGACGCAACCGCCGGATGAGAAGCACGTCTCTGAATGGATAGCGACGACTAGAGGGGTTGACACCGCGGCATCCACTCCGTCATCATCTCCCTGAAAGACTCGCCATTACGCCTTTCCCTGTCGGGTTCCGTTTGAGAATCTGAACCGGCTACTCCTTTTCGAGCTTCACGGCATTTCCGAATGCGAGCATTTCTGCCGCACCACCCATAACTACTGATGTGGTGAACCGGATATCCGTGACCGCATCGGCTCCGACCTCTTCGGCCTGATCCATCATCCGCGCTAGCGCCTGCTCTCGGGCCTGACCCATCATCTTCGTGTATTCCTCGATCTCACCGCCCACGAGGTTCTTTATCACTGCAACAATGTCTTTACCGACGTTGCGGGCTCGTATCGTGTTGCCGCGCACCAGGCCCAAAGTCTCCACTACTCTGTTTCCCGCAACGGTCGCTGCTGGTGTGATGATCATCTGTTCACGTCCCTGTAGGGGTCATCTTTGAATACGAAATACTTCTCTCGAATGACGGACACTACCAGAATCACTATGCCGATCAGCAAAGCCAACGTACCACCCTTCACGTACCAGGGTACGGTGACGTCACCGATCAGTTCGTGAATCATCTGCCAGAGCCCGTACGAGAGCAGTACCACTGCTCCAATAGATAGCAGTATCCAACCTATGCCGCGCTCCACGCGGCGGTATACGGAGTCCATGTATCCCTCCCACAATTCGTCTGGTGGTTTCGCGAGTTCGACTTTTGCCGTTCTGTCCTTCACTCGCGAAAGACTTGCCCACTCAGCGCGCAGTGCGTCATCAGTTTCCATCACCCTGTCGAGCTCGACCCTTTCCGACTCGGATATTTCCCCGTCCAGTGCGCGCATCAAAAGATCGCGAGTCCGATCAAAATCCTTGCCTTTCTCCGCGAGGCTCATCCGCTTTCCTCCAATGTCTGCGCGAGTGCTTTGCGAGCCGCATACAGCCTCGACATCACAGTACCTAACGGTATTTCCAGCAGGTCTCCTATCTCGCGGTACCGCAGCCCGTCAAACTCCTTCAGGACCAACACCTCACGTTCTTTTTCTGAAAGCGCCTCAATTGCTGCACCCAGCCGAGTCCGAAGTTCTTTCAGCTCCGCCCGCCTTGCTGGATCGGAATCTGCCGCTCCACTCGACGCCTCCTCAGCTAGCCAATACGACTGTTCTTTGAGCCGCAGCTTCCTGGTTTTTACATCGCGCAGGTGATTGAAACACAGCCTCCTCAACACCTGATAAAGCAAGCCGTAAAACGGTCTGTTCGGGTCGAGCGACTCGTGGTTCCGATAGACTCGTGCAAACGCCTCCTGCGAGAGATCCTCTGCGTCCTCATGCGAGCCAACGAGTCCGAGCGCAACGTAGTAAGCTCTTTGCATATATCGCGTTATCAGCGTGCCGAATGCTGCACGATCACCTCTGCGAGCCCTGACTACGAGGTCGAATTCACTTACCCCGTTTTGATCGTTCGATCCAGTCTCAGATTTCAATGATGGCCGTCTCACTATTGATAATTACACTCGAGTAGCGGTTTTATTCAGTTGCCGGACGGGCATCCGCATATCGCAACAATGCTGAGCTCGTGAGGCCTACTCCAAACCGCAGCGAAAGAGCGAGGAACCGACAAGGTAGGTCCGGATACCAACGCCTGCCAGCGTTGCGATACAGACGCCTAACCACGGCGCGCTGCATGAAACCCACACAGTCTGTAACAACCAGTGTTGTTGCAATGCGTGGCTATGTCTAGCATTTTCAGGAAGTGACGATGCCGGTCACGTGATACCGTGCGCGGTCTCGTTCTTGCGATGTTTCAGTCTCTTAAACTGCCAATCGCCCTCGCATCGAGAGGTGTGCAAGATGACTCGTATTCGTCCTATCCTCGTCCTCACACTTTCGTTTGTTTTGTCCGCCGCTGGATCTGCGCACGCCCAATGGCAGGAACAGGTGAACAGACAGCTCGAAGAAGCGTCACAAATAGCAAGAGACGGTGGCCTCCGCGAGATGGAAGATCCTCGCACTGGCTCACTTGACGAAGACGAACGTGAATCGCAGGACTTGTCACTCCAGGCGGGCAATCAGTACATGATGGTTGCTGTGTGCGACAACGACTGCAGCGACATCGATCTACGGCTCTACGACTCGAGCGGTGATCAGGTTGATGTAGACATCGAGATGGATGACACCCCCGTGGTCGAAATCTCACCAAGTCGTTCGGGCAACTATCGACTAGATGTCATAATGGTCACCTGCTCAACAGAACCTTGCTTCTACGGCGTGGGAGTTTACGGTAGCGGAAGTTCCAGTCAGAGTTCCCGCGGAGGCTGGCAGGAGCTTGTAGACGATCAGCTGCGAAATGCTCAGGAAATCGCCGAGTCCGACGGGTATCGACGTATAGAGGAGAACCGCACCGGCTCTCTCGACGCCAGCGAACGTGAATCTCTGACGCTCTCATTCCAGGCTGGCACCGACTACATGATCGTGGGAGCATGCGATCAGGACTGCAGCGATCTAGACCTCAGGCTGTACGACCCGAACGGCAATGAAGTGGACGAAGATATTGAACTCGACGATACACCGATCGTGGACGCAACCGCAAGCAGCTCGGGTAGATATCGAGTGGATGTGATCATGGTGTCCTGCTCCACCGAACCCTGTTTCTATGGAGTGGGTATATACGGTAAGGGTGGTGGCGCTGTTGGCTCCACCGGTAAGGCGGATCGGGCGGCGCAGGCGGGCAATACCGTTCGCGGAGACCTCAGTCGCGGGGACGAGACACTCAACAGCGGTGAATTTGTGGATGTTCACTTTGTGAACGTTCAAGCCGGGCAGCATCTCACAGCGAACCTCACGTCGTCGGCATTCGATACCTACCTGATTGTGAGGAAGCCCAGCGGCGGCACCACCGACAACGACGATTATGAAGGATCCACGAGTCGCTCCCGAGTGGACGTCGATGCGGATGAATCAGGAGAATGGGCGATTCTCGTTACTTCATACGAAACAGGAGAGACCGGTGCCTACGAGTTGACGACGAGCATAGGGGGCCAGACCGTGGCCTCGGGTTCAGGTGCCAGGTACGAGTCGGGCACTCTCGCGAGTGGAGATCAGACGTTGACGAGCGGTGAGTATGTCGATGTCTACACATTCGACGGGCGCGCCGGCGAGCAGGTTGTGCTCGATCTGCGTTCGACCGACTTCGACCCCTACATTTTCGTGCGCTTCCCCGAAGGAGGACAGGAAGACAACGATGACCACGAAGGCGATGCGACTCGTTCGTTGCTGTCACTGACTCTGCAGAACGACGGACAATATCGAGTATCCATAACCAGCTACCAACCCGGGGAGACCGGCGCATACACCTTGAGGATCGAGCAAGGCGGAAGTAGCGCAGCGGTTGCGTCGGGATCGCGAAACGAGCGGGGAGCGTTGTCGGCCGGAGATTCCACCCTGCGGTCGGGAGAGTATGTAGACCATTACGACTTTCAGGGCAGGCCGGGTGAACGTGTCCGAATCGATCTCAGGTCTAGCGACTTCGATACGTACTTGATTCTCAAAGATCCGAACGGCGAGCAGCAGGAGAATGACGACTTCGAAGGTACGTCCCGCAGCGTGATCGATGCCGACATAAATGAATCAGGTACCTACCGCGTGTTGGTGACCTCATACGGCGAAGGTGAAACGGGAGACTACACCCTCGCCATCGACGTTGGGGCACCTGCTCCGGCAGCTGTTGCCAGGCGTGATGTTGAGACAATCGAATTCGGCGGCACGACGAGTGGAGCGCTGGAGTCGAGCGACGGTAGGCTTGATGACGGTGAATATAGAGACCTTTACGTCTTCAACGGCTCGGCGGGGGAAACTGTTCGAATAGACATGAACTCGTCTGCGTTCGATACCTATTTGGGACTCATTTCACCGAGTGGTGAAACGGTCGAGAACGACGACCACGAGGGAAGTACCTCGCACTCGCGAATTCAAATGGCGCTGGAAGAATCCGGTCGGTACCGAGTAGTTGCGACTTCATATGCGGCTGACAACACTGGCCAATACACTCTCGAACTTCAGCGCGGCGGTCAAGCGGCGCCCCCAACACAAATTGCGCGTCGTCAGCCGCAGGCGGCACCGTCTGGTGAGGGCCGTGTCTACGGCATCTTCGCTGGAATCAGCGACTACGGTGGTCGTGCCAGCAACCTCGCTTATACGGCTGAGGACGCCGTGAGGGTGCAGAATGCGATGGTTCAAGGCGGCAACATGAGTCCAAGTGACGGTGTTCTGCTGCAAGATGCCCAGGTAACCATTGGCAATATCCGCAATGCGGTGCGGGATTTCTCAGGGCGGATAGGGCCCAACGATACTTTCGTGTTCTTCTACTCAGGGCACGGCGGGCGCATACCCAGGAATGGGCCGCAGCCGACAGATCCGGATGCACTGGATGAGACTCTTGAATTCTACGACGCCGGGATAACTGACGACGAATTCAGGGATCTGATGGGCGAGTTGAACGCCGGCCGGATATTGGTATTCCTGGACGCATGCTTCAGCGGTGGTTTCTCGAAAGATGTGATATCCGTGCCCGGCCGTATGGGATTGTTCTCGTCAGAAGAGGATGTGACGTCTTCTGTGGCCGCCAAATTCCGAGCTGGTGGATATCTAGCCGTATTCCTCGCCGATGCTATTGGTGACCGGCTCGCGGACGCCGATGACGATGGGCAGATCAACGCAATCGAGTTGAGTCAGTACATCCACGAGCGCTACCGCACCGACCTGAAGAGTGGCGGCCCAGGCGACTTCGTCCGTACCGGCGGTCCTCAACTCGGTCACCAGCACCTCGTGGTTGATCGCGGAAGCATTGGTCCGAGAGAGATTCTTTTCCCTTAACCGAGATCGTTGTTGAAAAAGAAAACGGGCCGGTCGTTTCGACCGGCCCGTTTGATTTGAAAGTCACAAATCTCTCCTAGGTGCTCCCAGGAACATTCCTTATGGCTGCATGACGGCGACAGGGTCTGCATACCACGTGGTAGACGGGTCCCACCTTTTCACCAGCCGAAACCGGGCCACTTATCCTCAGCTCCTCGTTGCAGCGCGGACACACGAGAGGAGTCTCCGAGTTGGCAAGCATATCTCGAATCTGAGCAGCTTCCTCCTTCGCGTACATGACCGGGGTGTCTTTATTCTCTGACACGGATAGCACCTGCCGATTCCTGAAAATGTGTGGAATACTACAGAAAGAACGTTATGGCGACTCGTCCGCGAACACAACTCGTGTGGAAAAAATCAGAAAGCCCGAGTCGACAAACTCGGGCCTGATCTGACTGATCGCCGTGTTTCTTGAAAGGAAACGCCGCTTCGCTAGGTGTTACACGATACGGTGTCTTACGTAACCCGCAATCCCGCCCAATCGTGCCCGACATCATTGAGGTAAACACTATCCACATCACACAATTGCACCCGAGCAGTTGGGGATGCAACCGCCATGGTGTACGATTAACTGCCCGTTTTTGGCTGGTATCGGCTATCGAACACCTGGCACATTCACAAGCCGATCTGTAACCTTCAATCGAGAATTCCAGAATACACCTGGGTCCGTCTACCCAAAACAATGAGGTGGGTCATGAAGAGAACGGTTGCGGCCTTGTTAATGTGCGCTCTGGTGATCGGGTTTGCCGGCTGTGCGACTCGGTCCCAGACCGGAGCGGCTGTGGGTGCAGGTGGGGGGGCCGTCGTCGGCGGTCTGATAGGCAGAGCTGCAGGGAATACCGCAGCCGGTGCGATCATTGGTGCCGCGGTAGGTGGTGCTGCCGGCGCTGTCATCGGCAACTATATGGACAGACAGGCAGCCGAAATGGAACGCGACATAGAGGGCGCGAGAATTGAGAGGATTGGTGAGGGTATCAAGATCATCTTCGACTCGGGCATACTGTTCGCGTACAATAGCGCAGAATTGGAATCACCGGCACGCCTGAACCTCACTCGCCTTGCGACGATTCTCAACAAGTACGATGACACCGACATTCTGCTCGAGGGTCACACCGACTCCGATGGTGCCGCTGAATACAACCTTGGATTGTCGCAGCGCCGCGCACAGTCGGTGAATGACTTCCTTGCCGGCCTAGAGGTGGAGCCGGCTCGCTTCACCGTCATGGGTTACGGTGAGGACCAGCCAATCGCAACCAACGAGACTGCAGAAGGCAAAGCCCAGAATCGTCGCGTTGAGGTAGCCGTCATGGCGAATGATGACTTGAAGGCAGCAGCCCGAAGGCAGACGGGCGAAATGCAATAACGACTGTTGCGGCTGGCGGGTGCTGCCATAGCGGTGGTACCCGCCGTCAGAAAACCTCTCCCATTCCTAGGTAGAAACCGGACGAGCCGTTACCGAATCCCCAGTCGGCGCGAAGGTTGAGCCCTTCGTCCGGCGCCAGTAGGAATCGCAGACCAAATCCCGCAGCCGGCTTGATACCGGTGAGGTCCATTTCGCTCAGCCTGTGCGACACGCGCCCCGCTGACACGAATCCGATGATCCCAAACCGCTTCCAGACATGCGCTCGGTACTCGCCTTGAAGTGCGACGAGGTTGCGATCTCGATACCGTCCACCGTAATAGCCGCGCAGCAACTCCTCCCCGCCAAGCTGAGGCAAGACATCAAACGGCTGGGTTCCCACCGATGCCTGGCCGAGGCCTCTCAGCGCCAGCACGTGCCCAGGAGCGAGTGACACATACTGTCGTACATCCAGAGAATAGCTGGAAAAGTCGTAGTCACTCCCAACCGCCGAGTCGTTGATGGATGCCCGAAGTTGGCGGTACCCCCCGGACCTCGGATTCACCGTGTTGTCCCGCGTGTCCCACGTGATCAACAAACCGCCAGATAGGATTCGTCCGTCTTCTGTGCCCGGCAGCAGTCCTGCCTGGAGCAACCCGGTCGAATCAGTCTCGACCAGCTTACGCTGGGCAAACTCGATCCGCCCCCCAACGTACCAACCTGGCGCCACTCGCCTTTGGAACTGCACGTTTGCGCTGATCAGGCGAGGTGTGTAGTCCTCCTCTAGCTCATCAGGTGTGTCGTTACCGATACCCCAGATGGTGTTTGGAAACTTCGAATAGCCGAGGTCGGCGTTCAGGCGGTAGCGACCCTCCCCAAAGAAGAGTTCGGTCTCGACCATTGCGACTATCTGTTTCTTCTGTGTGTACACGAAGATCGGAGACAAGCTCGATGGTTGATCCTGCCCGCCGCCTTGGGATAGCCTGAACATGGTGATCAGCGTGCCACCGAAGCCTACCTTCGTCTCCGGAGTGTAGAAGACGAAGGGAAACGGAATGATCGAAGTGCCGGGAGAGCTAGCCGAATCGGCCTGCGTCGCGTGGGTGGATTCCCCAGCCGTTTCTTGTCCGAACGCACCCAACCATGCCATGCTCATGCAAGTGACGAGGAAGAACAGCCTCGATGTTCCGGCCGAAGGTGATGCTGTCATTGTTTTCCTTGTTGCTGGTGCCGAATCTGGCGGACTAGATCTGAATATCCCAAGCATGCGGAGCGCTGAAAGGTAGCAAAAGTGGGGTTCGTCGCAATGTGCCTGCTTGCGGATATGGGTCGCCCGTAAAACATTTGTCTGTGAACGAAAGGCGGTTGGATGGGCCCGATCGAGATTTCCTACAGGTTCACTCTAGCTGATGGCACGCACGAGACATTCGATCTGAAACTGGATGCGTCAAACCTCGAGCTGATCGACAACGTGCCTGATGAGTTACCGGCCTGGTCGGAACTGGCTTTCCGCCAGTGCCCAGACTGCCCCATATCGGCAAGCGATCTGACTCACTGTCCAGCTGCCGCAAATCTGGTAAATCTGGTGAGCGGCTTTGCCCGCGTGCTGTCGCACGAGTGGATCACCAATGAAGTAACCACCGCGGAGCGGACATACGTCCAGGAGGTGCCCGCTCAGCGCGGCATTAGTTCGCTCATGGGTCTCATCATCGCGACTAGCGGTTGTCCGTTAACCACCTTCTTTCGACCTATGGCCCGCTTCCACGTCCCGTGGGCAAGTCAGGAGGAGACTACCTACCGAGCGACGTCTATGTACCTTCTAGCCCAGTACCTCCGCAAAAGAGATGGCAAGAGCGCCGATCTGGAGCTGGATGGGCTTGCGGCTATCTATGAAGGGGTACGAGGCGTCAACCGGGCATTCATCGAACGGCTTCGGGCGGCCACAGAAGAAGACTCGGCGATAAACGCCATTGTGGTCCTGGACACGCAGGCGCTCAGCATACCATGGTCTATCGACAGCGCGCTGGAGGAACTGAGACCAGGATTCGAGCAGTACCTCTGAGGCGCGCCAAAGCGCGCCTCGACGATACCCGAGCTACCAGGCTATTCCGTAGTCCTCTCCGTGATGGCTCGATCCACCCCACATGGTTCCGTGTTCCCAGTCGAAGAAAATGGCGTTGATCGGCCCTGACGTTCTCGGCCGATAGTTCAGATCGTAACCCATTTCTGACAGCTGCGCGCGGACCCAAGGCGGTACCGATTCGTTCAACGTCAATCTGCCTGGCTGCGACTGGTGCGCCCCGAAAGAACTTCCCATTTGGTAGCTATTGATGTTCGGCGCCTCAGCGGCTTGTTGGACGTTCATTCCGAATTCAACCACGTTGAGGAAGAACTGGAGTAGGTTCTGATCTTGCGTATCACCGCCCTGCACCGCGAAAGAGAGGTATGGGCGCCCGTCCTTCAGAGCGAGTCCAGGTGTTAGTGTGGCCCTGGGTCGCTTGCCGGGCTCAACGAGGTTGTAGGGATTCTGCTCCTCATCGAGCACAAAACTCTGCATTCGTTGACTCATACCGATCCCTGTACGTCCAGCGATCGTGGCGGGGATCCAGCCGCCACTAGGTGTGATCGAAACGACCCATCCCTCCGCGTCGGCCGCTTGAACGGACGTTGTGCCCGTGAAGAACTCAGCCTCGATCGACTGAGTCGGCTGCGACTGAGATCCCTGAGGAATCGGCGGCGGAGCACTGCTCCAGTCCTCGAGTAGATGCAGAAAGGGATTCTCTCCGCCCTGGAACGGATACGGGTCCCCTGGCTTCACGTCCGGGTCGTTGCGTTCCCAGTTTATCTGTTCGAACCGGTGCCGAGCATAGTCCTTCGAGAGTAGCCCTTGGATCGGTTCTTCCGGCGGATAGTAAGGATCGCCGTAGTAAAAATCGCGATCGGCGAAAGCGTGGTTCATCACCTGATACAGCGTGTGTATATAGCGGGTACTGTTGAAGCCCATTGCTTGAAGGTCGACGTCTTCGAGCATGTTGAGTGCCTGAAGCATCACCGGTCCTTGGACCCATGTTGTGAGCTTGAAAACCTCTATGCCCTTGTACGTGGTCTTGACCGGTTCTTCGATGTGGACCTGCCAGTTTGCCAGGTCTTCCATCGTGTGCAGCCCACCCATCTCCTGCGAGCCTCGGACATACTCCTCGGCAATATCTCCTCGGTAAAACCGGTCGTACGCGGCGTAAATGGCCTCTTTCCTTGACTTCCCTTGGGCTAGTGCTTCCCGCTCGGTTTCGACAAGCTTTCTGAGTGTCGCGGCGAGGTCGGGCTGTCTGAAAATCTCTCCCGGATATGGAGCCTCTCGTTCCTCCCCCAAATGAGGCAAGAAGAGATCGCGGGAATACGGCCACGTCTTCAGCCGCTCTTTTGAGCGTTCCATCGAATTGGCGGCCGACTCCTCTATTGCGTATCCGTCAGCCATTTCAATCGATGGCTCTAGCACCTCTGCAAGGCTCATCGTTCCATACTCGGCGAGCATCACCATGAGCCCGCCTGGTGTCCCAGGTGTCACCGCAGCGAGTGGGCCGTACTCTGGCGGGAACTGCATACCTTGGTCCCGGAAATACTCTGGCGTTGCACCGGTTGGGGCCGCACCGAGTGCGTTGATGCCGTGCACTTCGCCTGTGTTTGGATTGTAGATGAGCGCCTGTGTCTCGCCGCCCCAACTGAGCACGTCGAACATCGTTGAGGTAGCGCCGAGCATGGCACATGCGGCGTCAACCGCGTTACCGCCCTTGTGGAAGATCGCTGCGCCAGCGGTTGCACCAAGCGGTTTCCCAGTTATGGCAACCCAATGGCGTCCGTGCAACACGGGCTTGACGGTGCGTTGCGCCTCCAACGTGGATGCACAGAGGACCATCAGCGAAAGGATCATTGGACAGAACGATCTACGTGCCAGCTTAACGCAGAACCGCATCTTGCCTCCTCAGCAGGCGGATAAGAATGGCTTTGAATTGAATCCGTAACCTAAGTGGGAGTCGTATGGCTGATCAATGAGGTGGGGGGCACGGATGAACGCGGGTTTTCGGCCGCGGACGGACGCGGATCTTTCTTGGGGTTGGGTGGAGAAACCAGATTCTGCCGTTGTCCGCGTTCTTCCGCGTCACTCAGCGGCAAACGAGCAATAGCTACGGACTCTCCACCACCACCGTCGCCAGCTCGATGAGAATCTGCCCTGGCGAGGCTGACAGGTTTGGGAAATCGCTAGAGTTGACCTGCACCGCCACGGAAATCTCGTGGTTGTGCCGCTACGGCCATGGCGACAGACACGAACACAATCACGGTTGAAATGGCTGATAGTCTGAATTTGCTGCGCTCGGAGATCGCCTGTGAAGCGAGTAGTGAGTTGTGAGAGCTGAGTGGGATCTCGTCCATTAATTCAATCCGCGGACAAGAATCCCTGCACCAGAATGCCGATGATTACTGCGAACGTAAGCAGTACGCCCAGGAAGATTACGAGATCCTTTGGCCGCGGTTTCTTCTGGGGGGAATCAGCCATCTGCATCTACCTTCCGTTGGCTCCGAATGATGTCGCGAAGATCGTGGATCGTCTTTTCAACGGTGCGAACTGGGCAAAAGAGATTGCAGAACGGTGTGCTGATCACCAATGACATAGTTAGCACCAGAAATAACAGGAGCCACTGCAGCGCCGTGCCCGTCAGCGAAAACAGAGCCGCAAACGGTTCGTAGCTCGCTAGAGCTGGCTTTAGCGTGAGAAACGCCAAGAAGAGTGCGGCAAATACGACAACGTTTCGGAGTCGTTCAGCCGTCCGCACTAGCCAAGAGGGCAACTTTACACTTGCCCCACCGATTAGGCCCACCAGTCGTTGTGCGGCGTTGAACGGGCAGACGTAAAGGCAATAGACGTTGCGGCCGAAGAGCATCGACGTCAGGAGGAATCCAGCGATCAGCAAGTATATTGCCAGCCCCGAAGACGGATCGGGGAAATACCCAGCCATCATGCTTGCGAGTTTTGCGAGTGAGATCGGCGAGTGTTTCCAAAAACCAACTACTACGAGTGCTACAACCTGGCAAGCCCAACGAGCCTGACTCCGTTTGGGCGATTTGGAGCGTTGCGCAACGATCCCCACGGCAAAGAGTGCGAGGATTGTGATTTCGAGAATGCCGAACTCGAACGGCTGGGCTGGAAGCGGCATCCGCACATCAAACGCTTCACCGGCCACAGTTGCCACTGAAGCCCGCAAGCTCGCAAGGATGGCGTCTGTAGAGATTGTGGCACCGGTTTCCCAGTCCACGCCAGATTTGTCGAAGTCGGCTTCATCAAAGCGGACTCCAGCGAACGACTCGAGGATGTTCTCCCCTCTGGCCATGCGCCAGAAGATCGGAGTTTCTCTTTGTTCGACTACTCGAACGCCGGCGATCTGCCCCAGCGTGTCTATGCCGGCAACCAGCAGCATCGGCCCGCCATAGCCGATCGCACTGCCGGAAGCAGCCCAGCCGACTTGCGTACCAGCGTCGTCGTAGACCCCGAAGACACCGCCATCAACTTCGAATGCAGCGGCTGCTGGAAAGATCTCGCCGATGGGTTCGGTGAGGTTTGGCGCGGCCCTGGTCCGACCGTACCAGAGCGCCGCTGCTAGCGCGACAAATACGGCCAGGTAGATGACTGCCTTGGTCCTATGCTTCTGAGACAGTCCCCTGGTCACCCGACTTGGATCCTATTTTCACAATCCGCCAAACGCCGACACCCGAAAGCACGGCAATGATGCCGAAGAAGATGCCGCCTCTCACAGCGGCACTGGCTTCATTTTCGCCGAAGCTGGTCCCCACAAACGCGATCGTGAAGCCAGCAAAGAATACCCAAGCCAGGAACGCCGCCCATTTCCACCACAACATCGGTACGGATCTGTCTCGCGCCCAGGTGTGCAATCCCAGCAGCATAACGCAGAACAGCAAACCTTCCACGAACCAGAACAGGCCGCTGTTAAAGATCTGCATTGTTCACCTCGGCTTCCATGTCGATGAAATCCTCCGCCTTCAACCACCAAGGTGGCTCACGGTATGAGGCATTCTCGCCGCCAAGCGACGGAATGTAATACGACTGCGGGTCGGGCAGCTCGTAGAATCTCTCCTGCAGTCCGGTCAGAACACGATCTGAGATGCCGGTTGGATCGTTGGCCGTAACCTTGAGTGCAGTCTTGTGCAGCCAGTTGGCTTTCCGAGTGTATGGGCACACAGAAACGCAGATGCGGCATCCCATCGGGCCCAGCGTCGAATTCCACATGTTGTTACAGCTGGGAGCGTTGATTTCCCACCTTCTGTAGCCGCGAATGTCAATCGGATCTCCCGACGATATCGAGCCGCTGGGACACTGCTCTGCGCAGATCTTGCATGTTCTGCAGAATGAATCGACACCAAAATCGATTGGCTTGTCCGTCGCCATCGGGATATTTGTGGTTATTACTGCCGGCCTGAAATTGCAGCCCAGTTCTGGTGTGATCACTATCGAGTGCCTGCCCTGTTGACCGAGTCCGGCATCGATCGCTATCGGTGGTACCATGAGATCGTAACTGGTGCCCGGAGTGTGCGTCCGCGCGGGATAACCCAGCGCATTGATGAACGCTGCAACCCGGGTCGCAATGATGCGAGACCGCGAATAGGCGTCGTTTGACGTTCCAAACGGCGGATTCGCATACAACGGATCCCACGACATAGGCACCCCGACCACGATGGCATACTCCCAATGGTCCGGGAGTTCCAACGGCTCGTCCAGGTTTTCAAAACCGCGGCGGCTGATTGGGTACCCATATACCCAATCGGGATTCAGGCGGGTGATGCCAACCAGCGTCGAGCCGAACTGATGCGACACCTTTTTAATCAATTCGGCGGTCTTGGCAGGATCCTTCATCCTCATCGGCAAAGGAACGCTGCCGTCCCATCTCGGTTGTGGGAAATCCCACTCGTCGGGCGGACCGGAAACGGGCCTCGGCTGAACTGCGCCCATGGCGTTCGACCATGCATCGGCCAACATAAAACGATCGCCGTATTCCGCGCGATCGGCGCGCTGAGCCGGCATCACGATTTCCACGTTCACTCGGTCCAACTCGAGGACGTCCGGGTGCGCCTCGTAGTACGACTTGAGCGGCTCTTCGAATTCGCCGCCTTCCCTCACCGTGCGCCATGCGCGCATGAACCGTCCGCGCCGCTCGAACAGCTGCTCCACGCGTGCATCGGGTCTGCTGGTAGGGCCAACGATCTCGTAGGTCGGCTGGTCCACCTCGAACCGCTTGCGGTTGAAGGTCTGGACTGCCCCCTCTTCGTTTTGCCATCCGAGGTAAGTATTTGGGTCGATACCGGCTGCGTAGCCGAACAGACCAAGACCGGCTCCGCCAGCAACGCCGCTAACCAAGCCTGCGGCTTTCATGAATTGGCGGCGGCTGAGGGGTTGTTCCGATTGTGCGTTGCTCATTGCTTTGCCTGTTGCTGGTTATTGAGAACAGCGAGATCTCGAGTCAGTGGCAGAGGTGCAGAGTTCGCAGAGGTGCAGAGTTGGCCGAGATTCGCATCCTGCCCCTCTGCAACGCTGCACCTCTGCCCCCTCCCCTCCCCTACATCTCCTCCCGCGCCGTAATCGCCTTGCTCCCGTCCATCCTCCAAAACTCGGTATCCTCGGTCTGTTTGCCGTATCCACTCGCCTGGTCTAGACTGACCATTGCCATGTCTGCCGGCTTCAGGCGTCCTTCGATTGCGGTTCTGATCAAGCGGTGTAGCCATGAGTTGTTGGGTTTGTTGAACGGGCAACAACGTTTGCAGTTGGAGCAACTGAAGCCGTTGAAGTCGTAACAGCCTTCTGGCTTCACATACCACTTCAGCACCCCCGGGTTGTTTGACACCGACGTTCCTTCCCAAGTACGAGGTCCTGTCGTGATAGACTCGCTCGGGCACTCGTCGGCGCAGAGCAAACAAACATCGCAGAACTCGGTTACACCAAACTCGATGGGATCGTTCGGTATCAGCGGCATATCCGTGATTACCTTGGCGATGCGCACGCGTGGTCCGTACTTCGGCGTTACGAGTAGCCCCATCCGACCGATCTGGCCAAGCCCGGCATCCACAGCCATCGGAATGCTGAGGCCTACGCCGTTGCCAGCCGGGAGAGCCCGGTATCCTAGCGCTCTAATGAAGTCAGCTAACGTGGATGACGTTACTGCCATTCGCGAATAGCCATCTCCGACTGCCGCAGACGCCAGCCGCCCTGGTGAGTTCTGAATGCCGGGATAGTACTCCTCGAATACTAGGGCTACCACGCGGTTCATCGAGCTCGGTATATACCAGGCGTCGTCGGTCTGCTCGAACCGGTCGTCTTCATCCAACACGGGAATTGCGCGCCCACGATCGCCCCGTGTCGAAGAGTGGTGGTCTGAGTAGAGCCAGAGGCGATTCAGCTCCGCAATTCCAGCCAACGACGCTCCATAGAAAAGCGCCGCGTGTCGGACCGCGAGTGACACTTCCTCCCACGTCATGTTGATATCCGCGGGGTCCCATTTCCCCAACTCTGTCAATCCCGTGCCCCGTACCATGCCTCCGGTCGTATCCCAGCCGTAGTCGTAGCTGTTTTGCGCGTGTCTCCATGCGGCGGCCATCAGAGCGTAGTCTAGCCGCGTTTGATTCGGCTCCTTGCCCTCCAGCTCGACAAGATTGCGTTTGGCTACATCCTCGGCGACATCGAGGATTTCTCTACGTAGGGGGTCCCACACGTTCCGGCTGAAGACGTTGGCCTTTTCGGACATTGGCTTCAACACGTTTTCGTCAACTTCATATGGAACGGCTCCGCCGCTCAGCTTTTCCACCAGGAAACCACCGTACTCCGCCTCCGATTTGACCACGACGCCGGACTTTGTGTGCCCAACTACCCGCGGGACCGTGAGACCAGCTCCAAGTACCGCAGAGCCACCACCGAGGGAATTCAAGAAGTTGCGCCTGTCCATTTCGTCTATTCCCTGGCTATGCGTCGCGCGAACACGAACCGTCCCAGTAAAACTGCCCAGACTACGGCAAAGAATCCCAATATCGCACCGTTCACCATCGCCGCCTTCGGAGATCCCTCTCGTAGAAAACTCACGATCACTTCGAGCACAAACACGAGGTAGACAAAGCCGAGAACGGTGAGCAGCCATTGCCACCATTTGATTTTGATTCCACGACTCACGGTATGCTGGATCATTGCGTACAGTCCAACCGCCACGATCGCTCCAACGAACAACTCAGCCATCGTTGGTCCTTTCTACAGATCGTCTAAGAGGATTACGCATACGTGTAGGATCTCGCTGACGATTCTGTCTTGGAGTCCAAGTCAGCCCTTCAGCCCGTACGCAAGATTCAATAATCGGTAGGTGTAACCGGATAAGAAACCCCACACGCCCCGTACACTAACACGGATCCTCGCAAACCTCCGCGTCACCTCGTTCCCACTGCAGAGTGATGTGACATATTCCGAATCGCTCGCAGAGGTTCTGAGTCGCCTCGCGTAAGAGTTCGTCTTCGTTGGTTCCGTTGGGCCGAAGCAGATGCGCCGTGAGGGCGGTTTCGGTAGTGCTCAGGGCCCACACGTGGAGATCGTGTACCTCCAGGACTCCAGGCAGCGACGCAAGATAGGCTTGCACTTCTCCGAGGTCGACGTCTTCCGGCACGCCGTCGAGTGCGAGGTTCAGTGAACCACGTAGAATGCTCCAGGTGCCCCATACAATAGCCGCTGCAATGACCAGACTCACCGCGGGGTCCAGCCACAACCAGCCAAAGATTGCCAAGAGCACGCCAGACAAAACGACTCCTGCCGAGATCCCCGCGTCCGCGGCCATGTGAGCAAAGGCGGCCCTGAGATTCAGGTCGGCCTTTCTATCCCTGAGGAACAGCAGTGCAGTGGCTGTGTTTATGAAAACTCCCACCAACGCGACAACGATCACAACATTGGCGTTTGTGGTGCCTGGGCTGAAGAAGCGGTGGGCAGCTTCCCAGCCGATCACGCCGACCGCCCCCATGATGAGCAGCGAGTTCGCAAGAGCAGCGAGAATGGTCGCGCGTCTCATACCGTACGTGCGTCGTCGAGTCGGACTGCGAGTGGCCAGCGATGAGGCGCCCCAAGCCAGGAGCAGGCTGAGAACGTCAGTAGCGTTGTGCCCGGCGTCGGCCAAGAGGGCGAGGGAACCAGCAAGCAGCCCCGCAACGACCTCGACCAAGATGAACGTCAGGTTGAGGCCGACAGCGAAGGCAAACACCCGGTTATACCGTTCACCGACATTCACATGTTCCTGTGCACCTACGGACATACTAGTAAATCACATTGTCCACTCGGCCACAGTCAACCGTACTGGCATTCTCTGCATTCACTGTCCCGACTGATAGAGCGCGCAGGCCGCTCCAGCAGGATCCGCAATAATGCAGTACCTATCCTTTCCCATGTTTCTCGGGCCGCTCACGATCTTGCCTCCGGCGCTCGCGCATGCCTGCAGGCTCGCGTCCAGGTCTTCTACGATGAAGTAGACGATCCACGCCGGCGGTATTTCAGCGTTCGCCCCGCGCGCATGACAGATTCCGGAGACCGGCGCCGCGTCTCCAGGTGGGTGCATGGAGTAGTCGTCGTAGCCGTCCATGGTCACCG
>JBDHHK010000055.1:0-22138 GCA_039589395.1 Gemmatimonadota bacterium
GCGGTCATCTCAATCGTTAGAGGAATCCCCGGAAGACAGGTCGAGCAGAAACCAGTTGCTAGCTCCTTCGCCGCTTCTCATGTCCTGCGGGAACACGAGCGGCGGGTCGAGACTTGCGAAACGCAATATCTGAACACGCAGCCGCCATTGGGAGCTTGTGAACTGGGCTTCTCCGATTCGGACTTCAAAACCCTCAAATGGGAGAACGGCCCGTTTCAGCATCTCGCCACCGAAGACTCCGATAGCTGCCAGGCTGTCCCTAATCTGGCTGCTCCACCTTACTGTGTTGGCGGTCCAGTCCAGGGTTAGACCAGACCGCCATTGTCGTTGCACGTCCTCGCCCTCAGTTAGCACTCGCTCAGCAAGATACGCTGAAGCATGAAGCTGATAGACCTCGTCTCCCTCTGGCCAGAGAAACACGTCCAACACTGGAAGTTCAAGACGTGGGCACGATACCCCAACTAACACGTGCCCATCGTGCCTCTTCAGATAGATCTCACACGGATCAGTCCCGGGGACGCTCAGGGCGTCACCCCATTCTTCAGCTTGCAGAAATCCGTCCACGACAACGCCGAGATCGGCACTCTCGGGAACCCGCAATGGTTCGTGCCATTCCTGGGCCGTAGCTGGTATGGCCAGCAACACCAGGGTCACCGCCGTGAGTATGTCGTTCATGGTTGCATCATGCCAGATCGATGTACCTGTGATTGCAGTGGTCGTCACCCTGCATCAGGGTTTGTGTGCGTTCTAGCCGAAAATTGGAGTTGAAGGCAACAGCGGCATTGAAATCCCTGCTGCAAACTGCTGCATGACCGATGTCACCATCCATGCGAGCTTGTCTGAAAACCTCAGCGTGTACGCACTCAGTGACATGCATCCCAAAAGCTTCCGGATCAAACGGACCCTCTGCGGAGGTCACGTAACCAGTCTCGTTGACAAAAGCAGTGAATTCCGCCACCGTCACTTCGTAAGATGAGAGGAGGAAATCCCCAACCGTCACAGGGTGGACCGGTAGTTCATCTTGTTCTCCTTCAGAGAGCAGATCACCCATCAGAAACGTACCACCCTCAATGAAGACCAACTCCGGCACTGCCTGCGAAACACAGGGGTGAGGCGGTAATAGCAGAAAGACAAGAAGGAGTGGAGAACAGTATCGTTTCATTATCAGGCTCCTTTGCGCCATTCCTGGTGCGGCCGGCTCTGCATTACACGCCTCCATCTTTATGTGTTTCAACGCGCCTGAACACTCTTTTGCAGTAAATGTGGCCCTTCTCGCAGGCAGGTCTTTGGAATCAGCGGCGAGCTGAGGTACGCCGGGAAGTTCTGGTTCCTCCCACGCCCCAGGATACGCATTCAAATCACGATCTCTGAACACAACGGTGGACGTGGAAAAGCATCAGCATGTCGTCGCTAGCGCTCTGTCCGTGACTTGCTGCGCTTCCGCGCGTTTTCAAGGAACTGCTGCGCTTGGCGAACTGATTTGAACCGTCGCAGCCGTCGCTCTCGGCATGCTGTTTCCCCGCACCAGCCACTTCGGTGCGTAACCATGTATAGCAGCATCCGAGTCGGCTAGAAACACCATGACCACGCGGAACGGCGTTGGTGCATGGCTCCGGATTTCAGCGCATCATTGTAGTGATGCCTCGATCTGGAGTCGCCACCGATGAAATATCCCAAGCGTAGCCAGTACAAGTACGCGAAATCCCGATACCGGATTGGCAATTGGTCCGAATACGAGGCAGGCCTGCGCCGCCGCGGTGACCTCACGGTCTGGCTTTCAGAGGAAACAATCGACTCCTGGCGGGAGCCACCCAGCGGGAAACCGGGCGGTCAGCGCACCTATGCGAACATTGCCATCGAGGCCGCTCTGACGATTCGATTTGTCCGAACGAACCGCGCAACTCGATATCCTGGACGTGAAGTACTTAACAACCACTAACCTTTGTGTTGGCTTGAGCAAATTCACCGCTAGCAAGCGGGGATTCAGCCAGTAATACCTTCGCTACCCCTTGGACTTGAGGCCGAAATAGAGGTTGAATCCATCGATGTACGCGATCACCCATTCCACGATGGTTTTTCTTCGCATCTCTTGACGCGGTGATATGGTTCAGTTACGATGGCGCATCACCCCGCCGGCGATAGCATCGTCGGCCCGACGCCCCGCAAGGGGCGTTTCTTTTTTTACATGTGCTTTCGACAAATTCGAATTCGATCCCAAAGCTGCGATTGACGTTGAAGCCGGCAGTGTCATGCGGAAACGATACGGCGAGTCTGACGGTCGGTAGTAAGCAGGATTACGCGATATGTATCAAAGAAATGCGACGCGCGGGATCAAAGGCTAACGGCATTCTCAGGTAGCTTCGCCAGGCCACTCCCCCTTCGCGGGCTGTAGTGTTGGAAAGAACACTAAGGCCCGCTGCCGGGGGGGAATCCACTGAAGTGGATTCCCAAAGACCTGGCATCGCTCTAACCTATCGGTGTTGTTCCAGCACAGAGGTTCGCTACGGGATGCGGCGGGATCGCACGGGTGGAAGCAAGAAGGTGGACCGAGGGATTAACCGGAGCGGTAGGCTTACATAGATTCGCCGACGATTTCTCAGCTTCTCAAGGCGAGTCCTTGATCGAGAGCAAACGGCGGCACACCGGACAGGTCAGCGCCCGAACGGTGTACTGCTTGCCACGCACTCGATGCAGGGCGGCGGGCCCAAACTCCAGAGCCTCGTCGCACCGCGGGCATCTTGGCGGTTCCTTGGATGCCGTCATCATCTCACGGATCTGTGTTGCTTCCTCCCGTGAGAAGACGCTTGGCGTGTCATCAGAGAGCATTTTGAATGGTCAACCTTCCGTTGTTTCATTGAATTTAGCTGAATCGCCCCGGTTTTCACGGGGACCTCGCTAGGTCAGTACCGCATCTCTTCATCGGAGCCTGTTGCCGAGAATGGACGGGCGGTGGCGTTCCCTGGCGGCAAACCGAAAGACGGAGAGACGCCAGAGGCCGCGCTGGCACGTGAGCTACACGAAGAACTGGGTGCGGCGTTGGTGCATGGCTCTGGGTTTTGGTGCATCATTGAGGCGATGCCCCGATCCGGAGTCGCCACCGATGAAGTATCCGAAACGCAGCCAGTACAAGTACGCGACATCGCCCTACCGGATACACAATTGGCCTGAGTACGAGGCGGGATTACGCAGACGCGGGGACCTGACCGTCTGGCTTTCCGACAACGCCATCAATTCCTGGCGGGCCCTACCCAGTGGCAGGCCCGGCGGTCAACGCATCTACGCGAACGTTGCGATTGAGGCAGCCCTGACGATCCGTATGATCTTTCATCTCCCACTCCGACAGACCGAAGGCTTCCTGCGTTCCCTGGCAGACATGCTTGATGTGAAGATCCCCGTTCCTGACCACACGACTCTGTCACGGCGGCTCAAGACGCTCGGTGAGATCCCGTTTCGTGCGGGCGCGAACGATCGGCGTATCCACCTGCTCATCGACAGCACCGGCCTCAGGATTCACGTCGGCAATCTGCGGAAGCCACCGAAGAACAGGGCCTGGCGGAAACTGCACCTTGCGGTGGACGCGGCTACTGGCGAGATCGTTGCCTCGGACCTGACTAATCGTCGAACGCATGATTGCGGTCGGGTTCCCGCCTTGCTCGGGCGGATCGAGAATCGCGTGGCCTCCGTGTGTGCGGACAGTGCCTACGACAGGGAGGGTGTCTACGAGGCGGTCCACACGCAGGGCCAAGGCCGACAAGTGAGGGTGCTCATACCACCGCGACGCGACGCCCAACCGAATCCAACACCGTCGCTTGCATTGAAGGAGAGGAATCGGAATATCCGCTCCGTATGCAGACTCGGGCGACGCGAGTGGCACAAGAATTCAGGCTACAGCAAGCGGGCCATGGTGGAGAATGCCATGTACCGATACAAGACGATCATCGGTCGAAGTATGCGAAGTCGAACCCTGGCTGGACAACGAGTTGAGGTGCAGCTGTCGAGCGAGATCCTCAATACGATGAACCGTCTAGGGATGCCCGACAGCTATCGAGTGGCGTGACGTCCACTCGGGGCACGGGGGATTCGTCTTCAACTCGGAGCCATGCAACAACGCCCATGTGACCCACAATCCATATGCTGGGTATTGTCGGCCAAAGGACTCTGAGTGAGGAGAATCGAGATGCGTTCTAGCTGGCTTTTATTGGTTGCCGCGGTAGTTGGTTGTTCATCGGTTGCAGGCCCCGATGCGAACGTCGAGCTGGCCGCGACGCCCGACCTCGACGTTCCGTTCGAGCTCGAGGTAGGTGAGCGGGCCTTCGTTGGAGAGGCGGGCATTCACATCCGGTTTTTGGATGTGGCAAACGATTCGCGCTGTCCAAGCAATGCGTTGATCCTCTGTGTTTGGGAGGGAGACGGAGCCGTCGTAGTAGAAGTAGAACACAGCCAAGGCACTACGCAGACCAACATTTTGCACACCACGCTCGATCCCAAAGTCCTGGATCTGGGTGCAGTGATACTGGAACTCGCAAGCCTCGCCCCTTATCCCGAGACGGTCACGCCAATACCTCTCGATGAATACGTGGCGACATTCGTGGTTCGAGTCATAGACTGAGCGTGCGGTAGGTCACCTTCACCAAGAAGGTGTTTTGCTGGTCCGATTTGCCCGCATAATGCCGTCCGCAATCATGCGTTCGACGACCAGTCAGGTCCGAAGCAGCGATTACTTCATCGCTGGCAACTCCGGATCAGGGCGTCGCCTAGATGATGAACCGGAATCCAGAACCATGCACCAACGACGCCCAGACCGGTAGATCCAAGTTGTTAGGGTATTCCCGCGGCCACCCCCTCCGGGTCGAGTCGCCGCCACGGCGGCGCCGGGAATGCGCGCTGACGTGGCCACACTTCGTTCAAGCTGTCTCCTTCGTAGAGACGCCCGTTCTTCATTACGTAGCTGATGGCAGTAGTGTTCCGTAGGTCGACGAGCGGATCGGCGTCGAGCACGATCAAGTCCGCCAACTTGCCGGTCTCCAGAGTCCCCAGGTCCGTGCCGAGTCCGATTGCTTCGGCGCCGTAAACGGTCGCTGCTCGCAGCGCGTCGTGGTTTGACAGTCCGCCCGATGCCATCGCCCACAACTCCCAATGGTACCCGAGCCCCTGCAACTGACCGTGGGCACCGACTGCGGCGCGCGCACTGTCCTCCATCAGCTTCTTGACGAACTCGGCGTGCCTCATGAACACGTGCTCATCGTCGATGAACCAGCCTGCCGGACCCGGGCTCAGTCCGGCACCGGTACCGCGTCGCCTGGTGCGCAAGTCAATGCTCTCGTGCGGTGAGAAACGCCGCATCTTCTCGTTGTCGTGCACGTTCTCCCTGGGGTAGAACCAGTTCTCGCCGAACGGCCCGCCGTACGCCACCAGCAGTGTCGGGCTGTTGGTGGTCTGTGACGCCTTGAACAGCTCTACGACGTCGTCGAAAATGGGGGTGATCGGGAGAGCGTGCTCGATTCCGGAATAACCGTCGATGGCATGCGTGAGTTCCAGCTTGTAGTCGAGCCCGCCCTCCGTGGTCGGCATCAACTCCAGCTGTCTCGCAGCCTGGACGATCCACTGCCGCTGCTGCCTGTTGCCCGACATGTACATCTTGAGCGTCTTGGTGTCATAGTACTCGCTGTACCTCTTGACCACGCTCACTGCATGGGCCGAATCACGGATGTTCTCGCCGATGAAGATGCCCGGGCCGGTGGAGTAGATGCGCGGACCCAACATCCCGCCGGTGGCGACCCTGTCTTGATAGCTCAATATGTCGGTCGACCCGGTCTGCGGGTCGCGGGCGGTTGTCACTCCGTACGCCAGGTTGGTGAGATACTGCCAGGCCTGTTCGACGTGGATTTCCGGAACGAGCCACTGCGCGTGAAAATGGGTGTCGACGAATCCCGGGATTACCGTCTTACCAGAGACGTCGATCACTTCTGCCCCGTCCGGAACCTCGACTGAATCTCTCGGGCCGAGCGCGGTTATCCGATTGTCGGTAACGACGATGTCCACGTTCGGGAGTATCTCATGCTCCTTCATCGTGAGCACTCGACCACCGCGGAGAACGACGGTACCTCGCGGTATGTCCCGAGGGAGAGTGACCTCGATGCGCACTTCATCCGGCTCGTAGAGTGCGGTGTCCGCGGTAACGCTGTCGAGACCGACGCGCACCGAGTCGGCGCGGTTCCTTATTGCCTGCGCTCTGGCTCTGGCTTCTTCCGCCACGCGGATCAGTGAGTCTGCTTTGACTTCCACCGAATCCGCGATCAGGCCGTTGAGCTTGGCCTCGAGCGAGTCCGGTACCTCTGCGTCAGCGTTCCTCAGGCTGTCGATCACGCTGCGGGTCACCTTGAGGCTGTCGATGATACCGCGGACCCTGAGTGCTTGCCCCACCTTCTCTCTAGCGTCCTGTTCGGTGCTGTCCTCGATGACCTCGATGCGGCTCAGGTCGTACGTCAGGAACGCGTTGCCGATCGCCCAATGGACGCGCTCGCCGTCAGCGCTCCAAGAGGGGAACTCGCCTCCTATCTCGGTGAGTTGCCGCACTTGCACGGGCGCTGCGTTGGGGTTTGCAGCCATTATGGTCGGTGTGGGGCCGCCAATCTCGGGAACATCGACCGTGTAGATGTGGCTGCCGACTTGCGCCACTGCGCGGCCTCCTACCGGCGAGATCAGCACTAGACCTGCAGGCGGCGGTTGCGGCCCGCCCTCCGCGACTGCGTCGACTGAGGCGAGCTCCTCGTTGAACGTCGGGAATACACGCCGCGGCAATTGAACCCATTCCTCCTCGTGTGGCATGTCTCCCGCAGGAGGCGGCGCACCTCGAACCGCAAGATGCCTTTCCACGTCTGTGCCGTCCCAACGGAACGAAACCAGGCCCTCGGCTGGGCTGTACGCGTAGATGCGATCGGGCTCGTCTCTATTGAAGTGCGCAACGTCCCTACCACCGGTAGGAGCGATCAGACTGACATCGCCCCCGGCCGCTGGTACCCAGACGAACTCGCCGCCCAACGGGCCGAAGAATATGTCGGGCGCCTTCTTCAGCTCGCGCGCCGCGCCTCGGGTCGCAACGATGCGCTGCCCGTCAGGCGACCAGGCGACGTTGTAATAGAGTGCCGCAGCGTTCGTGAGTCGCTGCGGCTCCACCGAGCCGTCGACTCGAGCCTTCACGATGTGGCCGCCCGCACTGTCATCCCAGGTGACGAAGGCAACCCAATCGCCGTCCGGCGACCAGGCTGGGTGATACTCTCCCACATCCGCTTCGGTCAATCGGCGTGCGTCATCGTCCGAGATGCTCTTCACCCATACCCGGTCGAACGCCGAGAACGCGATTTGGCCCCCGTCCGACGACACCACGGGATTACGAATCTGGTGTGAGGTGACCGCCTCCGAAGTGTCCACCCGATACTCGAACTTCACCTCCGGCCCGATGTCCAGCTCCACGTCTGCCTCGAACGGGATCTGGGTCGGTTCGCTGCCGTCCATGGGCACGCGCCATATCTCACCTCCGTATGAGGCGACTATCGCGCGGGAGTCGGGGGTGAAGCTATAACCAGGCAAGACGTCGAGCGGCGCCCGCGACTCCATCTCGTCCCTCTGCACCGGATATGCGAGCCACTCTTCATCGCCTGTCTGGAGGTTTCGTTTCCGCAGGCCCGTTTCGGCCTTTTCGCGTGTCCCGTAAACGAGCCACTGTCCATCAGGTGAGATCGCCGGCCGGAACCCTGAGCCGTAGCGGTTCGTCATCAGCGTCGACTCGCCGGTGTCGCGGTCGTACTTGTAGAGCTGATACTGGGGGAATAGTGCGTTGTACGACCAGTCACCCGTTCGTCCCGCATACCAGATGTAGCGGCCGTCGGGGCTCGGCGCCGCGCCGAGGGTTTTGCGATTGGCGGGTGTCCGGATCACTGGCAGAGGCCTGCGCCGGTCCACCGCATACATCTGTAGCTTGGCTGCGCCTCCCAACCCTCCGGAGCGGCTGACCACTATATGTTCGCCGTCGGGCATCCACTCGGGTGAGACGTACAAGCTGTTGTTGCCTCGACTAATCTGCGTGGTGTCCGTGAAGTCCATCCGAAGGGTCCACACGTTGTCGCCACCGCTTCGGTCCGACACGAACGCGATCGTCTCGCCGTCAGGGCTGAAGCGAGGTTGGGCATCGTATGCCAAACCCTTTGTTATCCGGGTGGCTTTGCCACCCTCGATCGGCAAGGTGTACAGGTCCCCCAGCAGATCGAACACGATCGTCTGTCCGTCGGGGCTCACGTCGAGCGACATCCACGTCACCTTCGTGGCGGTGAACTCCGCCTTTCGTTCCGCTGGGAGCGGAAGTGGGTTGCTGCGGTCGTTGCGAGGGCCGCCCTGTCCCATTGTCGATGTCACAGCCAGTACAGTCGCCACGGCTGCCGTCAGCAAGACCCGTTTCGAAATCGTTGCGGAGTTCATCGGGCACCTCCTCTCAGCCCGGCTCTCACATTCGGCTCCGTGCGTCTCCAAGGTTCGTCTGGAGCTGGTAGCTCACGAGGCCAGACTTCGTCGAGCGTGTTGCCGTCGTAGATGCGCCCGTTCTTCATCACGTAGCGGATCGTGTTCGTGTTCCTGATGTCGTCGAGCGGATTGGCTTCGAGCACGATCAAGTCGGCGAGTTTGCCGGACTCGATCGACCCCAGGTCTCTGCCCAACCCGATCGCTTCTGCGCCGAGTATGGTGGCGGCACGGAGCGCGTCGTGATTGCTCATGCCTCCGCTCTGTAGCAGCCACAGCTCCCAGTGGTAGCCGAGTCCCTGGAGTTGGCCATGGCTACCGACACCTGCGCGGCCGCCTGCTTCCACGAGGTCTTTGAGCCAGGCCGAGTGCCGCCGAAAGGCGTATTCGTCCTCCATGAACCAGGCGGCGGGACCGGGTTCGGGGTTTCGCCGTCGGACCTTTGCGTCGAACTCCGCAGCGGGCGTGAAGTAAGCGAGCTTCTCGTTGCCGACCACGTCGTCGCGCGTGTAGAACCAGTTCTCGGCCCACGGTCCGCCGTAGGTAACCAGCAACGTGGGCGTGTTTGTCGTCTGTGATGTTACAAACAGCTCGATAACATCCCGGTAGGCCGGGATGATCGGCAGGTTGTGCTCGATACCGGGGTATCCATCCATGGCGTGTGTCATGTTGAGACGATAGTCCAGGCCGCCCTCTGTAGTCGGCATCAGTTCGAGTTCACGCGCGGCCATAATCAACCACTGGCGTTGCCGCCGGTTACCCGACATGTACTCCTTGAATGTCTTGGTGTCGTAATACTCGCTGTACCGCCTGAGCACGTCGCGCGCATGGTCCAGGCTGCCGATTCCCTCGCTTGAAAACACACCCGGCCCCGTGGAGTAGATCCGCGGGCCCGGTATGTAGCCGGCTTCCACTCGGTCTCCGTATGTCAGTATGTCTGTGGTGGATGTCTGAGGGTCGCGAGTTGTCGTCACGCCGTAGGCGAGATTCGCCAAATACAGCCACGGCCGTGCCCAATGCATTCCCCACAGGGGCCACATGTGGGAGTGCGGGTCTACGAACCCAGGTATTATTGTCGTCCCACTAATGTCGATCACCCTTGCACCGGCAGGTATCTGGCCCCGCGCACCGACACTGGTGATTCGGTTGTTCTCGACGACTATATCGGAGTTTTCGATCACCTCTTCGCCGTTCATAGTGATCACGCGCGACCCGCGAAGCACTACCGTACCCTCCGGAATGTCACGCTGCGCCTCTACGGCGACGCGCAGTTCATTGGGCCGGTATCCGGCGCCACGCATCGCCGCGGAATCTGCGCCTGCATTCCGGAGGCTGTCATCGATCGCCTCTGCTCTTTCCAGGTCGTAACTCACGAACGCGTTACCCACCGACCAGTGCACCGTTCTGCCGTCCGATGCCCATGCCGGGAACTCGCCGCCAATGTCGGTGAGTTTTTTGACCGGCATCTGAGCGCTGTCGGGTTTGGTGACCAGGACCGTAGGTACCGCCCCGCCAATCTGAGGCACCGTTACGACGTAGACGTCATTCTGTACCTGAGCCAGTGCCAGATCACCCTGCGGAGCCATCATTACGAGGCCTGCAGAACGTTGCGGAATGACTTCCTGTGTTTCATTGTCGTAGTCGCGTGGCATCAACAAACCGGTAGCCGGCGAGATTTCGTACCCACCTGCAAATATCGGCAGGCGCCAGGTGACCCTGAGGTGATGCTCGAGATCGGTGTTGTCCCAGCGGGTCGACGCCAGCGCGACGGTTCTAGGCGAACCCTGCACGGCCGGCTGGAAACCATAGCTGTATATGCGGTCGGGCTCGCCGACCACGAAATGTGGCTTTTGTCTACCGCCGGTCGGGCCGATCGTCGTGACGTCGCCGCCTTCGGCGGGTACCCATACAAACTCTGCCCCGAGTCCGTCGTTAACGAAGGGATCGACGGATTCGTGCAGGTTACGAGCGTCGGAGCGGATTGCGACGATTCGTTCTCCGTCGGGTGACCATGCCGTCTGCTGGTAGTACGCAGAGATCTGTGTCAGCTGTGTCGGGTTGCCTCCAACGGAGCGCACCCGCATGATGTGGCCCTCGTTGTCGTCCCACGTGACATATGCGATTGCGGATCCGTCAGGAGACCAGGTCGGGTAATACTCTCCCACTTCCTGGTCGGTGAGTCGCTGCGGCGCGCCGTCCGGAAGGACCAGAACGTAGAGGCGGTCGAGTGCAGTGAACGCGATTCTGGAACCGTCCGGCGATGGCACTGCGTCCCGAATCTGCTTGACCGTGAACGTCGGCGTGTCCTCGATGGGGTACTCGAACTCGATCTCCGGTCCCACGGCCACCTCGGCGTTCACCGTGAACGGAATGTTGGCTGGCTCGGAACCGTCCACCGGAACGTTCCAGATTTGTCCTCCGTAGGAGATCACCACGGCCCGCGAATCCGGGGTGAAGGAATACCCGGGCAGCACGTCCATCGGTGCGTAGGACTCCTGCTCGTCGCGCTGTATCGGGTACGCCAGCCAGCGCTCTTCACCCGTGGCCAACTCGCGCAGCACCAACCCGGTTTCCGCGTCGTGCCTGGAGCCGAAGGTCAGCCACCGGCCGTCGGGGGAGAGAGCCGGCCTGAAAGCCGAGCCGAATCGCGAGCTCATCGTCGTGTGTGTGCCGGCCTCCCTATCGTAGACGCCTAGTTGGTATTGCGGCAGGATGGCGTTGTAGGACCAGGCTCCTACGCGGCGCCCGTACCACACGTAACGTGCGTCTTCACCGAACGCCGGCCCCATTAGGCGGGTGCGGGCCGGTAGGGATGTCATGTTGATCCCGATCCCACCTCCGGTGTGATAGAGCCAGAGCTTCTCGAGGCCCTCGAGCGGCGCTTGGCGCGAGACCACGATGTAGTCGCCGTCCGGTGTCCATTCCGGAGAGACGTATCGGCTACCCACGCCCTTCGTGAGCGCCCTCACGTCGCTGCCGTCGGCTGCCAGGATCCACACGTTGTCCGAGCCGCTTCTGTCGGAGACAAAAACGATCTCCCGGCCGTCCGGACTGAACCTCGGCTGCATGTCGTGCGCGATCCCGTGAGTGAGTCGCGTCGCAGTTCCGCCGCCGATCGGGATAGTGTAGATGTCGCCCAGCATGTCGAAGACGATGGTCGCACCGTCGGGGCTCACGTCGAGCGACATCCAGGTGCCCTCTGAGGTGGTGAAGCGGGCCCAACGCGCGGGCTCTAGCGGCAGGCCGTTTTCGTCGGGCCGATTCACATCCTGAGCCGAGAGCGCCCATGGCGTGACGAAGTAAAAGAGCAAGGCGAGGGCAGTAGTGGGCCTGCTGCGGGAGCGGTGCGAGTACATGGGCTTTCTCCGAGACGAATTGTCTGAGTAGGCTCTCGATATCTGTGTGCGACTTGGTGTAGAACACCATCATCACGTAACTCGTTCCCTTAGACAAGTCAAGGGACGGCATGCGGCTTGTGGTACGTCTGTACCCTGTCCCTATCTCACTTCATCGGGCCGCGGTCACTGATAGCTCCTTGCCGGCTCGTCTGCAAGCTCGAGCCGGCGTCCAAGCGAAAGTCGAATCGGCGGTTCTGAATCCGTTGTCTACAAAACCCAGAGGTTGACAATGCTCCCAGACACCTTCATTTCTGGGCTGCACACTCCTACGGGGTGAAAGGAAATTCCTGCTGTGATTGGACTAGGTCCGTTGAGCTGGACCGCTCGGCCGGTTGGCTGGACCGCGCCTCAATACCCCAACGACTGCAACCGCGGCACTCGTTGAAAGTGCCGCTCGTTGCGCGTGACTAGCGGCATTCCGTGCACGATCGCGGTCGCGGCGATCCACAGGTCGTTGGCGCCGACCAAGAGACCGTTAGCCTGCAGGTACCGGAACGCCTGCCCGTGAACCGTACCGGGGTTTCCGGAGGCTCCATTTGTTGAGAGGATGAAGTCATGACAAATCAAATCAGGTATTCGCCGGAGGTCCGAGATCGGGCGGTTCGGATGGTCCGGGCGCATGCGAGTGAGTACGACTCGCAGTGGGCGGCGATCTGTTCGATTGCCGGGAAGATTGGTTGTACGGCAGAGACATTTAGGAAATGGGTTCGTCGGGTTGAGCGGGACGAAGGTCTTCGGCCGGGTTTGACAACCGTTGAGAGAGAGCGTCTCAAAGAACTGGAGCGCGAGAACCGTGAGCTGAGGCGTGCGAACGAGATTCTTCGTAAGGCGTCGGCGTATTTTGCCCAGGCGGAGCTCGACCGCCGAGCGAGGTGATGGTCTCTTTCATCGACGAGCACCGTTGTATTTACGGAGTCGCTCGGATCTAAAGAACAGCGACTTCGACATGGCGGCGGTGCTGGCGAAGATCGAACGTTATGCGCCAAGACTGCTCGCCTTCAACGCAAAGCGAGCGGCCTCGGTGTACCTCGGCGTGGAATCACCAAAGTATGGATTGCAGGAGGAGACAATCAGGAGCACAGCCACCTTCGCGCATCCCTCGACGTCCTCAGCATGCTTCAAGAGTGCCTCCCACAGCGTCCATATGACCATCCACAACTGCTCCTGAGAGATTCAGTCCGATGTCTGCAAGGTCCGCTTCGCTGTCGTGGAGGTCCGCAATTGTCTCGTTGAGCTTCGTATCGCAAGCGTTGAGGTCCACATTACTCTCGTTAACGTTCACAGCGCGGTCGTTGAGGTCCACATTTCGATCGTTACCCTCCTTCTCGAGGGGAGTAACGTTCACAGAGGTGCCGTTTTGGCAGAGGTGGCGGCTGCGGCCCGCATCCTGGCTTGGAGGACTCGAACCTCTGGTCTGGCCGTTCTTGTCCGCCAACTCCGGGTTCTATGCAGCCCTGTCCGCAATTACCACCACCGATTGTGAGAATGCAATCGTCGATGTGAACCTGGCGACCGTGTTGCTGCCTTGAATGGAGTGCGGCTACGGCTGCCTGAGCAAACCCAGCCGCCCCGGCGTCGGTTTCACCCTAGCACCAATGAGTTGACAAAGCCCCTACCTGATCTCCCACACTCTGAGGTTCCGATACGCGGCCATCGTACGGGCCATCTGCCGAAAGCCCAGATGCCCACCGCCCAGAACCGGTCCCCACCTCTCGGTGCCGGGATCGCCGCCGTCCAGGACGACCTTTCCGTCAACCTGTAGCTGGATATGACCGCCGTCCTTGATCATCCGCAGTGAGTGCCAGGTTTTCTCCCCTGGTGGGATTCCGACAGATCCCAGGCTCAGGACAGCCGCGCCGATGGACTTGAACAGCCCTGAGCGGGTCAGGTTGGTGGTCCTCGTCAGGGCCCGGTTCAAGAAGTAGATGACGTAGTAATTGTCGATGTCCCCGTTGATGTACTGTTGGAAGTGCCCGTCTCGCGGTGCCAGGGAAGACCCGAAGATGTCTTCGCCCCCCCTCCCCCGGGCTGCGAAGAAAAAGTGGGCGACATCGCTGTCGGTGAACGGCTTGAAATCCCAGTCGACGATGATGCTGTCCGGAAACTCCAGCGGTACCCAGATGTTGAAGTTCCCGGTGGAACCATCGGATGGCCGGGGAATCGCCGAGTGCAGCACCACGCTTCCGTCCACGAAGTCCATGATGCCTGGGCCTTCTACCACCCATCCCTCAAGGCTCTGGGGAGTATCCATCGCGGATTCATATAGAAGTTCTCCCTTCCGGCCCATTAGATCGATCGGTGGGGGGAGTTCGAGGCCGTGGATCAGGCTCTGATTCCTACCCCGGAGGTGCGGGGGCGTGTTGTCCTTGGCATCGTCGTCGCTGATGGATCTGGCGAGCACGCTCACATCTGAGATTCGGTTAGGTCCCACAGGGGTGATCAGCTCCGTGGCCGCTTCCGGTAGATCCCAGGGCCCATGGTAGTAGCCGGGATCCTCGTATCGGAACGGAAGGCCATTGAAGTACCCCTGAGACAACCCCTCTTGGGCATCCCAGGTGAATTGGACATGGTATTCCTCTGGACCCGGAAGCTCAGGGAGGAACAGGTGGTAGCCACGATGATCCGGGGCGGACTCCCAATCGAGGCTCAGGAGGATTGCACTGTATGTCCGTTGTATCGAACAGCTTGCCAGGTTGGGAAGCCGGAAGAGGATCTGTTCGAAGTCGGCTTCCGGTCCGCCGCTCGAGTAGGGCCTGTCGGTGTGCAAGACAAAGCTAACCGTGCCCTTAGATTGGACCGGCGTTTCCAATGGGATCGTCCGGTTCTCCTGAGATAGCAGCGGCGTCGCGCAGAGGCTGAGGGCCAGGATGAGCGTCAGTGGTCTCGGAATGATCATGGGGCTATCCGTCCGTTGATGGGATCGAGCACTATGGGTGGGTACTGTCAACTTGTGCTTTTCCATGCCTGTTTGGACTTCTCGGTCCGGCAGGAAACGACCGTATGCGGGGCACATCTTTCATAGAGATCACGCTTATTGTCACGGATTTCGCTCGAGTTGACAGTGCCGTCTGACCGCGAAACCTGGGTGCTGTGCAATCTGGACACTATTCAATACGGTCTCATTACGACGTGGATTCAGGGCTTTGTTGCATGGCTTCGAGTTGAAAACGAATTCGCCGTTCCACGAGAGGGAATCACGTCACGCGATAGCTGTCGGGCAGGTACTATCAACTTGAGCTCTTACCTGCCCATTTGGACGCCTCGCTCAGGCAGGAGACGACCGTATGCGGTGCTTTTCTGTCCTTGGTGTCACGCTTTTTATCGTGAATATCGCTCAAGTTGACAGTACCGATTCTGTGGCCCTTCCGCGATCTGGACGTGGCCTCGGTCTGGGACCGCAACACAGGCGGGAGCGATCACATCTGGCTCGATGCCGCGGGCATACCGGGATATCAGTTCATTCCAGACCCGATCGATTACTCAACAGGACTTCTGTCTCGGTAAGATCGCGCGCGGCATGCTGGATGAGTTCGCGCGCGTGACACTCACCCGCATGACCGTGGCGGTATTGCCAATTCTGTGGAAGAAAGGAGACCGATGATCTCCGCCCCTGCGGCGTGGAGTCATGTGCGAATCTGCTCGGTTAGATCAAGGTGCGCAAAGAACGGTGGCAGATGCTCGCCTAACAATAGGCGCCGCGCAACGTGGCCGACCTGCCCCGCAGCTAATCGAGGCTCGCTCGCAAGTTGCGGGTACCCACAGAGTGTGTCACCGATTCGGTTGACGGATTGACGTGACCGTTCCGAGATCTGTTCCCAGCCACCCAACCAGTCCGTGAGCGATTGCATGAACTCCTTTGGCGATACAAACGCTTCTCTTGGTGGCGGCGGACCTCGTACGCGTCCATGGAACGCCGCCAGGTCGGGCGCATGTGCATACGGCTCGATGCTCAGCATACCGCGCTCATCGGCTGCGAACACCAGATTGATGCGCCGGTCGCGGGCGAACTCTCTCAGTTCATATTTCATTGCCAGATCGTCACACTCATCGACCAGCAGATCCAGATCACCCAGATATCGGCCAGCGTTTTCCCGCGTGATTCCGTCGTCACATACCACGACCTCGAGGTAGGGATCGATCTTCGCAATACGTCGGGCGGCAAGGTGAGCCTTGTTCACACCCAAGTCATCGATTCCGGCGCTCAGCCTGTTGAGGTTCGAGAGATCAAGGCGATCGAAGTCAGCTAACACTATGCGGCCGCATAAATGCTCCTGGGCCACCGTTACGGCTACTTCAGCACCGATTGACAGCCCCACGACACCTACGGATTTCGTGCGCAGCAGTAGCTGCTCCTCTCGGGTAATCTTGTCTTGGTTCCTGTTGGTTAAGACATCGAAGAAATCCTCACGCGCCAGGACATGCACGATCTTTCGCTCCCAAGGAACGAACACCCATGTGCCGTAGCACTCGATGCCCCCGTGTTCGGCCAACACCGACTCCAGAAACACGCGGCGGGCATCGGCGGAGCTGACCGCCGGGCTGCGCACCGCCGCGAGTTCTTCCAGCTGACCTTCCATTGCTTCAACCATCACGACGGCTTGCGTCTTACATACCTCGAGAAAACTCGGGAACTCGCCCGGTTTGAGTTCAACCAGGAACGTCCGCCAGCTCCATTCGGCAGTGGGACCTTCATCGAGCAACGACGCAAAGCGAGCCAGCTCCAGATGAGACCCCTGAGGTTTCATGGGCTCGGTTTGCACATCCCGGATCACAACAGGAGCTCCCAGAACTGACCCACCAAATCGTGACCGTAGCTATGGTGTGGCTCCTCCTTGACCAGTCGATAACCTTCCGCCTCGTAGATACGGCGTGCAGCGTGGAGGCAATCGTTCGTCCAGAGCATGATCTTCTTATAACCAACTTGTCGAGCAAACCTCGTGCATTCACTCACCAGGCGTTTGCCGATGCCTAACCCACGCGCCTCCGCCTCTACCAGTAACAGGCGTAGCTGCGCGGTCGTTGCGGTCTTGCGTACAACGAACACCGAACCCACGTTCGCCCCGTCTTTTTCCGCTATCCAACATCGTTCTCGCTTTGGGTCGAACTTCTGGATGAACTGAGCCACGATTTCAGCAACGAGCGCCTCGAAATGCTCGTCCCACCCGTACTCGCGGTTGTACAGCACCCCGTGGCGTTGTACGACCCAGCCCATGTCACCCGGCTGATGAGGACGGAGAATGTAGGGGACGCGGACTTCAGGTTGGGCAAGGAGCACGTTCTCTATGGTGCTCATGGCATGAATGAGGCGCTGCTGGTCTGCATCTGCGAGCTCCCCCAACATCGACTCGACCTGTTTACGGGAGGCATCGTTCAGGCGTGCGAAAGCGTTCATCCCTTCATCAGTGAGAGACAATAGCGATACACGCCCATCGGCTTCGCATGGCGTCTTGTCTACAACCCCCTGCTCGTTCAGACGCCTAATCAACCGACTCACGTAACCTGGATCGAGACCGAGTTCATCGCCAAGCTGACCGGCCGTAGTCTCGCCGTGATGTGCGAGCTCATAAATCAGTCTCGCCTCTGGCAATGGAAACGGACTCTTGAGTAGACCTTCCTCGAGGACACCCAGATACTTGGTATAGAACCTCCCAAAGCGTCGGACGGCCTCGACCCTCTCAGAGTTTTCATATGTCATGGCGTTCACTCCATTTTCATTGCGAACGTGCAAACATACATGCTACAGTCATCTAAATACATGCTTTTGTCAAGTTATGTGTGTGCCTTGCTCAGGTAATTGGGGTGTAGCTCATGACTGGGTGCAATCAATCCCGTGGGCGCTGCAATCAAATGGTTTTGGGGACCGAGAGTTGATATAGCGCGTGGCCTTAGTCTATCCCGGTGAGAAACGGTTCCCGCTGTCACGGGACGTGGCTGCCGTTCCCCTGGCCGCGATGGCTGACGCTGGATCAGTATTCGACGCATAGAACAGCACCACGGCGCGTAAACCGGGTACCGTCGCTGCGGCCTCTGATTCCCACAATACCCGCTTCCACCTGGAAGCGACGGGCTTATGGGAGCGGCGGCAGGTACGGCTCAGCAAGCGGGGCCTCGGCACACGACCGCGCCGAGTGGCGTCTATAGGCCACGCAGACCTCAGGCCTCACCGCTGTACCGCCTCATCGAGGATCACTTCGCCGAGTTTTGCACGGTATACGACGAGGCCTCATCGAAGATCATTTCGGCGAGGTTTGCACGGTATGCGATGAGGGCTTCGCGCGACGCTGGGGTTACTGGCGCAAGGTCGTCGGCGAGGTAGTCGACAAGTTCCAGGCTTGTGGGATTCTCAAGCACGGATTCGCACGCGTGCGCTGCGGTGGTTGCAGGCACGAGTTCCTGCTGGCGTTCTCGTGCAAGTGCAGGTACTTCTGTCCGAGTTGCCATGCCAAGCGCATCGCGCTCTGGGGCATCTGGCTAGAGGAGACCTTGCTCGCCGACGTCCCGCACCGGCAGGTCGTCCTCTCCGTACCAAAGCGCCTGAGGCGCTACTTCCTCTACGACAGAAAGCTCCTAGGCGAACTCTCCCGCGTAGCGGCCCGCACGGTGACGTCGTTCATAAGGGCGACGGTTGGTGAGAAGGATCTCTCAGTCGGCATCGTCTCATCTATCCAGACTCACGGATCGCTCGCCAACTGGCACCCCCATTTGCACTTCCTTGTAACTGACGGCGGTTTTCGCCCCGATGGGACTTTCGTCCATCTCCCGCTCCATGACGTCGCTACTCTCACCGAGGCTTTCCGCCGAGCCGTGCTCAAGATGTTCGTGAAGCGTGAACTCATGGACATCGACACAGCTCAAGGCATGCTCGCCTGGCCACCGTAGAGCCTGAGCCCGAGGGCCTCCGCAAGGCGAAACGCAGATGGGCGGAGCTGCTGCGGAGAATCCTAGAAGTTGACCCGCTGGCGTGTCCTCGATGTGGCGAGGAGATGCGGATCGTCTCATTCATTACCGAACCAAAGACCATCGACCGCATACTCGAGCGCCTGAGACGTCGCACCGAAACCTCACGACGACGTCAACGGGCTCCGCCGAGACGGTGGAAGTCGCCGGCCAGCTCGGCTCCCGCGTAAAGCCACAACGAAATCCCCCGACGTTCCGCGCTACGGGAGTGTTGGGTTGCGCAGCTGAGTCGATTCAACCTGAATCGCAGCCGGATCGCGTCATCGAACGCCGTCTGAGCCCACCACCGAGACATCAAGAGCCGTATGTGACCGCCTGGACAGACCAAATCCCGCCGTGCATACTTGCGAGGAGTGGATTGAAATTCCTATCGCGCCTCCTGATAGAACGGGTCGTTGAGGTGTTTTTCGACAAACCCCATGAGCAAATCGAACGCGTCTATCAAGTTGGTGCGCACAATCAGTCGGTCATCGTAGCGTTCGGTATCGCGGCGACGCAGGAGCGCATCAAATTTGTAGCCAGCCGCTGCACTCTGAATGGTGGCCTCCGTTCCGAACATCAAGGCCGCCGCGAGCGTGTAGCCTGGCTGTCCGGTCGAATAGTCCTTTCGAACGAAGCCAGCAACCTTGAGCAGTTCTTCAGGGGCCAGGCCAGTCCCCCTTCGCGGGCTGTAGGTTAGGGGGAATCCACTTAAGTGAATTCCCAAAGGCCTGGCTGCGCTGCAACTATGCCAGTGTTGTTGCAGCAATAACGTCGGTTTTTCCGTATGGACGTCACAACATCGACACGGATTTCAACGACACAGGCACGAACAAGAACGTCGGCGATCTCCACACCCGGTGGGCTTGAGATCACAATCTGTGATCTCAAGTTTGGTGACCATCTTCACCGGTGCGAAAGCCGACACGTTTCAAGAGATCCGCGTGCCCGGCTACCATCTCCCTTATTCGGATGAACGAGATGCATTCCGTTACTTGTACGAGCACTCGTGTTTCGACACCGCAAAGCTCCGCAAGATTCGCGTCGAGCATAACCTTCTGTCTGCGCATAAGCAGAATCGCGCCGACAATCCTTTCTAGTGGCACGAGTGCGGTGCTGCTTCTAGCCATGCCTCAGCATCCGAAGTAGAGATTGTGGTTGGCGCGGACAATAGGCAAAGCTCTTATAACAGCCATAACCATTTTCACTCGGGACCAGGCAGAACAACGGGCTCGAAGTGCCGCCATTACGCCTGTGGGCGGGGGCGGACCCTCACGCAGAAGGACCCTGCAGCCAAGCCGCGCAGGCAAGCACGCCAGCTTCAACGCGGACTACGAGCTCTGCGCGCCTCCTTGACGAAATCCAACGTGGCAATAGTATCCCTCTCTTCCGCGGGCATTTTTCGCAGCACACGTTCTGCCTCAGCCAGCAACCGTTCGGCTTCCACCGTGTTGTCTTCCTGCCGCGCAAGCGCCGTCAGCAAGAACAAGAGCATCGGGTCAGTGTCCTGTTTTTGTGCACGGCTAGCCGCGTCCTGCGCAGTCTGTGTGTCTCCAATGCTGAACGCCATCATGGCGACATTCATCCATGCGCCGAAGTCATCTGCGAGTTTTGCTTCCCGCTTGAAGGCAGCGCATGAGTTGACTTGATCGCCGAGGTACCCGTAGGTCTCGCCAAGTGCGTTCCAAACGTGGGGGTTTTCCGGTACGAGTTCCGCCGCAGATTCGAAGTGCGGGACGCTCTTGCCCGGTTCCTTCGCGAGGTCACGCAGCATCTGCGCTAGTATGCAGTGCGCCTCCCAATCCTCGGGATTCTCCTGCAAATAACTCTCTAGGATCGCCTCCCCTTTGCTGTAGCGGCCGAACGCACACAGCCAACGCGCGTGGTCGATCGCCGACGGTGACCCACCACCCTCCGGGAATCGATTGGGAAACAATTCCGTCGGGCACGGCCGAAGACCTCGCGCACATGGTGCCGGAGGCCGGCGTAGTAGGCGCTGGATCCATTTTCGTTTCGGTAGCTCCAACGGACGCTTCACCAGCGGTGTCTCTGTCTCCTTCTCCCACAGGTCCACTATCATCTGTAGGGCGAGGCGGTAATGGTGATCCACACTGGCAGCGGACTCTTCCGCCACGTGTAGAAGCAGCGCTTCAGCATGCCGGCTGTGGATCTGCAAGTTGTGTTGGCGGATTCCGATGTGCCAAAGGATGCTCGCGAGCTCCGGCTCGTCGTCCGCCAGCGCTTGCGCTCTTTTGCCTACGATGACCACGACCGGATTCAGTGGCCCATCGGGCTCAGCGGCTACAAGCCAAACAAGGTCGTCAGTCGGAAAAGCATCCATTCTGGGCTGCACACCTCGTGATCGAGCCGAAATGCACGCGGCATCGTTGCCGATCGGCTGTAGAAAAACGCGAAAACCCGCTTACCATTGCCAATCAGGCCGAGAACGTATCACAGTCAACAACTGTTCACCAGATGCTTGGAAGCGCCTGTTATTCACGGATCGAGGATTTCGTGAAGCTGCTGTGACCGCAACCAACAAAACCCAGCTACCCCATGAATGGTTCATGTTGCGGGAGTCGGCGCCCGGGCACCAGTGAAATGCGGAGGAAGTGGTGGTGTAGGCTTCGGCTCCTTGATTCGGCGCACTCCTACACCTCAACGCGGCCTGCAGTTCGAATGTTGGTTGCTCCGCCAGGCCAGTCCCCCTACGCGGGCTGTAGTTCAAAAAGAGAACTGAGGCCCGCTACGGGGGATGGCCTAGCTACGCTGGAACCTTTCCGGTGATGTTGCATCACCGACTTTCGCTCTGCTTCCCCTCCTCTAATCTGCGTCGTGCCAGCTCAACCGCATCTCGCAGCTTTTGCTCGAGCAACCGTTTTGGCGGCAGCTCTGTCATGTATGTCGCCGCGCGGATGTTGCCATCGTCCATGCGTAAGAGCTTGACCTTCTCGTCCGATTTTCCCGCACAAAGTATGAGCCCGATGGGAGGCTCCTCCCCGGGCTGTTGTTCGTACTCCTCGAGCCAGCGAAGGTACAGCTCCATTTGCCCTTTGTGCTCGGCCTTGAACCGACCGAGCTTCAGGTCGATCGCAACAAGGCGCCGGAGCTTACGATGGAAAAAGAGTAGGTCGAGATATATATCCTCATCGTCGAGCTGGATCCGCTTCTGACGGGCCACGAACGAGAACCCGACGCCGAGTTCGAGAATGAATCGTTCGATTTCGCGCAGGATGGCGTCTTCCAGATCCTTCTCGAAAAAGCGGTCGTTTAAGCCGAGAAAATCCAAG
>JBDHHK010000056.1:0-26585 GCA_039589395.1 Gemmatimonadota bacterium
CCCAGCCGGTCTTCGAGCCTAGGTCCGAAGAAATAGAGTCCAATCATGTTGAAAATGAGGTGCATCAAGCCGGCGTGGAGAAACATGTATGTGACGATCGTCCACGGCCTGAAAGCGATCAGGATCGGCACAAGCATGAGTTGGCGGGTCAGATCTGGAACGAACTGAGTGATGAAGAACATTGCCACATTGGCAATCAACAACCTCTGAACCCAAGGAGTCATCAAACGTCTTTCATCACCAAAAGAACCGGATCATGTACCGGGTGGGCCCGGTGGCGGCCTCAATTTGTTCTTCAGAATGATACGAGCGCACGTGTTCCAACGGAGTAAGGAATCGTCGTTCCCTGGGGGACGGACTTCTTCGGCCTTCTCGAACCAGGCCATTGCGTCTCTGAGAAGCTGGTACACCATGGGGCCGGATCCCAACGTGCCGTGTGCGAGCAGCTCTTTTGCGCGCCGCTCGCAAATTATCCCGGCGTAGTAGTTTCGCTCGTATTTCGAGTCGAGCATATCCAGCAGGTCATTCGCTTCAGCCTCATAACCGCCACTGCCGTCTCCCAATTGCTCTGACAGAGCCAACACCAACAGGACAGCTGCGCGCTGGTTGTCGGGATCAATCGCCAAGATGTCACGACAGATACTTTCAGCCTCACGGGGTTCGTTGAGCAGCCTGTAATGCTCCGCTCTCTCGAGCGCGGCTTCGATTCCCTCTGGAGACAACGGCTTGAACTCGAACATCGAATGGCCCTCTTATGAATACACTACGCGAATTTTCATACTCGGTTTTCGTCACGCCAAGTGCAAAATAGCCCACGACCGCACAACGCACCGGTCGCGGGCTTGTGAGCTTTCACGTATTAAAGCACTCGATCGCAGTGCACCTGCGATGTCGGCTCTATAGACCGCCCTCTTCGCCAGCTTCTTCCCGTGCCCACTCGGACTCGTCAACAGCCACATAAGCGGTGTCGATGACGATCGCATCAACCGGCACAGATTCTCTCGTGCCACGATCCCTCACCGGCACTACTCTGATCTGATCGACAACGTCCATGCCCTCAATCACATGTCCAAAGACGCAGTAGCCCCACGTATCTTCACTCGTATCGAGCTGTGGGTTGTCCTTGACGTTAATGAAGAACTCCGTCTTGGCCGTGTGCGGGTCGGAACCTCGAGCCATGGCCACGGCACCGCGGACATTGAGGAGTCCGTTGTCACCTTCGTTCATCAACATTGCGGCCGGGCTGAGCCTACGCTCGTAATTCGAAGTGAGAAGCCCCATCTGGACCATGAAGTTCTCTCTGACCCGGTGGACGATGAGGTCCTTGTAGAACTGCTGCCCAACGTGGCGAACGAAGTTCGTGACTGTGGCCGGCGCAAGCCCCTGATCCAGTTCCATGACGATACGGCCCATGGATGTTTCAAATACGACGGTAGGTGTCGAGTCTGGCGGTGCCGCCGGTGCCTCTTCAACGTCGGTGTCCGCTTGCTCCGGCGAGCACCCGGCAACCAAAAACGCCACAAAAGCTGGCAGAACTACTCTCTTTCCAGGAATCACTTACGTCTCCTTTCCCCTGGGACATCTTCGTTTCGTGCAGGGATACACGGTAGAGGTTAAAACGGCGTCACGCTAGGGGCAAGTGATCGATCTCGACCACTTAGGCTCCGACAATCTGCTTGGGCAAACGTGCACTCAGGTGCATGAGCACATCATACACCGAAACCCCTGCCCGCTCTGCAATCGTATTCGGATATACCGCTGGGTTGTCCGGGCCGATCAGCGTGGCCTCGTCCCCGATTTCCACCAGCTTCTCTCCGCCAAGTTCGAATACTGTGTGGCTTGCGCTGACCGCGCCGATGACCTTGAAAAGCCTATCCTTGACCAAGATCTCGCATCCGTTCACAGCGTTTCGAGGATAGCCATCGGCGTGTCCTACGGGCAGGGTAGCCACCCATGTCGGGCGATCGGCGACATATGCCCTTTCGTAGCTGACGCCGTCACCCGCCTCGAGGCGTTCGACCCTCACGACTCGTGCCCGAAGTCTGAAAGCGGGACGCAGATCGGCCAATCCCTTGGCCATAGCGCCAGCCGGATACGCACCGTAAAGCACCAGCCCGGGCCGTACCGTGTCCAGCAGAGAATTGCGGCGAAAGAACACGCCGTGCGAAGACGCTGCGTGGAGTTGTCCGAGATCCAGTCCCCTCCGCCGTGCCGTACCTGCTACATCCAGAAACCTCCTCAGCTGCTCCGCATCGAAGTCGTCGTCTTCGGTGAAGCACATGAATGTGCCTTCGATCCGGACACCGTCTTCGTTTGCCAAGGATTCGATCCACGGCATCGCCCTTCTAAAAGGCACTCCTATGCGGTTCATGCCGGTGTCCAGATATATATGAACCGGGACCTCGCGATTCTGAGATGCCGCGTAACGGGCCAAGACACGGTGTACTCCGTCGGTGTAGGGGGCGAGACGAACGTTCCGAGCGACCAACTCCGCGCCATCCGCTTCAGAAAAGAGCCCCATCAACAACACCGGTTTGCGGACACCTGAATCGCGGAGCGCAATCGCCTGATCAGGCTTGACGACGGCGAGTCCGGCAACCGTGTCGATCCCGTCCAGGATCCGTCCTACGTTGCTCACACCCAGCCCGTATCCGTTGTTCTTGACAACCGCAAGTATCGGTCGCCCGGAACAAATGCGCGCGGTCTCGGCTACGTTGTGACGAATGGCCTCCGGGTAGATCTCCAACATCGGGTCGTAGCCGGCAAGAGTAGGTGACCGCGATGAGCCGATGGGACCGGTTCCCCTCTCATAGGGTATATCCTTCATACGGGCGGCTTGCGTCGACTTGATGGTCGGCACGCCAAGAGCGGCGGCAGAGCCCGAAATGAATACGCGGCGCGAGATTGGCAAAGGACACCTCCATGTCAACAATCGCTTGAATGCCTTAAGATGTAAACAAACGGACAAAATGTAAGTGCCTTGTTGGCAACGAGTTGGCGCATTGACAGCGAAAACGAGGTTACGAGGTACGTCTCGCATGCTTATGATTCAATGAGGTCGCTTAGGTCAAGCGGCCAGCCCCGCGGATCCTCGGCATTGATGGGTGCCTCGGAAGATTCGGCCTGGCACCTCGCGCATATAGAAAAGACATCGATGAGATTGGAAAGGTGGGCCGCCTAACGAGGAGGTTCCTATCGCCGGTATAGTAGATAAGAGGTACCGCGCCTTTGCGTGGAAAGACATCGGACGATTGCCGCAATTGCAGGATATTTCGGATACGGATCGTATGTCGATGATGGCTGTCGCCCAGGTTTTTCCCTTCAGGGTCAACAACCATGTGGTTGATGAACTCATCGATTGGTCCAACATACCCGAAGACCCAATCTTCCAACTGACGTTTCCGCAGCCGGCAATGCTGAGCATTCGCGACCTCGCCCGAATGCTTGGTTTGATGCGTCGCGGGACGACCGAAGACGTCAGAGAAGCGGCACGACAGATCCAGACCAGCCTGAACCCACATCCAGCAGGGCAGCTCGACCTGAACGTGCCATGGTTGATGGATGAACCCCTTTCAGGTCTGCAGCACAAATACGACGAAACGGTCCTTTTCTTTCCTGCGGCCGGTCAGACGTGCCACGCGTATTGTACCTACTGCTTCCGGTGGCCTCAGTTTGCAGGCCTCGACGGGATGAAGTTTGCGAGTCACGAGACGGATGCGCTCGTGCGGTACCTCAGAGCTCACGAGGAGGTCACGAGCGTCCTCATCACAGGTGGCGATCCGATGGTAATGAAGACATCGATGCTGCGCCGTTACGTTGAGGCACTGCTGGACCCGGCATTAGAGCATGTTGCCAGCATCCGAATCGGGACCAAGGCACTCGCTTATTGGCCCTATCGTTTTCTGACGCACCCCGACTCGGCGGACCTGTTGGAGCTCTTCGAGCAGGTGAGGGAAGCGGGCAAGGAACTAGCCCTCATGGCGCACTTCAGCCACCCACGCGAACTCGAGCCTACCGTGACGCGCGACGCACTTCGGGCGGTACGAGATGCGGGTGCTACCGTCAGGTGCCAATCGCCTATCGTGCGGCACGTAAATGACTCTGTGGATGCTTGGGCTGACCTCTGGCGCATGCAGGTACGGTTGGGTGCTGTGCCTTACTACATGTTCGTCGAGCGCAATACCGGTCCCAACCGCTATTTCGAGGTACCACTGCTCCAAGCAGAAGAGGTGTACAGGAAGGCATTCCGCCAGGTTTCCGGGTTGGCCCGAACTGTTCGTGGCCCGTCCATGTCTGCAACGCCCGGTAAGGTTCTGTTCATAGGAACTACCTACGTCTACAACGAAGAGGTGTTCGTTCTGAGATTCATTCAGGCGCGAAATCCAGAATGGGTAGGTAAACCCTTCTTTGCGCGGTACGATCCGACAGCGACCTGGTTCACCGACCTCAAGCCCGCCTTGGGCGAGAAAGAGTTCTTCTTCGAGAAGGAGTTCCGGCAAATCGTCAAGCTGGCTGAGCCGCAGGAACTGCCCTATCCTGAGTGGGCGGCAAGGAGATAGGAGCCCAGTCGCACCGATCCTCACGTGACGAGTGCACAGCGGGAGATTCCCACTGTGCCCTTTCCATCTCGGACGCCGGCCCGAAAGGCTAGCGTCTCTCGCGGAACTGCCTCCACAAACGCGTGTGCTTGCTTTCCAGTGACACCTCCACGCCGCCGTCGACCTGCGACACGGCTACTCCCTGTAGCGCGTATGCTGCCGGTGGCGGCGGCTCGACGTATTGTGCGGAAACCGCCGCAGGGGACACAAACACCCTAGTCAGCATGGCTGCGTGGAGCAGGGTTCGCGCGTACCGGTTTTTTCTCAGGCGAACTCGATCCTGTTTGAATGGAAGAGATATGGCTCCTCGAGGCGAGTGAAACTCAGTCGTGCGATCCAGAGAAGTCAAGCGTGGCTGCGCGAGGGAATTCACCCGTAAAGACCGAACACGTTTGGCTGACTGCCCCCGTTTCACTGGCCCCCGAAAGTCACCTTGAGTATTCTACCCGTCCTTATGAACACCGGCATCACCGTACACTGCCTCTTCTTTGCGCGATACGCTGAAATCGTGGGGCGCACCGACCTTGAACTCGAACTCTCGAGAGGCTCGACTGTGGCCGACGCTGTGGATCGAGTGAGGTCAGACGTGGCGGGCGGTCACGATTTGCCCACTACGCCACTTGTCGCAAGAAATCAACAGCACGTCAAGTTCGACTCCGTTGTTGAGGATGGTGACGAGTTGGCGTTTCTGCCGCCGCTTGCAGGGGGTTGACGTGAGCTACCTGGTTCGCGACACCATAGACACCCGCGCACTGTTAGAACGTGTGTCGGATGATACGCGGGGTGGCGCAGTTCTGTTCTGCGGTACCGTGCGGGCGGGGCCTGATGACGGGCCGGTTAAGGCTATCGAGTATTCGGCGTACGATCAGATGGCTGAATCGGAGTTCGCCAACATTGTCGCGGAGGCGGCCGAGCGTTGGCCGGACGTGGCGTTGGAGCTCGAGCATCGGCTGGGTAGAGTGCCGGTCGGTGAGGCGAGCATTGCCATTGCCGCCGCGGCTCCGCACAGAGCCGAGGCATTCGACGTCTGCCGGTTTGTGATTGATGAGACAAAGGTGCGCGTACCGATCTGGAAGCGTGAATTCCGGGATGATGGTGAAACACGCTGGCGCTCGAACGAACCGATGTCCGCGGAAGACTGATGGCACTATCCGTCGCACTGATAGAGCCAGAGATACCCCCCAACACTGGAAACATCGCGCGACTGTGTGCGGCGACCGGCACAGCTCTGCATCTAATAGAGCCTTTGGGCTTCGATTTGGACGACGCAACGCTCGCACGCGCAGGCCTTCACTACATGAACCAGGTGGATCTCTGGGTACATCCTTATTGGCGTTTCTTCCGGTCCGCCATCTCGCGGGACCGGTGCTTATATTTCTCCGCTCATGGGTCTCGGTCGTACGTCGAAGCTCCTTTCAAGCCGAACTCGGTACTGGTTTTCGGCAACGAAGGCAGCGGTCTTCCGAAGCCCATAATTGCCAAGTACCCGGACCGCATATTTCGCATCCCAATGCGAGACACGGTCAGGAACTTGAATCTGGCCACGTCCGTGGGAATCGTTGTCTACGAAGCGATTCGACAGCTCGGAATCGAGTTCGACGGTCTTTTCGAAAAAGCACTCACGGAGGGAGGATAGAGGGGCGGCCGGTCGGCCGACTGAATTGCTTACAACACTTTAGCTGGGGATGGTCATGAAAAAGATCGGTGTAGTTGGTGGAGGGCACGTCGGTGCCACGACGGCACAACGCGTTGCCGAGAAGGAACTTTGTGAAGAAGTAATCCTCATTGACATCCTGGAAGGCGTTCCGATGGGGAAAGCGCTCGACCAATGGCAGTCCGCCCCTGTCGAGCTCTACGACACTCGGATCATTGGTGCTAACGATTACGCAGCCGCCGAGGGCGCCGAGATGTTCATCGTCACGGCCGGCAAGCCGCGTACGCCGGGCATGAGCCGCGACGATCTCGTCAGCGCGAACGTCGACATCGTGAAGTCGGTCAGTGAGCAGATCAAGAAGGTCGCACCGGATTCCATGGTGATTGTGGTTTCGAATCCGCTCGACGTCATGTGCTACGTGGCTAAGGAAGTAACCGGCTTCCCGAAAGAGCGCGTGGTTGGTATGGCTGGCATTCTGGACACCGCTCGGTTCCGCGCCTTCCTGGCTGACGCCGCCGATTGCTCGGTCGAGGATATTCAGGCGATGGTGTTGGGTGGTCACGGCGACAGCATGGTACCGCTGATTTCTTACACGACCGTATCCGGTATTCCCATCACTCAGCTCGTCGGTGCAGAGGAGCTCGAGGCAATCGTGAAGCGTACTCGCGGTGGCGGTGGTGAGATCGTGAAGCTTTTGGGAACGGGCTCAGCCTACTACGCTCCGTCCGCCGGTGCCGTGCAGATGGCTGACGCTATCATCAAGAACAAGAAGCGCATCCTGCCGTGCTCCGCATGGCTCGAGGGCGAGTATGGAATGAACGGTCTCTACGTGGGCGTGCCGTGTAAGCTCGGTGAGAACGGTATCGAGAAGATCGTGGAGGTCGAGTTGTCCGCCGACGAGCAGGCAGCACTCGAGAAGTCTGGCACGGCAGTCAAGGATGTAATGGACATCGTCAAGCTGTAGAAAAGCCTACAGGCAGGAACGGCAAGCGGTCCGGCTCTTCGGGAGCCGGGCCGTTTTCATTTCAATACAGACAAGTATTTCTTCCAGGGACCGACGGCAAATTCGTACTGCTTCACCATCGTTCGAGAGATCTGAACGATGTGTGATAGGTCGTGCGTTGCCCAGGTCGCGATCAATTGTCCAAGAGTGACCCGTCCGAACTCGGGATGGGTACCGCAAAGTTCCAGCTGGCTCTCGGTGAGCTCCATGTCGTCGAGCACTTCGAGGTTTCTCGTGCGAACCGACTCGAACGTGGCGAGCAACTCCGCAACTCCCTTGCCTCGGTTACTCTCGCGGCTTTCGAACGCTTGAGGGTCGAACGGCTCGAACGTAAACGACTCTCCGTGCTGCAGAATGATTTGGGCGCGGGGTATCCAGTCCACTTCTTCACCATGGACGAGGTGCTTGAGAACCTCGATCGGGCTCCATGTATCCGGCCCCTCGTTGCCGACCACCCAGACCTCCGGCAAGCCGGCCAGAAGAGCTTTGAGGGTGGCTGCCGTTCGTTGGAGAATCTGCGTTGCTTGTTCCAGCTCAAACTCCATGTGACTTCGCTCCCTTCGGTCAGGCATCTGATCAGCGATAACTGGGGCGGAAGTCTCTCGTGAGTTCGTTAATCAGAAAAGCGACCAAATCGCCGTACGCTTCATCGGGATCTTCCGCCGAAAATACGATGTTGCCGCCGGCAAGGCCCAATCCGCCCACCATTTCAGTTGCCTGCGCGGAGTTGCTCCATATGGTTGCGCCGGATTCTGTCGACAGCATCCGCACAGTGAGCTCGACACTGACCGTAGCCTCCACGCGCGGGTTCAGCGAGATCGAGGCCCGAGGACGCACGGGAGATGCCTTTATCTCTCCAACGAATACGGATGGGATCTCGTACTCTCTGCCCAACGCCTGAGCCGCTCGCGGATCGAACCGCTCCCTTCCGACCTCCGAGAGCACATCGTCCATGTCACCGATCTCGAGCAGCTCTATGCCGCTGTACGTGGCAAAAATCTCGCGCCGGAAATACTCCGTCGCGAGCTCGTTCAGCTCACCACGTGCATCTTCCATCGTGAAGTTCACCAGACCGATTCTGTAGAATTCTGCGAGATCGAACCGGGGCGGTACGAATACTCTCGTCCTGCTGCAGCCACCTACAACTATCATCGCCACGGCCAGCGCCAAAACCATCTTGCCGGATTTCATAGGGGCCTCCACTCTCTCAATTTGCCATCCTTCATCGACGGCAACGCGAGAAGCATGCCGAATTCGATTGTATCCCTTATACCCTTTATTGACAATAGCTTAAGTTACTTCATAACGGTCGGCAACTCTGCCCACTGTCCTCGTATGAGGACGAAATGAGAAGCGGCGGGAGGTGCGGCATTAGCGGCATACGCGGCATTAGCGGCATACAGTAGAAAGCCTACTTGATGCCGACTATCCCGCCTATGCCGCCTATGCCGCCCCATCTCCTGCTCACCAATCACAGATTGCTCACCGACAACACCGCCGCTCCCGACAGCCGCCCTGCTCTCAAATCCTCCAACGCCTCATTCGCCTGGTCCAGTCGGTATTCAATTGCGTGAGTCTTCACCGGCACCCTTGGCGCCAGCGCCATGAACTCTTCCCCATCGCGCCGCGTGAGGTTTGCCACCGAGCGGATCGATCGTTCCATCCAAAGGATGTCGTAGGGAAACGTCGGGATGTCGCTCATGTGTATGCCGGCACAGACGACCGTGCCCCCGGGTGCGACCGCCTTGAGGGCTGCCGGTACCAGGTCTCCAACTGGTGCGAAGATGATTGCGGCGTCCAGCTCCTCGGGAGGTTCTTCCTCAGACGAACCTGCCCACTCCGCACCGAGTTCGAGCGCGAACGACTGTGCCTGAGCATCACCCTGTCGGGTGAAAGCGAACATCCTCCGGCCCTCGTATTTCGCGACCTGCGCTACGATGTGTGCGGCGGCGCCAAAACCGTACAGGCCGAGTTTCTTTGCATCACCGGCCGCAAGGAGAGATCGGTGTCCGATCAACCCGGCGCACAGCAGTGGAGCCGCTTCGACAGCCGAATAAGAGCTGTCGACTGGGAACGCGAACTTCTCGTCGGCAATCGCCAGTTCGGCGTAACCGCCGTTCAGTTGATACCCGGTGAACTTTGCGCTACCACAGAGGTTTTCCCGTTCTGAGAGACAGTAGTGACATCTACCGCATGTCCATCCAAGCCAAGGTACACCCACTCGTTCACCCTGAGAGTAACGCTCGACGCCGTCTCCGACCGCGACGACGGTGCCTACGATTTCATGGCCGAGTATGAGAGGAAGCGACGGGTTGGTGAGATCTCCGTCGTAAACGTGCAGATCGGTACGACAGACCGCACAAGCACCGACCTCGAGCAATACCTGCCCTGGTCCGGGCGCCGGGTCGGGAAGCTCCTGCTCGATGAGGGGCGAGCCCACAGACTGCAGCACCATCGCCTTCATAGGTTTTCTCTCTAACGTGCCCCGCCCAAATCGAGTTTTGTTCCGACACGGAACTCCCGTGCCTTCTGATAGACCCAGTTCGCGACCACCGCGTCCTGAGTTGCGATTCCCAGTGACTTGAACAGAGTGATTTCGTGGTCGCTGGTGCGACCGACCGAAGATCCCACCAAGACCTGTCCTACTTCTCCAACTATGTGGCTGTCGTCGATCGCGCCTTCCCGCTTCGGAATCAGAACGTCACCGGCCTCTTTCAAGGTCGATTCACGCCAGTCCACGAACAGCCGCGATTTTTTGACCGCAGATGTGTCAAGCTCCCGTGCATTCGGAGAGCAAGAACCCACCGCATTTATGTGGGCCCCCTCGGAAATCCAGTCGCCGAGAGCGACCGGATCGCGTGCCGTCGTTGTCGTGCAAACGATGTCGGCACCCTCAACTGCGTCCCGAGCCGAATCCATGACATCAACTTGGGTCATGAGCCGCTGGGCCTCCCGGCGAGCGAACGCCTTTGTGTGATCGAGCGTCCTACTCCAAACTCTCACACGCCTGATGCGGCGTACGCGCCGCATCGCTTCCAGGTGAGTGCGTGCCTGCACGCCGGAACCGAGGATTGCGAGATCACCCGCAGCGTTTTTGGCCAGCAAGTCGGTGGCAACCGCTGACGCCGCAGCGGTACGGATCGCCGTGATCTCGGTTGCGTCGAGCAGCGCGACTAGCCGTCCGTTCTCGGGATCGAAGAGCAGCACCGCACCCTGATGTGCATCGTACATGGTGCCGAGGTTGCCCGGATAGAACGAGATGATCTTGGCTGCGATTGTTTCGGGAGAGCCGACGTACCCCGGCATTGTTGCCAACACGCCGCGCCGATCCGGCACCTTCATGACCTGCCGTAAGGGTAGTACCACGTCTCCCGTAGCCATCGACTCGAAAGCACCGCGCATGAGCTTGATGCATTCGTCCATCGAGAGCAGATCCCCCACTTCGGTCTGGTTGATTACCAGCAGTGACATTGTACTCTCGCAGAAAAGTGGCTAGCTCGCTTGCTAAGGCCCGTTGCCCCTTTTTAAGCTCTCTATATCGCGACGTTCCCGCTTCGTTGGTCGCCCTTTGGTTTTGAACGAAGTTCCCGGCACCGACTTGAGCTGGATAGCCATCATCTCGCGCTTGTGCAGTGAGTCAACGGTCTCCTCGTAGAGGCCCTGCGCTATCTTGGCTGGTCCGCGCTTGTCCGCCAAACCACGCACGACGACCATCTGCTCGAACGGGCCCTTCCGGATCCTCACCTCATCGCCGAGATGCACGAGTTTCGCCCGTTTAGCACGGTGACCGTTGAGCTGGATCTTGCCGCCGCTGATTGCGTCTGATGCAAGCGACCGGGTCTTGAAAAACCTGGCTGCCCACAACCACTTGTCCAGGCGGATGCCGTTGGAGGTCTCGGAGTTAGTCATAGGTTTGGCTGAGGGAAGAAGACTGTTCGAAATCTACTGAGATTTGCGACTGCGGGAGGTGCGGGAGTGGCGGAGTGAAAGTGCTGAATACCTCCTCTCCCGCCCCTCCCGCTCCTCATCTCCTTCCGCAGACCCAATCCCTTACCGCCTTCTGACAATCCCCCCGTGCGTGTCCTGATGTCTCAAGATAAGGCTGCGCATGTAGACACCCACTTTGGCAGAGCTTTCGAAACCGGATTCCCGGGCAGCCGCATCAGTCTCGTCTGCGGTCATACCCGAAGGTGCTGCAAAGTGCTGTAAGTCTCGAAATATCCCGAGAGTGAAGTTGTCCCAGGGCGCTCCGCTGACACGCGTGAAGATCATCCGTTCCGGCCTACCCGTGAGTCTCTGATACACGTTCTCCATCTCACGCTCGTGGAATAGCTCGTCCTGCTTCCCCGGGAGGGCGATCATTATCTCAGTGTGGAAGTAACCGCCGCTATTCATGATCTCAGTCATGGTCTGTAGCGGTGGGCCGAGCACGAACAGCTCCTCCTGCCAGGAGGTGTGTTGCCTAATCTGTCGGCGAAACTCGGTTTCGGTGACACCGGCCGCCGCCGCTCGTTCACGCCTGGCTACCCGCTCGGGGCTGTAGAAATCGACGAAACTCTCCATTGGATACATGACCTGAAGGTCCCAGTGATCGCCCTGCGCGTGTCGCATAATGAAAGGAGCCGGCTCGCCGGCCTCGTCGAATACGCTCATTCTGTTCTGGAACACTTCGATCAACTCGAGTATTTGCCCGGGTGCCGCACGGAGAAAATGTGTACGGTACAAGTACGTCGTGTCCGCCTGGACGGCGACTGAGAGTAGTGCTGCAGCTAGGAGCGCATGCATGCTCGTTTCTCCATTTGTTTGCGGAAGTTGTTTTCCTTACGGCGGGAAAGTGGGGTGGGTGCAGGAATGTCGCAAGCTTTGCGAGGAGTTGAAGGAGCGGGAGAAGCGGGAGAAGCGGGAGGGAAGGAGGGGACTTGGATATTGGACATTCAATACTGGATATTCGACATTCATCTGTTCCTTAAGCGTTTTACTCCGAAACGGTATCTAATTCCATGCCCAGGATCCGAGGCATGGTGTGGAGTCCAGACTGTCAAACGAGCTCGAACTCAGTCCTGCTGAAGCGGACGCCATAGACGTCGAATTCGCCGTGAACGGCGATACCTTGGCGTTCGAACGGCTCTACCGCCGCCACGTGGCGAAAGTGCATAGCCTCGCCCGCTGGCTGCTCGGCCGAGAAGACGTCGACGATGTGCTTCAGGATGTGTTCATCCGCGTTTGGCAGAAACTCGACACTTTCCGTGGCAATTCGGCGTTCAGCACCTGGCTGCACAGGCTTGCCACCAACGTGATCCTGAGGCGGCGGGAGAAACTCGGCACCGACGAAAAAAGGCACTCGGGATCTGAGCATGAGTTGACGGAAAGGCCGGGAATCGCAAACGACTCCGGCCTCAAGCTCGATATCGAAACCGCGGTGGACCGGCTGCCGCCGAGAGCACGACAGGTTTTCGTGCTCCACGACATGGAGGGGTTCAAGCATGAGGAGATCGCGACGGAATTGGAGATATCGGTGGGAACGTCACGATCTCAATTGCACCATGCGCGCATGGCCTTGCGTTCGTATCTCGAGGCTTAGAGGGACAATACGATGACGGACAAATGGACGGACAAACTCTCCGCTTACCTGGACGAGGAACTGGACTCGGTAGATCGGGGGGCGCTCGAGGCACACCTGGAAGAGTGTGATGAGTGCCGAACGGCGTTGAAACAGCTTCGTGGTGTGGTGAGCTGGGCACAGGGTTATCAGGGACGCGAACCAAAGCACGATGTATGGCCAGAACTTGCGGGCGAACTCCGCAAATCCCAACGGGCCGTTGTAAACCTAGATGCTGAGCGTGAAAGGCGCGGTGCACGTTATCGTATCTCGATTCCGCAACTGATTGCCGCGGGTATCAGCTTGTTGGTGGTTGGGTATGGGAGTTGGTTTGTTGCACGATCCACGGCGCCCGAAGATCGAATAGCCGCCGTAATAGATGTCTCGGCCCCGCCCGAGGGTTTTGCGGTGGCAGCGGCGATAAATGCGGCACAAACGTACGGTCCGGCAATAGCCGACCTGGAGCGCGTATTGCTCGAGGAGGAGAACAGCCTGGACACAGCCACTGTTCGAGTCCTGCGCGAAAAGCTCGCAATCATCGACAGAGCGATGACTGAAGCACAAGAGGCCCTCGCTCGCGATCCCAATAGTGGGTATCTGATCGATCACTACACGGGCATGATGAGAAAGAAACTCTCGGTGCTTCGTACGGTCGCGCGCAGAGTGCAGGCGGAAACGTGATGGCTGGCAGATTCGGTGGCCGCGGAAGAGCGCGGAACGACGCGGAAGATTGGAGTGCGGTAGTGTGTATGGAGGACTATGTAGGGGGGGTTAGAAGATGCTGATGAACATATTTGCCGGAGCACTGCTGATGACTGCGCTGGCACAAAGTGGGGATACGACCTTTGCCGTCGATCCTAACGCCACGCTCGAGCTGACCAACCACGAGGGCTCGATCGTCGTGAGGACCTGGGACAGAGACGAGGTTGAGGTGCGTACCAACCGTTCATACCGCGGCATGATCGAGGTGCACCGTAGCTCCGGAACGGTGCGCATTGGTGTCGACGGACGTTGGGATGATGATGACGACGTCGACTATCGACTCACGGTGCCGGCCACCATGGCTCTTGACCTAAGAGGGTCCGACAGCGACGTGCGCGTAGATGGTACACGGGGTGAAGTGAACATAGACGTGCACGATGGTGACGTGATCGTTAGGGGCGGTTCCGGCCGTGTGACGATACGCACCGATGACGGCGCCATCGACGCGGAAGAAATGGAAGGCCGAATTCGCCTCTCATCGATGGATGGTGACGTCAGCTTGCATAGCGCCTCTGGAGACATCGATGTCGACGCGACGGATGGAACGATCACATTGATGGATGTAGACGCCACCACCGTGGTCGCCAATACGGTGGACGGCGATATCTGGTTCGAAGGAGTGTTATCGCCTCGAGGCAGCTACAGGCTGACGACACACGACGGAGACGTGACTGTCGAGATCCCTGAGGATACCGATGCCCAGGTCAGAATGGCTCGGCACGATGGGGAGTTTTTTTCCGACTTTCCACTGACAATGCAGCGATGGCCCATGGGTCGGAGAATAGAGTTCGATCTGGGGAGCGGCGGTGCCGAGTTGCAGATCGAGGCTTTCGATGGTGACATAGAGTTGCGGCATAGCGGCGGACGGCGCCGCAGACCATAGCGCCGTCCCACTCGGAGAAGTCGAGCCCCGCATTACATTTGGAAACGCGGGGCTCATTTTTGTCCTGGAGTTTTTCCGACTATGCCGTTCGAGGAATCATGTCTGAGATCGAGCAGTCAACCACGACCCCACCGACCGGCGACATGCCGGCAGAGCAGTTTCGTGAGTATGGGCACCAGATGGTCGATTGGATCGCCGACTATTTCGAGCGGACTGATGCGATTCGAGTGACACCTGACGTAGAGCCCGGATTTCTGAGGCAAGCGCTTCCAGCGACCGCGCCCGCGGAGGGTGAAGCAATGGCGGATATTCTCGCCGATGTGGACCGTTTCGTGATGCCCGGCATGACACACTGGAACCACCCTTCGAACCATGCCTACTTCAACTCGAGTGGGTCCGGCCCCGGGGTTCTGGGTGAGCTGCTCGGATCTGCGTTTAACGTGAATTGCATGCTGTGGGAGTCCTGCCCAGCGGCAACCGAGCTCGAAGAGGTGACGCTCGGGTGGCTGCGGAAACTGCTGGGGCTGCCCGACAACTTCTGGGGCGTAGTGTACGACGGTGCATCGACGGGAAATCTCTGCGCAATCACTGCAGCGCGCGCTGAGTTGGGACTGGACATTCGGGAACAGGGACTCGCCGGGCGAACCGACTTGCCCAGGCTGAGGCTGTACACGTCGAGCGACGCTCACTCGTCGGTCGACAAGGCCGCACTCACGGTCGGTTTGGGAACGGCAGGCGTCCGGAAGATTCCGATGGATGGGGCATTCCGCATGCGTGTGGATCTTCTAACGCAGGCCATAGAAGAAGATAGACAGGAGGGATTCCTACCTTTCTGCGTAGTGGGTACCGTGGGCACCACGTCGACCACTGCGATCGACCCGATCGCGGCGATCGCTGACGTCTGCGAGAAGGACTCCCTATGGCTTCATGTCGATGCAGCGCACGCTGGATCAGCCGCTGTCGTTCCTGAGATGCGGCATGTGCTCGACGGATGCAATCGCGCTGATTCGGTATTGCTTAGCACGCACAAATGGTTGTTCGTGCCGCTAAACCTCTGCGCTTTCTATACACGCAAGCCCGAGATATTGAAAAACGCGTTCAGCCTGATACCGGAGTACCTGCGGACGGCACACGACGACGCGGTGAAGAACTATATGGATTACGGCGTTGAGCTCGGTCGCCGATTCCGGGCACTGAAGCTTTGGTTCGTGTTGCGCTACTTCGGCGCCAACGGCCTGATCGAACGCATCCGCGAACACATTCGGCTCGGCCAAATGCTGGCCGAGTGGATCGACGCTGATCCTGATTTCCAGCGCATGGCCCCGACGCCACTCAGCACCGTCTGCTTCTGCGCAACGCCCACCGGCGTCACAACGACCGAAAGCTTGAACGCAATCAACCGAAAACTCATGGCAGCGGTGAACCGCTCGGGCAAGGCGTACATAACTCATACGATGCTGGGTGATAGGTTGGTACTCAGGTTTGTGGTATCCCATCTCCGGACTACGGAGGAGCACGTGAGGAATGGCTGGGAGGTGATTCGGGCTAAGTTGGGGGAAGTGAGGGGGGGATGAATCTCGAATGATCAACAAGGAACATCGAAGTCTGAAGTGGAGTGCACTTCAATATTGGACATTCCTTGCTGGATATTCAGACTTCAATCCTGCCCATGACTGATAGGCGACCGACTGCACGCTTCTGGTCCTCCTTCGGCCCGGGTCTCCTCTGGGCAGCGGCGGCGATTGGCGTCTCCCACCTCGTTCAGTCTACGCGCGCAGGCGCTGTTGGTGGTTTTGCTCTCTGCGGTGTGATCCTGCTCGCGCTTGTCCTGAAGTACCCGTTTTTCGAATATGGTCCACGGTATGCCGCCGCGACGGGAACGAGCCTTGTGGAGGGTTACAGCAGACTCGGTCGCTGGGCAGTTTGGCTCTATCTGCTGATCACCGTCTCGACTTGCCTGTTCGTGCAGACCGCTGTCGTGATGCTGACGGCGTTTCTGATTCAGTTCGCGTTCGGACTCAGCTGGCCGTTGCCGGCGACCGCAGCGGTACTGATAGCGTTGTGTGCCGGGTTGTTGTGGCTAGGTCGGTTCAAAGGGCTGGACATCGCTGTGAAGGTGATCATGGCGCTGCTCGCTCTTTCGACACTTGCGGCAGCGTTCGTATCTCTACCACGCGCAGACCTTTCCACTCTCGCTCTCTGGCCGAGTAGTATCGGAAGCGCGATACCGTTTGCGTTCCTGCTAGCCTTGGTTGGCTGGATGCCGTCCGCAATCGACATATCGGTGTGGAGTTCCCTCTGGACGCTCGCCAAAGACGAATCGTCGGGCGTGCGGAGCTCGGTGAACACGGCTCGGCTCGACTTCCAGATCGGCTACGTGGGAACCGCGTTTCTCGCGTTCGCATTCGTTGTGTTGGGCGCTGGTGTGATGTTCGGGTCTGGGCAGTCGTTCAGCCCGGCGGGAGGAGCCTTCTCGACACAGTTGATCGACTTATATAGCCAAACCCTCGGCACCTGGATGCGGCCCGTCGTTCTTGTCGCAGTTGTTACGACCATGGTGTCTACAACTTTGACGGTAGTGGATGGCTTCCCGCGCGGCATCGAACGGGCCGTGGCAATCTTACGGAAAAGTGAATCGGCAACGGCCCCGGCGCCTTCCGCTGGAAAGACGTACTGGACAAGCGTTGCGGTGCTCGCGGTCGCGACCGTTCTCGTGCTCTCGTTTTTCATCGGCAATCTCACAACTATGGTCGACTTTGCCACGATCGTGTCGTTTTTGACCGCGCCTGCGCTGGGTTACCTGAACTTGCGAGCAGTCACGGCTCCCGAGGTGCCGGAGGAATGTCGGCCGGGCAAAGCGATGCGTGCGCTTTCATGGCTGGGATTGGTTTTGCTGGGAGGTGTCGGATTGGTGTATATGGGGACGCTGGTTTGAGGCGGCGGGAGAGACGCAGAGACGCAGAGGGGCAGGGTCTGCACCTCTGCCGCCCTGCAGCTCTGCCGCCGCCACCGACGGCTCTACTACAGAGCTGAGAACTACGGTACTAAACAAGATAGGAAACACACATGCCCATCAAAGCAGCAGTAATGACAGCTCCGTACGAACCCATAGAAATCTGGCAGCTGGACGATCCCGACATCGAACCGGGTGGGATGCTGGTGGAAACGGTGGCGAGCGAAGTGTGCGGCACCGACGTACACTTGCTGCACGGGCGGCTTACGGGTGTGCCGTATCCGATAATTCCGGGGCACGTGAGTGTCGGCAAGGTGCTGGAAATGCGAGATGTAGATCGTGATGCTCTCGGCACCCCACTGAGTGCCGGCGACCTGGTGACCTTTTATGACGTTCATGACATTTGTGGCCAGTGCTTCTTCTGCACGGTGACCAAGCAGAGCAATCGCTGCCCGAGCCGTCGTGTGTACGGGATTACCGATTCCGCCAACGACGGTCCCCTGGGTGGCTGGGCGGAGCGCATCTACCTGAAACCCGACGTTCGGGTGGTGAAGATCCCCGAGCCGCTGTCTGCGGACACGATCATCGGCGGCGGGTGCGGAATGTTCACCGGTTTTGGTGCCGTAGAACGAAGTACAATAACACTCGGCGACACGGTTGTGGTGCAGGGCTCGGGCGCAGTCGGGCTTTCCGCTGCTGGTTTCGCCGCATTGAAAGGGGCTACCACAGTCATCGTCATCGGAGCGCCTACGCAGCGCCTCGAGTTGGCGAAGTCGCTGGGTGCGGATGCCGTTCTGTCAATTGAAGCGGACGCGCCCGACCACCGGGCGGAAGTCGTCCGTGACCTGACTGGCGGACGCGGAGCCGACGTCGTCATCGAGGCGTGCGGTAATCCGAAGGCCGTGCCCGAGGGCCTTCATCTCGTACGCGATGGCGGTAACTACGTCGTCGTTGGCCACTACACGGACGCGGGACCGATCGAGATCAACCCGCATACTGACATCAATCGGGCGCATGTCGACATCCGCGGCCAGTGGGGGACGGAGTTCTCGCACGTCGTGCGTGCACTCAACGTTTTGGCCAAACACCAAGAACAGCTGCCGTTCGAGCGGATTATCGGTGCCCGGTACGGCCTCGAGGAAGCCGATCAGGCCTTGAAGGATGTTGAGGGACTACACGTCACAAAGGCGATTATTGAGCCGAACGGGTGAGTGGGCTACCACAAATACCGGTCGAAGTTCGTGAACATGGGGTGATCGGGGAAGGCCGTGTTTAGCTCCTCGAAATTCACGTCAATCTTGTTGCCTTGGGGTACCGCGACCCGTTTGAGGTCCCCGTTCAGCATCGCCTTGAAATCGTCCCAGGCTTCCTTGTTGTCGGCGTGGATTTTGAACACCGGCGTTGGGTAGTCGGAGCCGAACAGCAACAGCTCCTCTGGAAGTTCGGCAAGCTGGTTGAAGTAGCCCTTTCGGAACGGGGTAACGCAAGCCGAAACATCGGCGTAACAGCGTCCTGAGCCCGTCTTTCCAGCGGCACACTCATCGAGGAACCGTTTCACCACGGGTAAATCGCTGTGCTCGAGGAACTGCAGCCATTTCGGTGCGAAATATGGCAAACCGCTGTGCGCGAATATGATAACGCAGCCGGCCTCGAGCCCCTGGTAGATCGTCCGTTCGATGTTCGCGATATCGGGCACGTGCCATCTCTTGCCGAAACGCCAGAAGTTGGCAAGGCGGTCACCAGCGCCCCACGATAGGAAATCCCACGACCGCGCTCTTTCGTCCGATGTTGGCACGGCGTACTCCACGCCGGTATGTAGGAGGAGGGGCAGTGGCTTGCCATCTTTCGCGGTAGCTAGAAACTGGAGAGCGCTGCGTACCTTTGGGTCAGCCAGGGTGAACTGCTGCGCCGAAGGCAGCCACTTCATTAGAACGGCGCCGTCCCCGATACATTCTTGTGCACGCTGTTCGAAGTCCGTCGCGTATGGATGTACCGATGCCCCGTACAAGATCTTCTGTCTAACGGCCTCACCGTAGCGCTGCTGCGCCGTTTCTTGTAGGTGCAGCACGAATTCGTTTGCCACCCAGAAGTCAGACTTGTCTCTAAGCGGGGTGCCGTGGCGGTCATACACGTGGTCGAGGGCCAGGCACACGACATTGTCTACCTTGGTGGTGCTTATAACTTCGATGGTGCTCTCGATGATCCTGTCATCGGTGTCCTCGCCCCTCATTAGTCCGGCGAACAGCAGGAAGATGTCGTAGTCAGGCCGCTTTTTCCGCATCGCGTCGGATATGACGCCCCATTCGGGATGCTGATCTCCGCGCAGGCCGACGTGGAAGTGAAGGTCGACGGTGCGGAGGGCGGAGGGGTCGTTGTCGTCAGGCATTGTGAGACTCTCCCGCTGCTGTTGCGTTTGGAATGCTCTGCGACTCCAAGGCTAGTTAATTTTGGGCGCCACTCTGGGCAGTCCCTCGAAAAGCTTCACTGCATCCGCCAAATGGTTATTGGCTGCTTGGGCGAAGCTGGTGCTGTGGCCTGCCTTGAACGACTCCTCGATCTCCGAGTACCTGAGCGTGGGATTGCCGGCCAAAACGCGCAGTAACTGTTTCCGTTCGTCGTAATCCGGAGTCCGAAAAACCGCCCGGAGTTGCTCACCCAGTTGTTGCCAGAGTGTCGTGCCGCTCGTTCCTTCTGCAAATCGGGCGAGTGGTAGGAGCGTCGCACGTGCAGCCCTTCCCGCTCGTTGCCAGTTCTTGATTTCTTCGTTTGTGCGAGGGTCATACCACTTCCTGTCGACCATATCTGGTATTGCCATCATCTCTGCATGGCCCACGTTCGGTAGCGAGCTCTTCAGGTAATACCAGGGGTAACATGAGTTGCGTGGTTCGTTCCAACCCGAAAAACCTTGATGGCTGAAGGTGTCTTGCAGAACGTGCAGTGCTATCCCAAGCCGCACCGGATCGCCGGATCGGACAGCCGCCCGTGCGAGCTTCCGCGCGCGCTGGCTATTCTCGGTTGTCTTCCATGCCCATTCAGCGTCGTCGCCGGGCAAGAAGTGGAATGGAATGAGGACTGTGAACTGGATCTGCTTATCGCCCCAGTTGTCCACCATGTCGCATTGCGTCTGAATCCCATACACGTCTGCTGTCGTGAGTCTGTCGGTAAACTGATCCGCCCAGGCTATGAGGCGGGCGTCTTGGTCTGGGATGCCAGCCTTTACGGCTAACGCATATGTCACGTAGAAATGGAAATCCTTCTGCATGGCAAGTTCCTCCTTCAACGCCAACATGAAGCGCCGATGCCTACCCCGCTAGGGTGTTCTTGGGGCACGAGGGTACGGATTTGGGACATTTGAAAGAGAATGACCCGAAATCTCGTTTGTTTCGGCATTTGGCGGGGACTTCTGAGTGCGGCCGCTTCTTCCTAAGATTGCGGGAGTTGCTCGTTCGATTCAGAAGCTTGGTTCTCGGCGGCCACGTCCACATCCTGGGGACCGATGACTCGATTTCGACCGGCATTCTTCGCTTCGTACAGCCGCCCGTCGGCTCGGTCGATAACCGTGCGCATGTCCTTGCCGTCGGTAGGCAATTCGGCCACGCCGATACTCACCGTCACCGTCGTCTGCTCAACGGCCACTCTGAGTCGTTCCGCAGTCAGCACGGCGTATTCCGCGGGAGTCTCCGGGAACATCGCAATGAACTCTTCGCCTCCGTACCTGGCTATGAGGTCACTCTTACGGAGCGATTTTTGGAATATGCCCGCTAGAACCTTTAGCACTTCATCGCCGACGATGTGGCCGAAGTTGTCGTTGAACTTCTTGAAGAGGTCAATGTCGATGAGCGCAACCGACAGCAGCCGCCCCGTTCGGTTGGTGCGCGACACCTCCGCCTGCATGCGTTCGTCGAAGAAACCGCGGTTTAGGAGTCCGGTGAGCGGGTCCTTTGCGGCGAGCCAGCGCAGCCGTTGTTTCCTCAGAGCCACGTCGGTGCTGAGCAACACAGCGCAGAATAGGATTGCGAGCCGAGTGTAGTGTGTGCCGAGGCTGAACTGACCGTATTCGGACGCCGTATACGATAGCGTATCCAGATTCCAATGCATGTCGGCGTACGCCACGATCGCCGCGTATTGGAGCAGACCGAGTAGCCCACCCAGCACGCAGATACGGGCGTCGTATCGCAGCGCCATCGCGCCGACGGCCACGAAATAGGCAGGATAGATGATGCGGCTGTTCACAACGGCGTCGGGTCGTCCAATGATCAAGAGAGCTACCAAGGCCGCGCTCACGAACGTGACATCCAGAACACTCGTCACAAAACCGAACCACGGCCGATAGAACGAACGCTTGGTGAGCACGTACACTGCGGCTGCAATGATGAGCGCCAAAACCGCAGACCAGAAGCCGACTACGGAAAGCTGCGTCTCTGCATCTCGTAGCAGCCTCACCAGCGGGAGTATAAGGAGGCACGCTATGACCAACAGACGAAGTCGCGCCACCGTGAGTTCACCGCTGCCGCCCTCATGGAGGAGCAGTGGGTCGGGGGTACGCCAAAACTCACGCCACTGGGCTGCCAGCGGACGGATACCCCGGATTACGGGAAACCAGGCAGTGCGGGAAGTGTTCATTGAGTATTAAGGTAAGACGGTGGCAAGCAGGCCCGCAGCGAAGGCGGGAATCAACTCGTATAGGAGCGGGCTCAAGAATTCATTTGTCTCCCACACGATTGTGACAATCGTACCGGTAACAAGGCCGGCCACCACTCCCTCTCGAGTCGTGCGTCGCCAGTACAATGCCAAGATTGAGGTCGGGCCGATGGCGGCGCCAAGACCGGCCCACGCAAACAAAACGAGCCAGAATACCAACTTGTCGGCGATGACGCCGAACAGCAGTGCGACCAGTACGAGTGCCACAACGACCACGCGGCTGTATAGCACCAATCGCGGCTGAGGTACTATCTCATCCCTGTGAAGGATTTTCTCGTAGAAGTCGCGGACTACACTGGATGCTGCGACCAGGAGTTGCGAGTCTGCGGTGGATATGATCGCGGCGAAGATCGAAGCCACTACGACCCCAAAGAAGATTGGATGAAGCTGTTGTGCGGCGAGGAGGGGATACAGTTGTTCTGTATCGGCATCAGGCAGCATCGCCACATCGGGGAAGTACACTCGTCCTGCGAGCCCGATGAAGAGCGCCCCCCAGGCCATCACAACGTTCCATATGGTTCCCACTATCGCCGTCGTTCGGAGCTGACGCGGGTCCGCTATCGACATGTATCGAACGATGATGTGAGGGTTGCCCGGTGAACCGAGCCCAATGCCCACGAACCCGATTATCACACCTGCCGAGAGGGCGACCGGGTCGATAAGCGTTGGGTCGAGCGTGCGCAGTTCAGCGATGACCGCTCCGAGTCCGCCCTGGTCTAGGATCGCTATGACGGGTACCACAACCAGCGCCACGATCATGATGCAGGCCTGGAGTGAATCGCTGAGGCTCACAGCGAGGAATCCGCCCACGGTGGTGTACGCAAGCACGATCAGGGCTGTAAGCAACACGCCGGTGGTGGCGCTCAGTCCGAAGCTGGCGGCAAACGCTTTGCCGCCACCAACGAACTGCGACGATACGTACCCGACCATGAAGATCAGTATCACTACCATGAGCACCGACCGCAGGATGCCGCTCCGGTCGCCGAACCGGGCCGCGAAGAAATCGGGCAACGTCACGCAATCGTGTTCTTCCGCGAACCGCCGCAAACGCCGCGCATAAAACAGAAACAGAAACACCTCGGCGGTGATGTATCCGGTAACCGCCCATACCGCTGTGGCGCCCATCGAATACGCCATGCCTGTCACACCCAACAACAGCCATGCGCTCCTGCCCGACACCACGGCCGACAGGGCCACAACGAAGCGATTCATCTGTCGCCCACCGACGAAAAACTCGCTCACTCCCGCTGACGAGAACTGCCGGGCATACAAACCGATGCCGACGATTACTGCGAGATAGCCCAGGAATGCCGCCACGGCGAACGGGTCGGCCGCGATCTGCACTACTGTGGTCCCTTCCTGCATCAGCGTCTTCCCTCGTCAGTGCGCCGGTCGGCTCTGCGGCTCAACTCGGCCAGCAGTACGGCGGTCCCGATGATCGCGGCCGGGAGAACGAACATAGCGAGGAAGAATGGGAGGGGCATGAAGTGAGTGCCTCCGGGTTCAGTTGTTGCTCGCAGCGACGGTATTTCGGTGAGAATGAATGTGGTGCGGTGGCACCGGGGGCGGAAGGGTGGCTGAAGGCAGTAATTGACTGGTAGACCTCCAGAATTGACTGGGAATTGACTGGCGGAGGTTCTATTTGTGGGCCCGGTTCGATGCGTGGGCCAGGCGAGCGTGGGGCCCGCCGCGGACCGAAACGGAGTTGGTACAGGCTGGAGCCTTCTGTTCGGAGGGTTCATGGTTGGCGAGAATCCACAAGAAGACGCAATTGTCTTGACGCCGACCGGCGTTCGTAAACCCAGCGGCGACAGTGGGTTGAGCTCGCACACTCAACAAAAGGCCGACAACCCCTGGCGGAGTGCAAATCCTGGGTGCAACTTAGTGCCCCATCCCAACCGGGCCTACGCCATGGATGAGGTGCTGCGGCGCCTGAGAGTAGCACTTGCCGACAGATACACGGTCGATCGTCAAATCGGCCGTGGGGGCATGTCGATCGTCTATTTGGCGAAGGATCTGAACAACAAGCGCAACGTAGCCCTCAAGGTGCTCCGTCCCGAGTTGACGAAGTCCATGGGAGCGAATCGGTTTCTCAGCGAAATCAGAATCGTTGCCAACCTCGAGCACCCGCACATCCTACCGCTGTTCGATTCCGGAGAAGCCGACGGAATGTTGTACTTCGCGATGCCGCTCGTGGAGGGTGAGTCACTTCGCGACCGGCTAAAACGCGAAGGTGCCTTGCCGTTGGATGACGCCCTGCAAATCACGGCACAGGTGTGCGAAGCCCTGGGATACGCCCACGACCATAATGTGGTTCATCGCGACATCAAGCCTGAGAACATACTGATCGCGAGCGGCATTGCGCGGGTTGCCGATTTCGGTATCGCACGCGCGAGGACCGAGGCCGGTGACTTTGTTTCCACGACCGATGCAAACATTGCGATCGGCACGCCCGAATACATGAGTCCGGAGCAGGCCGCCGGGAGCGACACGTTGGATGCGCGCACGGACATCTACTCGTTGGGCTGCGTGCTGTATGAGATGCTTGCGGGTGAACCGCCATTCACCGGCCGCACGCTTCAGGCGATCATTGCAAAGCACCTCGGTGAGAAGATTCCCACGTTGCCGGTGGTGCGGCCGGATATTCCCCTATGGATCGTGAACGTAATCGAGAAGGCATTGGCCAAGGTGCCGGCCGACAGGTATCAGACTGCCTCCGATCTGGTGAGTCTGGGAGCAGCCGGAGAGCACCCCCCACGACCGCCGTATCGAAAGTGGGTCGCACGTGTTGCGCCTGTGGTGTTGGTGGTATTGGCGGTGTTGGTGTGGCGGTTTTGGCCCGAGCCCCTACCCCTGGATCTGAATCGGATCGTGGCGTTTCCATTTGAGGTAAGTGGAACGAGGGGTGAAGAGGAGCCTGACGGCGACCTGATAGCCTACCACATTGTGCAAGCGCTCGATCAGCTGGGTGGGGTCCGATGGGTCGAAGGTAGAGATTTGCTAGAGCCTCAGTATCGAGAGAATCCACGCCTGGTTACTGAGCAGATGTTGCGACAGAACGCGCAGGCGCAGCTGGCCGGGTACTTTCTCGACGGAACGGTCCTATATCGAGGGGATAGTGCGCGGGTCATCCTAGCACTCTACTCGACCGAAGACGAAGCGCTTGTTGAGAGAGTGGACACGTCTGACGTTCGGAGAGAAACCGAGCACGTAGCGTACCGGGCTGTCGCGTCCGCGTTGCTGTCCATGATTCCCGACGCAGGTCGTTTGGGCGTCGCCGCTGTGGCTGGCCGGAGTCATGAGGCGATCCAACCGTTTGCGCGGGCAGAGCGTGAGTTCTACTACGGTCGCTATAGGCAGGCGTTTGAGTATTACCGCAGCGCTGTTGAGGCAGATTCTGGATTTGCGCTGGCTGCCGTGAAGGGAGCTCAGGCGGCGAGTTGGATGCATGAACAAGGTTCTGCTACCGAGCTCGTGCGCGTCGCTTTGGACCACGTGGAAACGCTACCGCCGCTGTGGGCGCATTTTGCCCGAGGGTTTGAAGCATATCTGACCGGACGCGCTGATACGGCTGTGTTTTACTTCGAGCAGGCAATTGAGCTTGATGGTGAATGGCCTGAAGGGTGGATGGGACTCGGTGAGACGTACGAGCATATGTTGCCGCGCAGAACTCCGCAGGATTCATTGGCGAAGAATGCCTTCCAGATGGTCTATGCTAGAACTGAAGGTTATGCGCCGGCATTGTATCACCTCGCTGAATTTGCCATCAGGGAAAGAGACTTCGATCGGGCCTCCGACCTGCTCGAGGAGTATCGCGCAGTGCAACCTGATTCAACCGTGCTGGGGAATTTGGAGCTGGCTCTGTCCTGCAGCCGAGAAACTGCGGATGCGATCGATTGGCAGCGGCATATGACAGAAGATGTAAACCGAGTTTTCCAGGCTGGAAAGCTACTCGGGGTCGGAGGTGCGCAGCCAGAGTGTGCGATTGAGGCTTGGCGCGCCGTGTTGCGCTACGATGATACTCCGGCCCCAAGCCGGTGGGCGTACACCGCGTTGGTGGGGCTTCAGAGCATGCTCATAGCCACTGGACGCACCGAGGAGTTGAGATGTCTCTTGGATTCGGCTGCGGCGACAGGGTCTCGATCAGGCGCCGCGGGCAGGCTCCACTACATTTTGGACGCACTGGCTGGGGCCGATGTCGAGGCCGACGCCAGAGCCGTTGTCAGTTCACTGCGAGAATCGCCCGATACGCTCACCATAACCCAGCACTGGTATCTGGGATTGTGGGACGCGTATCACGGAGAGCGTGCAGCGGCTGAGGTGGTAATCGATCTGTTGCGAAACCGCAGCGACGTGTACTGGCGTGAGGGAGCGCTCATGGCGCTTGGCCTGTCCGCGCACGTTGCTTTGAGTAGCGCTGATACCGCTGCAG
>JBDHHK010000057.1:0-21723 GCA_039589395.1 Gemmatimonadota bacterium
TTTCCGACTGGATATACATGCAGCTGCTGCGTGCTTATCCGCGAGGTTTCCGTGCACTGTTCGCGGATGAGATGACTGAGACCTTCAGGCATCTTCGCGCAAAAACTCGTAAGCTCGGGGGGAAAAGAGCCGTTCTTCACCTCTGGCTCAGGGTGTCTTGGGATACCGTATACATGGGGATCGCCGAGCGGCGGCGCAGGCGTGAGCCGAGCCGATTCAACAACCCTGTCCCGTTCGTCCTCAACGATTTTCGTTACGGTATGAGGACTCTGCGAAAGAACCCCGGCTACGCAGCCGCCGCCGTTTTCACACTTGCCCTGGGAATCGGCGCGACAACAACTGTGTTCAGTCAGGTGAACGGGCTCCTCATCAGACCCCTCCCGTATGCCGAACCGGAGCGACTTGTACAGCTCAGCGAGACAGCGCCAGGAATCAGCTCGATGGATCTGTCCTATCCGGATTTTTTTTACTGGCAGCTCCACACTGAAGTCTTCGAGTCGATGGCCGCATTCGATGACGCCAGGTTTGCGCTGGCGCTTGACGGTAGGTCAGAGAGGGTGGAGGGAGCGATCGTCTCAACGTCTGTCTTCTCGACGCTTGGTGTGCAGCCCGTTGTCGGCAGAGCGTTTTTGCCAGGTGAAGGCCAACCCGACGCAAATCCGGTCGCAGTCATCAGTCACGGATTCTGGCTCGAACTTTTGGGATCCAGCACGGACGTAATCGGCACCACCCTGACGCTGAACGGACGATCTCACACTGTCGTGGGAGTCGCCCCACCCAACTTCATGTTCCCCGAGCGCGCGCGAATCTGGGTTCCGATAAGACTCGATCCTCTGACCGCTGATCCAACCGAATACGACTGGGATGCTGTCGCTCGGCTGAAGGCTGGTCATACCCTCGAGCATGCGCTCGCCGAGGCAGACGCGATCGCGCGACAGCTGGCCAGCACCTCGCCCGACACGAAGGCGCACATTGGAGCAATCGCCTATCCTCTCCGTGATGCCGACGTGAATGCAGACGTACGTCTTGCATACGGAGTGCTCCTCGCATCGGTTTTGTTCGTGCTGCTCATTGCCTGCGTGAATGTGGCCAATCTCGTGCTCGCCCGAGGTACCTCGAGGCGTCAGGAGTTGGCGATGCGGAGTGCCTTGGGTGCGAACCGCACGCGGATCGTCGTGCAGCTTCTTGCCGAGAGCGCGCTGCTGGCATTCTTTGGCGGATTGCTTGGCCTGCTCTTGAGCGTCTGGGCCAACGGGGCCATCCGTCTCGCACTTCCGGAAGAACTCCCGTTTTGGATCGACTTTGGCATCGACCGAGTGGTACTGACGTTCGTTTTGCTGGTTTCGGTGGCTACGACTGTCATCTTCGGTTTGATGCCGGCGATGGAATCTTCAGATGACAGTGGAGAGAGCTTGCTTCAATCGAATGCCCGCGGGACGGTGTCGAGCACCCACCGACGTCGGATCTCTAGCATTCTCCTAGTGTCCGAGGTAGCACTATCATTTGTCTTGCTCGTGGCATCGGCACTGATGATGAAAGGGTTTTTGAACCTTCGCGCCGCGCCACCGGGTTTCGATCCCAGCGGTGTCATCGCGGTAGGTATCTATGCCCCACCATGGACATATCCCGCCGAGGAGCGAGTTGCGCTGTACGAGGAGGTGCTGCGGGAAATTGGTACCATACCTGGTGTCACCGATGTTGGCGCGGTTTCGGAATTGCCGATTGCCGGTGGCGAAAATGAGATAGTCTTTGCGGTGGAAGGACGCGTTTTCGACAACGCCGCCCTCCCGGTCGCGAACGGGAATGTGATCACGCCTGGTTACTTCACCACAATGCATATACCGCTGCTCCGGGGACGAGATTTCACTGAGGCTGACCGGGCCTCCTCACCACCAACCACCATTGTCAGTGAATCTCTCGCGGAGGGTTATTGGCCCGGCGAAAATCCGGTTGGCAAGTTGATAAGGTTGGGAAAATTGGGACATCGCACTCCGTCCCTACCTGAACCGGCACGTTGGCATACGGTGGTCGGAGTGGTGTCAGACGTGAGGCATGAGGACCTTTCCGAGCAGGGCCGGATGGGGATCTACCTACCGTTGGCCCAGGAAAACACCGTCGCAATGACAATGGTGGCGAAAACGGATGGTGATCCGCTGGACCTGGCTGAGCTGACGCGGTCTCGAATCTGGCAGGTTGGTCCCGGCATCGTAGTACTCGGAGTTGTTTCGATGGATCAGGTGCTTTCTCTGTCCATTTGGTCGGCCAGGATCTTCTCGGCCATGCTGGGCAGCTTCGCCTTCATTGCTCTTACGCTCGCGGTCGTGGGCATCTATGGGGTCGTCGCATTCGCTGTAGCGCGCCGTTCCAGTGAAATCGGCGTACGTATCGCGATGGGTGCGCGCAAGTTTGACATCTTTCGACTCGTACTCGGTCGCGCTGGCCAGACACTCTTGATCGGCCTCGGCTTGGGGCTTCTGGGTGCGTTGGCGGCAAGCTGGGTCGTCGCAAGCATTGTGTACGAAGTGGAAGCACTTGACCCAGCAGTTTATGCCACCGTCGCGTTAGCGCTGTTGGTGGCAGGGCTAATCGCGGGATTTCTGCCTGCCAGACGCGCGATTCGCCTGGACCCCGCCGACACGTTGCGCTGCGAGTAGGGGAGGAGTGGATTTACCTTCCCTTATCACAAGTCCGCCGCGCCGGCTTCGCCCGTGCTCGGTATGTTCTTCCCGTCATCCCATCCCCTCACCTCGCAACGAGTCCCTGGCGGGGTATTAACTCAACTTCATAGCTGCCTGGCGTCTAGGTCTCCGATTTCTCAGTTGCCCAATATTCAAGCCCTAGGCAGTTTGTCCACGGCCTCGGCAATATTGTCCAAAGCTTGCTTCAGAAGCTTCCTGGACGCTGCAATGTTCATACGCATATGCCCTGCGCCACCGGTCCCATAAGATGATCCTGGATTCAAATCAACCCTTGCGTGTTGACCGAACCATTCTTGCATGATCATCTCTGGAGTGACAGGATCGGCAGACATTCGATTTCTTTCGGCTGCTATTTCATCTGCACCTATTATCTCGATAATCCTGCTGACGTCCAACCAAGTGAGGTAAGTCCCTTCGGGCTTATGATGAGTAATCAGCGGGATATTGTCATTGATATAAGAAGCAACGAAGTCGTGGCTCTCATCGATATATGCCAGTACTTGATCAAGCCAGTCTTCACCCTCGTTCAAAGCTGCCCTGTTTGCGACCATCCCGAGCGTTGTGAGATCCGCTCGGTGGTTTTCCTTCACTCGATTCAGAAAATCCTCGTTTGTAGAGAAGAACCAGGCAGCTTTCATCGCCGCCAAACTGAATGTCTTGCTGGCAGCTTTGAATGTGATGCTGTTGTCAACAACATCTCTGTCAGGCAGACTCGCGAACGGCGTATACGTATGCCCCTGCATGACAAAGTCACAGTGAATTTCATCCGCAAGAACAATGGTACGGTGTTTTAAACAGATTTCTCCCATCCGGAGCAGTTCTTCCTCCGTCCATACGTTTCCAGTTGGGTTTTGCGGGTTACACAGCAAATATGCATTGCAGCGCTGGGCCCTTCTCTCAAAATCATCAAAATCGATTTCGTAACGGCCATTGACCACCGTCATCGTACTGTCTTCGGCTATTGTCTTACTGGCCGTTAGGTCACCATAAAAACCGTTGTAACTCGGGGTACAAATCAAGGTCCTGCTTCCCGGAGGAGAGAAGGTCTTCAGTGCAGCAATGAGGCCTGGATGAACCCCTGTGGAAAGAACCAGAGTCGAAGGATCTATGTCCAAGCCGTACCGTCTTTGATTCCAAGAGACTATCGATTCCACATAGTCGGGGGGCATAGTCAAATACCCCCAATTCTCGTGCGCACAGCGTTCAGCTATGGCTTCTCCGATGCAAGGAGGAGCTTTGAAATCCATATCGGCAATGCCCATACCTACATCCAAACCGGAACTGTGCCTTTCCACCGCACCATCCCACTTCACGCAGTCAGTACCGACTCTATCGTAGATTTCATCGAAGTCGTACAGCGCCTGCTGTGGGGTACTACTCGTCTTGCCAGGGGTGTCCTCAGTCAGCTTCAGTTTCTCTAAGGGAGCTCCCGAACCTGCTACAACCGCTGTTAGTCCTGCGTTTTTCAAGAAGTCTCTGCGATTCAGGTCGCCATTCTTAGACATTACACACCTTCTGTTCTAGGGATAATTGACCTCAAAAATTGAATCCATCGCTGGAGAGTATGCTGCACCGACGTGACCCTGTCTAGGGACCAGGGGAGGGTGCGGCCTGTTTGTCTAGGGTACCCAAACGGGGTCCCAAACTCCGCGGACCTGGTTGAATCTCAGCGAACACACAGTAGGCACCATCCTCGGGTGGTCTGACGGGCATAGGGCAGACGGTATTGTCATCACCCTCATGTCACCAGCACTGAACGTTCAGGATCAATCTTCATCCACGATAATCCAGCGAGCAGGCACAAGACACTCGCTATCAGAAACGGATATTCCCACCTACCAGTCAACTGTACAATCACTCCGAATAGCGCCGGCGAGATCGTCCCCCCAATGTTCCCAGCCATGTTCATCATACCAGAAACAGTACCGGCGAACTCACGTCCTACATCGATCGTAACCGCCCACGAAATACCCGTCGTGAATTCCATAGCGGCCGCCGCAAGCGTTAGAAAAGCAACTGCCAGGTATGCATTGTCCACGAACACTCCTGGAACCATACAAACCACAGCTACAAGAAAGCCGCAAATCGCGGGTACTCGGCGGCCGAACCGTACACCCCTTTTCCCACAGAGGCTATCTGATATCCAGCCACCAAGAGTGTTCGTCAGAGCACCTGCAAATAGAGGTAGACCCGCAAAAAAACCTCCTGCCAGAATGCTGAAGCCCCGGGTCTCCACGAGATAGGTCGGAAACCACGACAGATAGATCCAGAACGTGAATACATAGCAGAAGTACATCAGGCAGATGAAACGCATATTCACGCTTGTCAAAAGCGTTCGCCAAGGGACCTTCACAGGCCCCTCCGAGCTCTGTTGAGCTTCGTTTCCCGATTCAGTGTTCGTAGTTGACCTGATTAATGCCAACTCCTCCGCGTTCACATTGCGGTGATCCTCGGGCCTGTCTCGGTAGTACCAGTACCAAACGGCTGCCCAAAAGAACCCCATCAGGCCGAACACCACGAACGGCAGACGCCAACCCCAACGGAGCATCATGAAGGCCACAATTGGTGGCGTTGCGGCACCTGCCAGGCGTGCACCAGAATGGGTTATGCCTTGTGCAAAGCCACGCTCAGTCGCCGGCAGCCAACGAGAGAAGGCACGCGTCGCTGATGGGAATGCCCCGGCTTCCCCGGTCCCAAACATGAATCGGATAACGATGAGCGATATCGCGTTCCACGCTGCTGCGGTGGCCGTCGTGAAGATGCTCCACCAGACTACAATGCCCGTCAGTACTCGTCGCGGTCCTTTTCGATCTGCAAGCCATCCTCCAGGAATTTGGAATAGAGCATACGAAAGACTGAACGCACTGAACACAATGCCTAGTGTGATTTCGTCCAGGCCGAAGTCGAGACGTAACAATGGTGCTGCTGCTGCGATTGCAACCCGGTCCATGTAGGTGTTGCCGTAATGCAACACCAGCAGTAGGAGCACGACGTGGCGTACGCGGGTCGCTTTGGAGAGTTCCTGTAATGTCATGCGGCACCAATCGGTTGGAAGTGCATTGCGCCTTGGATGCTGCCGTCTTCGGATTACTCCATGCTTGAGCAACTCTCGAACTAACCTTCCGGGCAAAGTATTTTCAACCCATAGGCTAGTCTGTACATTTGCGGAGAGTGCGCTGTTGCATAGCTGAGCCTGAGCCCGATGGCTCAATTGGGAGAAAATCTTCCCTTGCTTTCCTAGGAGCCGTGAACACGAGGGAGTGCGCCAGATGAAGGTAAGTCAAGAGAAGTGTATAGAGTGTGAGCTTTGTATTCCGTATTGTCCGGTCGGCGCTATTGGCTCGATCGAACAGGATGACGAACCAGTATTTCAGATCGATCAGGAAGAATGTGTGGAGTGTGGCGTTTGTTTGAAAGCAGATGTTTGTGCGCCCGAGGCCCTCTACATGCCCGAACTCGAATGGCCGAGGTCCGTGCGAGCTGCATTCAGCAATCCCTTGATCAAGCACCCCGCGACGAAACTGGAGGGCCGCGGCACGGAGGAAATGAAAACGAACGACGTGACCGGCCGGTTCGCACGAGGGATCGTAGGTCTCGCTGTAGAGATGGGACGGCCCGGAGTAGGAACGACATTCAGGGACATTCAAAAGGTCTCCACGGCATTGGCCACCGCGGGAGTTGAGTTCGAACCGGAAAACCCGGTGACTTCACTCATTGTCGATAGAGATACGGGGAAAATCGACGAGTTGGTGCTCGACGAGAAGGTGCTTTCCGCAATTGTGGAATTCAAGATCGAAACTGGCCGGTTGAAGGAGATCTTGAATACACTCAAGGGCGTTTCCTCAGAGATCGACACGGTCTTCTCACTGTGTTTGATCAACCGAGTCGAGTCGGACGGGAGTACTCCCGGTGTGCGGATAGCGGAAGAAGCAGGATTTGCACCTCTGCCCAACACCAAAACAAACGTCGGTCTTGGCAGACCGTTAGCTGTTGAGATCTAAGATGACTCACACTCTTCACCGCAGGGGAAGCGTCGAAAGTCTCCGTGAGGATTTTGTTCTGTTGAGTATGGGTGCGAAAGGAATAAATCTCGACGGAACTGAAGAAAAGCTCAGCCAAATGTGGGAGGTTATCTCCCATTACAGATCAGACATCGTAAACTTCGGCAACATTACCGATGGCAACTGTCAGCGCACTGATCTCGAGGCGCTACAAAAGGCGAAGAACCGGATCATCCACGCCGTCTTCAAAGACCGAAATACCCTGCAAACCTGCCTGAAGGAACTCAAGGATCGCAATTTGGGTGTCTCTGTGGTAGTATCCGGCCTCTATGACGAAGTTTCGGAACTGTGTTCAGAGATCGGGCTCTCACCGCATACCGTCGAATACTCTCTTGGCATTCATGGCAACATAGATAAGCTGCCTGGCGAAAAGGTCCTCGAAATCATAACAATGTGCGGACACGCCATGGTGGCTCCCAATCTAGTCAACCACATGGTGAACGAAATTGACGCAGGTAAGATGACCTGCGATGAGGCGGCAAAGGGGCTCTGCAGAAGTTGCGACTGCGGCATCTTCAACCCCTACCGTGCTGCGAAATTGCTGGAGGCGTTGGCCTCTGAGACCCAGGTAGAACCCGACGCGTAACCATCTGGCAACTCACGACAATTCATCCGACTGGATAGTCACAGTCTTCCTTTTCAATTCCTCCCATTCTCTACCGACTCGATCATTTATGGCGAGTAAATCTTCCTTCCGAAGATGCTGGAACCTACCCTGCTGCAACAGGTAGTCTTCAACGGGAAGGCCTTTAGACTGGTGTGTTATTCTGTATTCCCGTCCATGTCTTACTTCATAGAGCGGAAACCAGTTGGTCTCGACGGCCAGGCGGCCGATGTTGGGAGTCAGCTTCTCAGGGTACTTCCATCCTGAGGGGCAGGGTGACAGAATGTGGATATACTTTGTACCACGTATTCCTTTCGCCTCCACGATCTTTCTCCGTAGATCATCAGGGAAGCATGAACAGGCCGATGCTGCATAGGGTATTCCGTGCACCGCCATCAACTCGACCATGTTTTTCTTCTTCCGCGGCTTCCCAAGGGGGGTGGTCGCGGTCCAGGCGTGCTGTGGTGTGGACGCGCTAACCTGGATTCCGGTGTTCATGTATGCCTCATTGTCGAAGCAACAATAGATGATGTTCTCATTCCTGTCGGCAGCCCCAGAAAGCGCTTGGAACCCGATATCCGTAGTTCCGCCATCACCTGCAAGAGCCAACACGACGGTCTTCTCATCACCTTTCGCCAGTAGGGCATTCGATATGCCGGCAGCGCTGGAGGCTGCCGTCTCGAAAGCGGCATGGAATGTTGGAATCTTGAAGCTCGCATTGGGAAACGGCCCGAGTATTATCCCCAAACAGGAGGGAACCACCACGCCGATGGCGTCTTCGCCGATCGCCTGTAAGACAAGTTTCAGACCGAGCACTTCTCCGCAACCGGCACACGCCATGTGTCCCGGAAAGAGATTTTCCTTCCTGTCAGAATCCGAGCGCATCGTCGTTCTCGATATCAAAAATCGGATTCACAGGCACGTTCTGCATCTTCTCAGTAAGCTCAAACACCCTCCGTATACAAGATGTTGAGACGTTTGTGCCCCCGAGGCCCAAGACGAACGAAAAGACGGGTGCGTTGTCGACTCTTGAATAGAGTGCCGACTTGAGCTCTTCGCTGAAGACGCCTTCCTGACCGGGCGAGAGATTCCGGTCTATGACCGCTACTCTCTTGGCATGCTTCAACGACTCGACCACCCGCGCCTTCGGGAAAGGTCTGAACAACCGTATACGCACCAGCCCGACCTTCTTTCCGCCTTCTCTCAGCTCGTCAATGGCTTCCTTGGCGGTAGAACCAATTGTACCCGCCGTCACGAGAACGATCTCAGCATCATCATGGCGGTAACAGTTGAGCACGCCATATTCGCGGCCAAATCGTTCTCCGTATTCACGGTCAACTGCCTCCACCACTTCCAGAGCATCTATCATGGCGCTCTGCCGCGCGATCTTGAACTCCGCGTATTGTCTCTGTGTGACTGTCTGACAAAAGGTCGCCGGTTGATGCGTATCCAGTGTAAATGCCGGTTTGAAGGCTGGCAGAAATTCATCCACCGACTCTTGTTCGGGCACTTCAACTGGTTCCATGAAGTGGGAGGTATAGAAACCCTCCAAGACGACCATCGTCGGCAGCAACACGGTTTCCGAAATCCTATACGCCTGAATGACTGTATCCAGTGCTTCTTGATTATCCGCCACGTATAATTGCAGCCAGCCTGTGTCTCGCTGAGACAGGCTGTCCGTCTGGTCACTCCAAAAACTCCACGGCGCTGCCAGCGACCGGTTGACGTTTACCAATACGATAGGGACCCGCATACCAGAGGCGTAATGCAACAACTCATGCATCAACGCGATGCCCTGAGACGCGGTTGCCGTAAATGTCCGTACTCCAGTCAGAGACGCCGAGATGCAGGCTGCCATGGCCGAGTGTTCGGATTCAACCCGCATCATTATGGCGCCCAAGCTACCCTCTCCATCCCATGCGGAGAGTCTTTCGTAAATGGGACTCTGGGGGGTGATAGGATAGGCCGCGATCACCTGAGGCCTGGCAAGCCTTGCTCCATAGGCTGCAGCATCGTTGCCACTCAGAAACATCTTCAACTTTGCTCCTGCTCCATCTCGATGACTCCCCGTGGACATGCGACAGAACACATGCCACAGCCCTTGCAGTAGTCGGAATTGAAGTCATACGTCTCCGGCTTCACATTTCTGACGATCGATAAGTCAGGGCAGAAGTCAATGCAGTTCTCGCAGTCGACACAGAGCCCACATCCGAAACAGCGCGAGATCTCTTGCCTCATGGATTGAGACTCAACTGTTTGGGCCACCTCGTCAAAGGTCCGGCTTCTACTTCGAGGATCCAGTCTTTCAGGTTCGATTCGATTCTCGTTCGAGAAGAAAAGAGTGTTGATCTGGTCAAAAGACGCGATCCGCCCCAAATCAACCGGCCTGCTTTGTCTGCTTCCCGTCAACTGGTCAGTGCAGAATGCGCTGCTTTTCCCTATTTGGAGAGTCTGCAGCTCACCTTCGACGTCTCTATTCTCGAGGAAACAGTGGATGGCTAGTGCACCGAGTTTTCCACCTGCAATTGCATCGGCGACGAATGCTTTTCCACCTGTTGCATCACCGGCTGCAAAGAACTTGGGGTGACTCGTTCTTCCGAACCTGTCCACCTCGATCAATCCCCGGCTCATTGTCACACCCGGAAGCTGAATCGGCAAATGCAGCTCTTGCCCAATCGCAACGATCACCCTGTCGGTTTGGTGCGCTTGGATCTCCGTCCCGAATGGGACGATTTCTCTCTCGCCAGATTCAGCATCTATTAACACCTTTGCCGGACGAAAGTCGACCTGCAGGCACTCCCCTGGTCGGTCATGTAGCTCTACGGGCGCCCATCCACAGACGAACTCCAAACCCTCTTCCAACGCTTCACGAAGTTCCTCTGGGAGAGCTGGCATTTCCTCCTTGGACTCTGGACAAATCACAACGATGCCACTTGCACTCCCACCTCGGCGACGCAGCAGACTTCGGGCTACATCAATCGCGACGTTGCCACCCCCGACGATGAGGGTTTTCAGATCAAGGTCCTCCTGTGGGTGGGTATCAGCATTCGCGAGGAAACTCACACCCGTTGAGATTCTCGCCTTCGAGTTTCCCGCGTCGAATATCCTCTTTCCCCGTTGAAGCCCTACAGCCATAAACACTGCATCGAACGACTCCAGCTCCTGCCAGCCAAGGTGCTTGCCGATCGTATTTCCGAGCTCCACCCGTACTCCAAGCGACAATATCCTGTCAATTTCATGATCGAGAATCGGACTCGGCAAGCGAAAGCGTGGGATACCGTAACGCATCATACCACCCAACTTCGGATTCGCTTCAAACAGCGTGATATGGTAACCGATCCGGGCAAGGTGATATGCAGCACTGAGTCCGGCAGGACCGGAGCCGACAACAGCTATACTCTCTCGCCTTCCATCCATTTGCACATCTGCAGTCACATCGACGGTGCCATGATCAGACAAGAAACGTTCAAAGCTGCGTATGTTCAAAGCAGTGTCGAAATCCCGCCGATTGCATGCCTGTTCACATGGTTGGTAACACACTCTGCCGCACACACCAGGCAGGGGATTGTCCTGAAGCCAAGTTTTAAGTGCGGCGTCAACGTCTCCGCTCGACGCTAGATCAAACGCTGAGGGAATGTCAACGCCAATGGGGCAGGCGTGGCGGCACGGCGCCACCTTGTTGGCGAAAACTGGCCGCTCCCATCGCTGACTTCCTGTCTTGAAGACGATGGAAGTCTGGGATGACATGGGAACTAGGGGACTCTCCCTTTCCAAAACCGGTCTTCGCGAGCGAATCATTGTGTGTGGCACTCCGCTGGCTCAAACGACTACGACTTCTTCGAAAGCCTCTTTGGCTGCCGCGAGATTTTCCTCGACTGCTGCCGGGACGGTGTTTTCAATAACCTTCAAGAGCCTATCTAGGCTAACACCACCGGTCACGCGAACATAAGCTCCGAGCATAGCGGTATTCACCAGAGTGGCGACACCATTTCTCTTGGATATCTCGAGCGCATCTATTTCTGCGAGGGTATAAGGACGGCATCTTTCCGAACGATGGCGTTCACCCGTGTTGAGTAGCACGATACCTCCCGGCATGAGGTGACGCGCCGTTGCGTTCTCATCTAGAAACGACTCATCAAACAAGATCAGATGGTCCGGACGCTCAATGTCACATTTGAGATAGATCTTCTCGTGACTTATTCTGAGGAAAGCACCTACGGGTGCACCTCTCCTTTCCCCACCGAACACTGAAAAACACTGTGGGTACCACCCCTCTTCAAAATAGGTCCGGGCAAGTATCTCCGATGCCATGACAACACCTTGTCCTCCAACGCCCTGAAATTTCACTTCTACCATAGTGCATTCCACGCTAGGCGCCCACTCTGCCAATCCTCGTCATGACTCATTTGCAGTGAACGGTGAAGATGATGTGATCGTCATAAAAGGTATATTCGCTACTGTATTGGTGCAGGGTGGCATTGGCTGATAGTCCCGCCAACACAGCAATGAATCCCTGGCGGAGCGTAAATTGAATCGTTTTGTGTGGTGTTCAAAAACCCGGCAGGAGACGGGCGGAAAGGCACTTCAGAAGGACGATCGTACGTCCCCAATCTAGCTAGATGGTTCATAGTCCATCCAGAAGCGTCTTGAAAAGAACCACCACAATCAGCACAGGTACGACAAATCGTATCAGAAAGAGATAACCACTCTGATACCAGGGCATTTTGCCCTCAGACGCCAACGCACTGGCCACATCTTGCCTGGAGAGCCGCCATCCCACAAACATCACAATCAACAATCCGCCCACGGGCAGGAAAAATCCTTCCACCAGCAGAATCACAAAATCAAAAAACGCCATACCCAACACATTGATTGGCACCGCTCCCATTGACAGCGCACATGGCACACCAATGAGGAACATGATTCCGGCGATTACGAACGGCGCATGACGACGATCCATTCCGAATTCTTCGGTGAAGGTCGCCACCACAACCTCTAATGTGGCCACAGACGAGGTCAGGGCAGCGATGGAGAGTAGTAGAAAGAAGAGCAGCGTCAGAAGGTAGTGCGTGAGAGCGCCGCCGGGCACGCTTTGAAACACCGACGGCACCGTAATGAAAGCTAATCCCGTACTGTCTGCCGGCTCATATCCCAATGCGAATACCGCCGGAAAGATCGCGACACCCGCGATGATGGCCACCAATGTATCGGTGATACTGACTTTCAGAGCGGTACCGCCGATCTGCGTATCGGCTTTGAGATAGGATCCGAAGGTCACCATCACGCCGTTTCCGATGCCCAGAGAAAAGAAAGCCGCGCCCAGAGCTATAAGAATCGTTTGGGCGCTGATCATTGAAAAATCAGGCTGAAAGAGAAAGCTCAGGCCTGCAGCTGCGCCATTCAGCGTCACTGATCGTAAAGCGAGGATGATCAAGATGAACAACAATACTGGCATGAAGATTTTGGAGAATCGTTCGATACCCCGCCGAATACCAGCTACGACAATCACAGCGGTAGCGGTCATGAACAGGATGTGCCACAATACGGGCCAGAACGGATGGGCGATGTGCCGCAGGAAGTGAGCCTCCATCTGATTCACACCAAGAGCATTGAAAACACCTATCAGCGCTTTGGCTGCATGGGCGAAACTCCATCCTGCGATGACGCCATAAAACCCGAGAATGAGAAAGCAGGCGGTCACACAAAACCACCCCACCCAAGGCCATCGTGTGTCAGGAGCGAGCGACCTAAGAGAACCGATAATGTTTCTCTGACCACGTTTCCCCAGGACAAATTCCGATATCATGATCGGCACACCAATGAGGACAATGGCGAGCACATACACCAGCAGGAACGCGCCCCCGCCATTCTTCCCAGTCATATATGGAAAGTTCCAGATGTTTCCCAAACCCACCGCAGCCCCTGCCGCAGCCGCAATGGCGCCGAATTTCGATCCGAAACTGTCGCGCACCTGCGGAAACATCTTCTCCGTCATTCATCTTTCCCTTGCTATAAAGTCGATCACTTCAAGACCACGACTCGAAAAAGAACCATACGATTCTGAATCGATTGAGCAACCGATAACTGAAAACAAATATTGATGTTGCCGCCCCCTGGTCACGTATACTTCCGGCCGGCATACTTCCCAGGAGCGGATTGATGATACCATTGTGAGAATCATGGAGGCTTTCAATGAAAAGAACACTCGAGAGGTTCGCAGTCGCACTTGTGTTCGCTGGATTTCTCCCCAGCGGGACTGCTGTTACACAAGAGCCTGCCACACCCACCTCACGGGAGATGAACTATCTCTGTTGGCAGGAGTTCGGCGAGCTGGTTCCCGAAGCGATGAATACAGTACTCGTACCACTCGGCTCGTTGGAACCGCACGGTGTCATTCCCAACGGCACAGACAATTTGGCACCGGAATCGATGGCCAGAGCCGTTGCCGAACGAACGAATGCGCTCATAGCACCGACCCTCAACTACGGTATCACGCCGGCGATGAAAGCTTACCCTGGCGCCGTTTCGATTTCATCGGATGCTTACAGAGGATTTGTATCTGACTTGCTCAACAGCCTTGCGGACAACCAATTCCAGAACATCATCCTGTTGAATGGCCACGGAGGCAACACGGCGACCCTCCAGTCTCTGGTCAATGAGATTTCGAACTCAAGACAGGTTCGTATGCTGTTGGTGAATTGGTGGAGCCTGACGTCTGATATCGCGCAGGAAATCTTCAACGATATCGGCGGACACGCAGCCAGTAACGAGACGGCTTACATCCAGGCATCATATCCGGAGCACATTCACAGCGAACGTTATTCGGAAGAGATGACCATGACCACCGACCCGTCGTGGTCGGCGGCGCCGGTTCCCTACACGATCAGTCTCTACGTCGAGGGTGAGGGATACCCCACATTTGACCAGGGGCAGGCGGACCTGTTTTTCGAGCGGGTCAATACGCGTGTGGCTGAATTGATACACGACGTTATAGCGCGCTGGGAGAGAGCTGGTGTGAATTGACATTGCCGGCGCAACAAATGGGGCCCCGAAAACAGAGAACCTGGGTGAATCTCAACGAACACAGCTTAGGAACCGTCCTCGTGTGGGCTGTGGGCATAGGTTGCCACTCCCCACATGCGAGCGATAGCTAGCGAAGATTCGCAGTCTTCTCACAATGAGAACTTCTTGCGAACGGTGTCGTACGCCCGTATGTTAGCCGGCGTTACAGCTAGCTAGCAGTGGGACAACAAGTGAAAATAGACAGCAGAGTTCGCGGCATATTGGAGATATGCAGGCCTGCACATCTAGTAGTTAGACCGCCTTGCGTAGCCGGATGAAAGCTGACCAACTTCATCTCGAGACGCCCCTTATTGAGTCGCTCCCTCTGGGCCAGCGCGTTTCGCAGCAGGTGTGGCTCAAGATGGAGGCCCTCCAACCGTGTGGATCGTTCAAAGCTCGCGGAATAGGATTCGCCTGCCAACGCTACCTTAGGCACGGCCGTCGGCGGCTCGTTTCCTCCTCCGGCGGTAACGCAGGGCTGGCGGTTGCGTACGCGGGCCGTCAGCTCGGTGTTCCTGTGACCGTCGTCGTTCCGCACACTACCACTGAGCGCGCGCGACAGCTGCTTCGAAACGAAGCCGCGGAGGTCGTGGTCGTCGGGCAGTCATGGCAGGAAGCTCATGAGCATGCGCAAACGCTGGTAGATGCAGATTCCGCGTATCTTCACCCGTTCGATGACCCGCTGATCTGGGAAGGCCATGCCTCCCTTATCACCGAAATCCTCGCCTCCGGCCTTGAACCGGAGGCGGTCGTACTCTCTGTGGGAGGAGGAGGTCTGCTCTGCGGTGTCGCGATGGGCTTGCAGAAGGCGGGGTGGTCGAATGTCACCATCGTCACGGCCGAAACGGCCGGCGCAGATTCCTTCTATCAGAGCGTACGGGCAGGGGAATTGGTCGAGCTAGAGAGAATCTCGAGTGTGGCCACGAGCCTAGGTGCGAAGAAGGTCGCCAGCCAGGCGCTCGAAGTCAGCCGCCGATTCAAGGTCGTACCTCTCGTCGTCACTGACCGGGAAGCGGTCGATGCTTGTCTCCTGTTTGCCGACGATCACCGCGTCGTTGTGGAGCCCGCCTGCGGAGCCGCCCTCGCACTCGCGTACAAGGGCGCACAAGTGTTGCGAGAAGTTCAGAATATCCTTCTGATCGTGTGTGGCGGTTCAGGCGTGAGCTACGACGAGCTACGCGAGCTCAGGAAGGCCGTCTGAATAATGGCAAGGGCCGTTCATCGGCCTTCCACAAAACTCCGTAAGCTCTCGAACAGATTTTCTTCAATCTCTATTTCACCACTGTCGAGTACTCTCGATCTGATCCTATCTCCACGCTCCGCCGGGACCAAAACCTCTTCTACCCCTTCGAGTTTCTTCGCTTGCCTTATCGCCACGGTCATCTTAGTCGTTTCTTCTATGAACTTCTCCGTTCCTATCATGGCTTCAGGATTGATCGCAATCACAACGTTTCCATCATGGTCGCTCTCATTTAGGAAATCCCCACCGACTAACGCTCCCCCAATAATCTGAACCATCAACGCAAGTCCGGCGCCCTTAGCCCCTTTGTCAAACGGTCTAATTGCGCCTTCCATGATTTCAGCAGGATTTGTCGTTTCGTTTCCTTCCTTGTCATACCCAAGCCCTTCAGCTACCTGGACTCCTTGTGTCTTTGCTTCGACCAAGCCATAGAATGATATACCGGACGCTGACATGTCCAATACGATGGGTTCATTGTCAGTGGGAACACCCCAGGCTATTGGATTCGTACAAAACAGCGGTTCAAAAGAGCCATAAGGAGGTACCATCCCGAAAGGGTAACTTGACATGGCAATACCAATCAAACCCGCGTCTGCGATCTTCCTCGACCAATAACCCATAGCACCGGATGATCCATCACCGGTATGTGTCCCTACTATTGCTATACCCATCTTTTTGGCCTTCTCTATCACCATGTTCACGGCGTGTTCCAATGCAACAGCTTCCATTGAAAGATTGGCATTTATTATCGCAGTAGTTGAAGTTTCCTTTTCTACGGTCGGTGTTTGCGCTTTATCGTTTTTTGGTATTCCTTTGCCAATCAGTTTGACAATGCCCTGATCATTTCCTCTCAGTTGAGCGTACATGAGCATTTCTAAGATCATCCCACTTCTTCTTCTGAGTAGCCATACTTTATGATTGCCTTTCGGGACAGCTCTCGTAGTTTTTGGATTGCGAGTCTCACGATTCCTCCTTTGCTCAGTGCCCCTTCTCACCTGGATGACCTACCTATGCTCATTGCCAGGTATTGTCAATTTCATGGGCCCCGGTCGAAGCAGAAGCAGCGGTCGTCCGGATCGATCAGCCCCCCGGCCGCCTCTAGCGATGCCGCCAGCGCGCAAAAGGGATTTCCTCTCGATGCTGAGTCAACGGTAGCCTCGGGGCAGGGAGGATGGCAGATTATTCTGGCCGGACTCGTATCGCCGAATCACAGCGTTTCTTGAACAAGCTTCATGCTGGAAGGTAGAAAATGATCTCCGAGAAACTCCAACCCTTCGGTACCACCATCTTCGCTGAGATGACGGCTTTGGCCGAAGATTTTGGTGCCATCAACCTGGCACAGGGTTTTCCGGACTTCGAGGGCCCGTCCGAGATCGTAGAAGCCGCGGTCCGGGCTCTCCGCTCAGGGGAAAACCAGTACGCCCGATCCAGGGGGCACCCTGAACTCGTACGTGCCATCGCCGACACCCAAAAGCAGCATTACGGGTTGGAGTACGACCCTATGGAAGAGGTTGTGGTCTTCTGCGGTGCCACGGAGGGGATTGCCGCTTCGATGTTGGGGCTGTTGAACCCCGGTGACGAAGTCATCCTTTTTGAGCCTTTCTATGACAGCTATCCTCCTGGGCTTGCGCTGTCGGGAGCAGTGCCGCGGTATCTGACTCTACGAGCCCCGGACTTCGCCCTGGACGCCGATGCCCTTGGTGCGCTAGTGAACGATCGAACACGGATGATAGTTCTGAACACCCCAATGAACCCAACCGGGAGGGTATTCACCGCCGACGAACTCGAGGTCGTTGCCGCTCTGTGCCGAGAGCACAACCTCATCGCCCTGACCGATGAGGTATACGAGCACCTGGTGTTCGACGACGCACGGCATATCCCACTGGCTTCCCTGCCTGGGATGCGGGATCGCACCCTCACCCTTTCCAGTGCAGGAAAGACCTTTTCCTTTACCGGCTGGAAGATTGGTTGGGGGACCGGGCCTCGTGCGTTGATAGATGGTGCCCAGGCCGCCCAACAGTTCCTCACATATGCCGTCTCGACGCCTCTTCAGGTGGGGGTTGCCTTCGCACTTCGAAACTACACGGAAAAATTCCTCTCCAGTTTTCGGGCCGAGTACACAGCCCGAAGGAACTATCTAGTATCAGCGCTGGAATCCGCGGGGTTTACGGTGACCGCACCGCAGGGTACATACTTCGTTCTGGCCGGCTTCCAGGACCTATTTAGCGGAGACGATCGGGCATTTGCGTATTGGCTCACGGAGAAACATGGGATTGCACCACTTCCCCCTTCCTCGTTCTACCACGCCGACGTAGAGGAAGGTCGGCGATTGACCCGGTTCGCGTTCTGCAAGAGGATGGAAACGCTTGAAGCTGCGGCCGAGCGTATCCGGACGATTCGATGATCAAGGTCGCCGGCGTCCAAATGGACATTGCCTGGGAGCACATTGCTGAAAACTTCCGTCGGGCCGAGGCATTTGCCACTGACGCCGCAAACGAAGGTGCCCGCCTGGTGGTCCTACCGGAGATGTTCGCCACCGGGTTTTCAATGAATGCACAGTTGGTGTCAGGGTTCGCGGACGAGACCCGGAGCTTCCTCTCCGACTTGTCGGGCCGTCTCGGAACCTTCGTTCTCGCCGGCTTCGCCGAGCCGGGGGATCCGATGCCGGCCAACGCCGCTTCGATTTTCGATCCCTCAGGGCGGGAGATCCTCAAGTACAAGAAGATGCATCCGTTCTCGCTGGCGGGAGAAGAAGAGCACTTCCAGGCTGGGGGGTCGGTGGAGACGGTGGAGGTCGAGGATGTTAGGGTCACTCCACTCATCTGCTACGACCTCCGCTTTCCGGAGCCCTTTCGGGCAGCTGCCGTGAACACGGATCTCTTCTGTGTTGTGGCCAACTGGCCGCGGCAGCGCCGATACCACTGGTCCACCCTCCTCAAAGCCCGCGCCATCGAAAATCAGGCCTTCGTTTTGGGTGTGAACAGAGCCGGGATCGGAGATGGTCTGGAGTACACGGGGGATTCAGCTCTCTTGGATCCTATGGGAGAGGAGTTGGCGACCGTCGAACCCGGTTTGGCGGGGTGCTTTATAGGGGAAGTGAAGGCGGAGAATGTGGCCCGGATTAGAAAGCAATTCAGCTTCCTGAGAGACCGCCGTCCAGAGGTGTACCGGGCGTTGGAGTAGGTTCAAGGGCATTGTCAAGTTGAGCTGCTATCTGCCAGACCTTGGTTGGGCGACTGGCTTTACGGAAAGGCAGGCCTTTGATGCCATCTACACACGTACCTAGGCTGAGGCAGTCACGCCTCATGCCGAGTATTGCCGTGTTTTTTCTCCTCCTAGGCGCTCTCGGCGCGTTTGCCATGCCTCAGTCACAGGAGGGCATCCGTATCGAAATCTCCTTTCCACGGGAGCTGGGCGCCGAGCCCCAGGACGGACGGATCATTCTCATCGTCTCAAAACGGGAAGGGGAGGAGCCCAGGTTCCAGTACGATCTCTACGAACCCGAAACCCAGCTCGGCTTCGGCATGGACGTTGAGAACTTCGAGCCTGGTGAGGTGGCGGTGATAGACGGGTCCACCTTCGGTTTTCCCTTGAAAAGCCTAGACGAGGTGCCCGCCGGTGAGTACCGAGTCCAGGCTGTGCTCAATCGCTACGAGACGTTTGTCCGAGGCGACGGCCACATTGTGAGCTTCCCCCCAGATCAGGGCGAGGGCCAGCATTGGAACTCCAAGCCGGGAAACTTTTACAACGACCCCCAACCGGTGCACATAGATCCCACCCAGGGTGTGACGGTGCGGTTGAGCCTGGACCGGGAGATCCCCCCCATTCCGGAATTCCAGGACACACCTTGGATAAAGCATGTACGGATCCAGAGTCAACTCGTCAGCGAGTTTTGGGGTCGCCCCATGTATCTGGGAGCCTACGTGCTCCTCCCCGCCGGTTTCGACGAGCACCCCGAGGCCCGCTACCCCATGGCGATCCACCACGGGCACTTCCCCCGGGGATTCCCAGAGTTCAGGGACGAGCCCCCCACATCGGATCTCACCGGCTATGACCGGACCCGCGCTGAGTACGGTTTCGACCTCTACCAGAAGTGGACGGCTCCTGACTTCCCCCGGATGCTGGCGGTGAAGATCGAGCATGCGAACCCCTACTACGACGACTCGTATGCCGTGAACTCGGAGAACGTGGGCCCCTACGGCGACGCTATTGTGGACGAGTTGATCCCCTATCTCGAGGAGCACTTCAGGGGAATTGGAGAAGGGTGGTCCCGGGTGATGTTTGGAGGCTCCACGGGAGGATGGGAGGTTCTCGGGCAGCAGATCTTCTACCCTGACGAGTTCAACGGCGCCTGGTCGTTTTGCCCCGATGCGGTGGACTTCAGACAATACGAAACCGTCGACATCTACAGCGATGACAACGCCTACTTCATGAACAGCGACTGGAAACGCACGCCCAAGCCAACTGGCCGCAACTGGTTGGGCCACCTCATCTCGGTTCTGCAGGAGGACATCACTTGGGAAATGGTGTTGGGAAGCCGGGGTCGCTCGGGGGAACAGTGGTCCATCTGGGAGGCCGTGTACGGCCCAGTGGGAGAGGATGGGTACGCGGCGCCCATCTGGGACCGGGTCACCGGTGAGATCGACCGTGATGTGGCGGAATACTGGAGGGAGAACTACGACCTTCGCCACATGCTGGAGCGGGATTGGGCCACCCTGGGCCCAAAGCTGGTTGGCAAGCTGCGCATTTACATGGGCGACATGGACAACTGGTACCTGAACAATGCGGTCTATTTAATGGAGGAGTTCCTGGAGAATACGCGGGATCCTCATTACGGAGGCCTGGTGGAGTATGGCGACCGCTACGAGCACTGCTGGTCGGGTGATCATAGCGAACCTCTGGAGATCCAGCGCCTCACAGTCTACCAGCGGTTCTTCCCGCAGTTCGCAGAGCATATCGTGCGTACGGCTCCTGCGGGAGCCGACCTCAGCAGTTGGCGTTACTGAACAGAGCGGATTCGCGCAGACGATACAAGGAAGACCTTAGCGTGTGCTCTCCCAGTGCACGTTTCACGGCGCCTTCAAGTAGCGGATCTCGCGGCAGGCTTTGCGACATCCAATTGCTGGCACAGCTCTGTGGATGGCATGTGTCTGAAATTGACCATGCCTCTGGCGTACCGCACCTCTCCGCGCTCCGATCTGAACCTGGTCTGTACCCCGCCTACTGGCCGCCCGCCTCTCCCGGTTCTTGATCGGAATCCCACATACCACTTCTCTTTCCCGTGCATGAGCAGCCGCTCCGCAGCACAAAAGAGATCCTTGAGCTGCGTTGCTGTGAGATCCATTTGATCCGCGGCCGTCTCCCCCTCGGGTGCTATCAATCGCATCCCGTTGCACGTGAACGATGCGCGTGTTGGCTTCCCGCGTCTCGATTTCACTTCCAAGGACCACTCATTGCCAAACCGGTCTTTGTACGTTTGCTCGCTCCGGCTCATTTAGGCCCCTATCACGTGGCTGGGATTGGAAAATCTACACCTCATGCCGAACGTTTACCCCCGCCATTGTGCGAGCGCGAATGAAAAGAAAAGGGGCCCGCGCGTATGCCAGGTCCCTTTCTTACACTCACTGGTGTTTCGTCACACAGAATTACTGCATTCCATGACGGTGATCAAAGGTAACCGTGTGGCTTCTCTATTGGATAGTGTTGACCTGCCCCGGGTTCATCAATTGCCTGGTCCGTAGTCGACCGGGTGCCCTGGGCCGGCTGTCATTAGGGCTCCCGTTCGTGAAGCGTTGTTGTGTTGTCCACCATGAAACGCTCGAACCAGTTGCGCAGGTAGAGCTGGACGCGGATGAAGTTGGTGGGCGGCCGCGAACGGCTGTGCCATCCATCGGTCAGCCTCACCATGGCGGTGGGAACCTTGCGCATCTTCAACGCGCGGTAGAACTGTTCGGTCTGCTCCATCGGGGTGCGCAGATCGCGCTCACCGGTCATCAGCATGGTCGGCGTCGTCACGTTGCCGACGTACATCAACGGAGAGCGTCGCAGATGCTCGCT
>JBDHHK010000058.1:0-21674 GCA_039589395.1 Gemmatimonadota bacterium
AGTTCTCCTCACCGTTGTAGTAGTCTCCTCCCGGAGTGAAGTACTGCTCAATCCAAACACCCAACTCCACTGCGGGATCTCCACACGCGTAGCTCTCTCCGTAGGCCGGACCGTCTTTAATGGACGATCGATGGGCCAGGAGTTGCCGAAAGGTGATTGGCTCATCGGGATACCGAGGGTTCCTCACACCAAACGGCAAGAAATCGGAAACGTTGTCGTCGAGGTCAAAACGCCCCGCTTCCCAGAGTTGCATGACCGCCGTGGCTGTGACCGTCTTCGATATCGAACCGATGTTCTGGAGCGTCCCAGGCGACATGGGAATTTCTCGGTGTACATCGGCAAGCCCGAAACCGCCCGACCAAAGTAGTCTGTCGCCGACTACCAACGCGGCTGCAAGACCCGGCGCCAAATCCCGGTCCAACATCTCCAGAATGAACGCATGCAGATCATCGGTGTCGAGTCGTGTCCGACACCCTGCGAATGAGGCGACCAATGCGCTCCCGAGCGCTAGCGAAAAGTCTCGGCGCGACAGCTGGATACGGTGGCTCATGTCTGACTCCACATTGTTTGCGAAAAAACTTCGACCTGTTCGCAAAAATTTCAGGAACTCCTGCGCATCCGTTTGAGAACCATCTCCATGGCCTCCACCCACGCTTCCAGGCTTTGCCGGTCCTCGAGCGTTTGCAGTCCATCTCTGGTGATGCCGCCCGGGGTCGCCAGTGAATCAAGCAACTCCGACAAATCCTGATCCCGCCGCGCCATGCCCATCTCAGCCGCACCGCGCGTTGTCTCTAGGATCAGTGGGCGAGCGATTTCACGCGGCACTCCCGCCTCGGCTATCCAGGCAACTGCTTTGTCGAGCAGCGCATATACCCAACCGTAGTACGCGGTACTGACGCTGGCCGAAGTGAAATGCTCTTCATCATCGAGTACGTGCACACTACCCAATAGATCGAATAGACTACTTGCGATCTTGTGGTCAGGACAAAGCAGAGTAGGGCTACGGTGAATGGCGGCGCACGTGATCGGCATTGCGCGAACAACTGAAGCTGGCGCCACTGCTGGTTCGAGTATGGCCAACGAAATCCCTGCGGCAGTCGACACGATGGTGTGCTCGGTCCGAAACGAGACCGCCTCGCACGCGGCCAGAATGTCGCCCGGACGCGTGGATACGATCACGAGGTTTGTGCAATCGGCGACAGCTTGATTGTCAGCGACTGCCGTTGCAGAAAACCGCTCGGCAAGTGACTCGGTGAAATCACCCTTGAACTGCGACAAAAAGATCTCGAGGTTGGGATCTGCCTTGCGCAATCCTTCAACCAAGTAAGTCGCCAGGTGGCCTACGCCAATGATTCCGACTGACTCAATCACGACTTTTCTCCCGCGCCATCTCGACGAGTTCCGCTAACATGTCCTCAACTCGAGTGCACACCTTCACACCCAAAACGCGTAGGTCTTCAGTGACGTCCACCGGCATGCTCGATTCGCCCTCGTCAGGCACACGATTCAGTTTTCCGCCGATGAAGACTGGTATCTCAGCATCCACACGCTTCATCTCGTTTAGGATTGCACGCACGTAGTCCAATGCAACTCCACTGTAGGTGCTGACGGCCACAAAGTCGGCGGTCTTCGAGCGCTCAGCTACTTCTTCTGGATCTGCAGAGACACCTGCATCAATCAACTCTACACCGAGCTGCTCCAATACGGTCTCGACCAGAATCTTCCCATACTCGTGCACGTCCGTGCTAGTGACGCACGCTCGAAATCCAGCGCGGCAGATGGCATCGCGCTCTCCAGTGCGCAATGTTTCCACCACGCCGTTGCCTTGCGCTTCGAGGGCGGCCACAGTGGTCGCGCGCACAACTGGGGTCCGTTTTCGCAGAGCACCCGGTGTGGTTTTCCCGGGGCCGAAAATTTCCTCGAGACGCCTCGCCCCAATGCGTCTGATGGATAACAGCATCTCAAATGGATCACGAGTGTCGATGCCCGCTTCCTGAAGTCCTTCAAGCACGCGTTGCTCGAACTTCCTTCCACCATCGACCAACCGCGACGCAATTTGGTCTGCAGCTTTCAAGTCAAACAGGGCGTCAAATCCGGAAGCTCGTGAAGCCAACCTATTTGCGAACAGGTGCGCGTCCACAATCTCGTCGATTTCGGGAATGCGCAGCGCCTCTGTAACTGGCACAGGGTTCAGGCCGTGACCCGTCTGTAGGTCGCGTTGAGCGACTATGTCTACAGTCAGGTAGTTGGCGAGGTTAGCGTAGTTCTCCACTTCGCTGGCCACGAAACTGGTCGTGTTGCCGTAAATCATGGTGCCAGGCGCATCACTCACGCGTGCCAGGGCACGTTGGAAAGCGAGACGGGTGAGCGGGTCGGAGTAAACGTGACCGTAGCAATGCGAGACATTACCGCCAATCAGCTCGTTTACGATGTACCGCTCGATCAATACGGCACCGATTGCGCAAGCCATGTCGCAGAACAGCGCCGCGAAACCATCGTCGAGATTCGAATGGATCAGGATATCGACCGGAACCGATGCGCAAAGAGCGATCGCCTTCACCGTCTCGGCTGTCGTGCCGACGTCGTCTCTCCAGCGAGGCATGCTGAACGTGAAATACTGACCCAGGTTCCCGATGCTGGTTGATCCTGCTGCTAGAGCGGCGATCGTATTCTCTACGGATGCCGGCGTTCCGATCACGAAGTCGCCAAAATGCGGAGCGACGGGGGCTCCTTGGGTGAGAGTGCGAAAATCCTCAGGTTTCTCGAGAATCATGCCGGTTCCGCGAGGCATGTCCCCCCGCGCACTCGCGGGGTAACCCATGTTCCAGTCAAGGCAGATACCGTACCTGTCCACCCGGTATCCCGCCGCCGCCAGCTTTTCGTAGATCTCGGAGAATGCGCGGCGACTCTTGTCAAAGTTGCGGAACCCGAACTGAGCGTGGAACATGAGGGCTCCATCGCCCATACGCAGGCGCTTGTACGCGGCCTCTGAATCAACCGCATACGTGGTCAGAAACGGACAGGATCCAGTATCGATCGTCTCCGCACACAGACGACCTTCGTCGAGCAGCTCTCCTGAGTCAGGAAGCTCTGGCTCTGGTAGAATGGTCGAGCGATCCAATCCAGACATCAGCAGACTCCTTCGGGACCCCGGTCTGGTGTCAGGCATCGCGGCGTCAGGTTCCCAAGCTATCTACAGGGACCGACCCAGCCAATCCGTCGATATTTCGCTTTCCCAACATATGGGCGATTACTGTCCGATGCTCTACGGATGCGGTGTCTCATCAACGAACGAGGGGCTCAGGAACCATGATCGAACACAAGGACTTGACTCGACGTGAGTTTATTGGAACCACAGCTACGGCGGGCACTGTTTTGGTGGCTGGAGCCGAAGCGAAGCCGGCTTCAGCATCTGGTGGCACCGGTCATACAGAAAAAATGGTGTACTACGTCGGGTATGGATCAAACCTGAACGTGGAAATGACTACCACCGAGTTGCTGCCAAACGGGCGGTTTCTGATGCGGGCTTTTTTACCCAACTATCAAGTACAGTTCCGCAAATGGTCCAACAACTCGAGAGGAGGCATCAGCAATATCATGGAGGTTCCCGGGGAGATGGTTGAGGCCGCAATGTACGAATGTCCCCAGTCAGACCTCGCCAAGCTCGATTTCAGGCTGGATTATTACGTGCCTGACTACAAGAGAGAGATCTTCACGGTTATGGGTGAGGACAACCGCTGGTACAAAGCATCTCTCTATCGGCTTTGGGAACCCAAGGGCCCTTTCCCGCCCGCGCGACGGTATGTTGAGGGTATGCTCGAAGGAGCCAGACAGCTCGAGCTGAGTCCGGAGTACATCGAGAGGATCGAAGGTTTCCTCCGCGACAGTATCATCGCTCCGGATTGACTGCGGATCATATCTGAAACCATGCTGCAAACGGCTGAATTCGAAGGATCGTGTTGAGGCTGTTTGGGTGGACGCGATCGGGACGTTTTGAGGTGACGTTATGTGTGACCGACCTTGTGTCGAAAGTTGGCGGATACGTGCTGGACTCGCAGCGCTTCTCCAACAACGCTCTCATGCTGCGCATTCAACTTCCGCCGAACAAAAAAACCGAGCTGGTCGCTGGCCTCAGAAATTGTTGCGAGACTCTCGACGCCGAATCGAGTGAGGCGGTCGTGGAGTACGCGAAAGGGGAATTAGCCCTGGAAGGTGACGTCACCTGCACGTTGTTTATGAGGTTTGTGCATGACGAACCGGACTGGCGCACAAAGACCCCCGCCGTGCCGGGCTGAGCTTGACGCCGGGAGTGACGCTCCGAAGGTTTGGTGGTAACTTGGCGTCATAGGGAGGGGCTATGTCCCATTCCAGGCAGACACCGGTGACATTCACACGTGAAGAGACGCGGCAGATCCGAGACCTGATGGGTACGCCGAATGCCAGAATATTGTGCCCACGCTGCGCCGAGAAGCTAGAGGTGGAAGGGCCGATCGCAGGTGAAGGTACTTTGGGCCCGATGTTTCAGGTGAGTTGTCGGCCATGTCATCGAAGCGCGATCATTACCGAAACGCCTGGAGCTCGGCGACCGGCGGAGTAACATCAATCATGCGGAACGTATGATTGCGCGCGCACTAGAGTGGAAAAGGAGAGCCGGAGTCGCCTTCTGGCGACTTGCCGACAAGAAGATCCCCAAGGAATGGCTGCTGTTTTTTCTGGGAGGATTGGTCCTCCTGGCTTACGTCTTTGTGCTGTTCTTCGGAACGCGACCGCGCAAGTAGCTACCTGCTGACACGCAAAGGAGGAACTCGTGAGAATCAAGCTGAATAGTGTGCTCGTGGACGATCAGGACAAAGCGCTCGGCTTTTACACCGATGTGCTAGGGTTTTCCAAGAAAGTGGATATCCCGATGGGCGAATTCAGGTGGCTGACGGTTGTCGCGCCCGAAGATCCCGATGGTACAGAACTGGTGTTGGAGCCCAACGCCTTCCCCGCATCGGCAACCTACCAACGCGCACTCTTCGATGCGGGTATTCCTCTCACATCGCTCGAAGTCGACGACGTAGAGCAAGAATACGAGCGACTGAAGGCCCTCGATGTGGAATTCTCAGCACCACCGACCGCGGCGGGCGACACCACGATTGCCGTGTTTGCTGACACCTGCGGGAACTACATACAGATTCATCAAGCGCCTTGAATTGGTCTGCTTGGAACTCCATTGACAGGTGGGGTATCTACATAATTACGTAATCGGCGTTTCACTGAAGGGTGGTGTTTGTATTTCGGGTGTTCATCAAGGAAAGTTCAAGGCCTGAGTAACTACCACTACTCACCACACACCCAATATTGAAGCCCCCGCCTCCCAGCTGGCTGCAGAGCGGCTTTTCGACGAGCCGGCCGATAGCCGTTGTTTTCCGTGGTCAGCGATGATGTGAATGTGGGCCGAAGCGGACACTGACGCACAGCCCCTCAACCTTTTAGGATTAATTATGTCGCATCGTTCACGAATTCCGGAGCTGCTCACAGCAATCATATCTGTCACGTTCATGTGGTCGTGTTCACATGAGTACACGTATGAAGTGACCGGTTCAGTGCGCGACCGGTCAGACACCCTGCAGTCAGGTGGGGTAACTCGGACGTACGAAGTCCACCTACCTGTTGACCACCAGGACGCATCCTCCCCGGTTGCAATCGTGCTGCACGGTTCCGGCGGTAACGGTCTCGGAATCAAGTTTCTAAGCCAGTTCGAACTCGACTCAGAATTCTACGGTTTTCTCGCCGTCTATCCCAACGCCTTCTCCGATTGGGCATACGGCTGCGGATGCACGGATGCGGAAACCAACAACGTGGACGACGTCCAGTTCGTCTCAGATATGATCGACCGGCTAGACTCCGACTACGGCATCAACCGCGACAGCGTGTTCTTGGTCGGCTACGGCGAAGGGGCTTTGATGGCGCACAAAATCGCCTGTGATGAGACCGATTCGTTCGCCGGCCTCGCAACTGTTGCCGGAACGATGTCTGTGACGCAATCAGAGAGCTGTGTTCCCACGCGCGAACTTCCGGTGATGATGATCCACGGCTCCGAAGATGCGCAATTCCCCTGGGAGGGAGCGCTGGATCGAGGATCCGAGTCTGTGCTTGGCGTAGACACGGTCGCCCAGTATTGGGCAACCAACAACGGCTGCGGTGAGTGGCTGCTTCCCGTTTTTGTGGGGAACGACTACGTATATAATTTCGACGTCTACATGGGAATGTTCGATACCTGTCCTGTGGGAAGCAACGTAATCGTGTTCAGGATGGACGGTGCTGAGCACGGATGGCCGAGCGCGGACTTCTCACCGTCGCTCGAGATCGTAGAGTTCTTCGTTGGAGACTGGAGCGGAGTCGGGACTCCGATGCTTTCAAACCCCAAATAGGCGACCGTCGACGCTCCCAAGACATCCCGGCTGTCGCTGTTCAGCACAGTTACCGACACATGCACAATTGCTGAAGCACTGAATTCGAAACATTGAACTCGGGCGTGTCGTTATATGTCCTATGCGCGCTTCGAGGTCAGCCTCCGACATGACGGATGCTGCCCGCGTATCGGATTGGCGGTGGGAATCTTCGATGGACACATTGCTCAACAATATCCGTTATGCACTCCGCACGATCCGCCGAAATCCCGGGGTCATAGTTGTGGCGGTACTCTCCCTCGGGCTCGGAATCGGGGCCAACGTCAGCATTTTCAGCGCGGTCGACGTATTTATGCTCCGTCCCTTGCCCTACGACGAGGCGGATCGGCTTACTCACGTGTACAGCACGGTGCCTGCTCGCGGGTGGTCGTACAACAGCGTCTCAATACCCGATTTCGTGGACTTTCGTGAACAAAGCCAGACAATGGACATCTCGACCGTCTACGGTAGGGACTTCAACTTGTCCGGCAGCGACATTCCCGAGCGAATAACAGGCGAGCGAGCCTCGTGGAACTACTTTCGCGTACTGCGAATCACGCCGATTCTGGGCCGTTCCTTCCTAGAGGAGGAGGAGCGGATGGGAGCACACCATGTCGCCGTCATCAGCAATGGCCTCTGGCAGCGGCGCTACGGTGGAGATCCTGAAGTAATCGGGACCAACGTAGAACTCGACGGCGAGTCTTACACGATCGTCGGTGTACTTCCACCAAAGATCCGCGTATATGAACGGAGAACCGAGATTTGGACTCCGATCCCGCTCAGTGGAGAGGAGCAACGCGGCAGCCACTTCTTACAGCCAATCGGCCGCCTGAACCCAGGTGCGACCATCGAGCAGGCCAATGTCGAAATCGCCACCATTGCCGACAGATTGGCTCAGGAGTACCCAGAGACAAACGACGGCTGGAGTGCCGGCGCGCGCGATCTCCACAGGATGATCTTTTCTGAAGAGTTCCGGATGGGCAGCACGATCGGCATGGTGTCAGTTACGTTTGTGCTGCTGATCGCCTGCGCAAATGTTGCGAACCTCATGCTGACTAGGGTAGCGGGCAGGAGTCGGGAGCTGGCGCTGCGGTGCGCGATCGGTGCTAACCGGGCCCGAATCGTGAGCCAACTCCTCACGGAAGCGATGCTGATCTCGCTCTTGGGCGGACTCCTAGGGCTAGGCCTTTCGGTGTTCGGAATCCGCGGCTTCAAGTCGCTCATGCCACCATTCTTCCCGCGCGTAGATGACATAATGCTCGATAGTAGGGTGGTGGTATTTACGATAATCATCACGGTGGCAACGGGAATCCTGTTTGGGCTCGCTCCGGCTGTGCAGAGTTCTCGGCCCAACCTCACGGAGTCGCTCAAGGAAGGTGGCCGAGGGAACGTCGGCTCGAAAGGAGACCGTCTTCGCAAGGCGTTGGTCGTTTCTGAGGTGTCCCTCAGTCTGGCACTACTGGTTGCGTCGGGTCTGCTGGTAAAGGCCTATCTCGGGTTCCAGACGGCCGACTTCGGCTGGGACGACGAGGAGACTCTACTGACGTTCAGGTTGTCGCCGCCAAACCTCGATTATCCCGATGGAGAATCGCTTAACGAGTTCTACCGACAACTACTGCCTGGACTGGCGTCCATACCGGGAGTTGAGTCAGCGAGCGGTACCTCATTACTGCCCATGCAGGGGAACAACAACACCTTCTTCGAGGTGCCTGGCTTGGAGTCTCCCGATCTCGAGCATCGTCCATTAACCGAAGTGCGCGTGGTGTTTCCAGAATACTTCCAAACCATGGGTATCTCGCTGATTCAGGGGCGCGACTTCTCCGATCAGGATCGCGCAGATACGAGGCTGGTGGTGTTGATCAACCAGGAACTCGTGGATCGTTTTATGCCGGGGGAAGACCCAATAGGCACGCAGCTCGGTTCCTTGTGGGGTGAGACGCGCACGATCATCGGTGTTGTCGAGAATACACTGGCCAATGGGCCAAACCCGCGGCCGACTACTTACATGCCGGTGTCGCAGCAACCTCAGACTGGTATGGCATTCGTTCTGCGTACTGTGGGTGACCCAATGTCGGTAGCCGAGCCGGTGCGATCGGAGGTTTTACGGCTGGACTCACGCCTGCCCGTGTACCGGGTTCGGGGCCTTGATGACCACGTAGCCGAACAACAGGCAGGCAACTTCATAATGGCAAAGATCATGTCGATTCTGGCAGTGATTGCTTTGGTGCTCTCCGTAGTCGGCGTGTACGGAGTTATGGCGCACTCTGTAACACAGCGCACTCAGGAAGTGGGCATCCGCATGGCGCTCGGCGCCGGGCCAAGTAGTGTACTGCGGATGATCCTACGCCAAGGTACGGTGTTGGCGACGATAGGTATCGGAATAGGTTTGCTGATCGCTGCGGGCGTGGCACGCGGGCTTTCGCTTTTCCTGTTTGGCCTGAGTCCCTACGATCCCGCCACTTTCACGATCGTTGCGGTACTTCTGCTCTGCTCGGGGATCGTCGCGACATACTTCCCGGCGAGACGAGCGACGAAGGTGGATCCGGTGGACGCGCTTAGAAGCGAATGACTACGCCCTTAGCTCCTCTCCTTCTCCCTTAGCCACTATGGCCGTGCAGGTCAGGTCGCCGAGTACGTTTACGCCGGTGCGGAACATGTCGAGGAACCGATCGAGGCCGACCACTAGAGCTATGCCGGCGGCAGCCTGTGGTCCCATGCCGATTGCCCCCAACACGATTAGTGTCGTGACGAGGGAGCTCCCCGGGACTCCGACTCCGGCTACTGCCGCCATAGTGGACGCCAAGATGATCGTCACGTACTCCGCAGGTCCCAGCGGTACACCGTAGACTTGAGCTATGAACGGGACGGTGAGCCCCTTGTACAGTGCGGATCCGTTCATGTTGAGTGTGGCACCCACAGGGAGTACGAAGCTGCGCACTTCCTTGGAAACGCCGAGGTTATGTTCTGCAACTTCGAGGCTCACGGGAAGTGCCGCATTGGACGAAGCAGTTGAAAACGCCATTAGGGGTCCGTCTGCCACATGCTTCCAAAACGTGACCACCTTTATGCCTGCCATTCGGAGCGCCAGCATGAGCACCCCAAATCCGTGCAACAACTCACCTATGATTATCAAGACCGAGTAAAGTAGGAGGCCGCGCAGCAACTCGATTCCGAAACGCGCCAAAGCTCCTGCGATCAGTACGAGCACGGCGTACGGAGCGAGTTTCATTACCCATTGGATGATCACTCCCGAAGCCGCATTCACTCCTTCGAGGAACGCCACCAACGGTTCACGCCTTGCCGGCTCTAGCACCGATGCAGCTGCGCCGAATACCAGCGTAGCAAAGATGAGCGGCAGCAGGTTCATGTCCGCCGCCGCGCGGATTGGGTTCCGCGGGACTATCTCAACGAGCTGATCAGTCAACGATATGTCTTCGGCAGCTGCTGCTGACGCGTCGGCATTCTCCCTGTATTCAGCCGCTATACGGTCTCGCACATCCGGCGCTAGTCTAGCACCGGGCTTCATCAAAACCCCTAGGCAGAGTCCGATCGAGGATGCGATTACGGTTGTGACGAGAAAATAGGCCAGCGAACGAGTCCCAATTCGGCCCAGCCGGCGGACGTCGCCTACCGAGCAGGTTCCGACAAACAGGCTCGCAACCACCAGCGGTACCACCACCATACTGATGAGACGAATGAATGCTGTTCCGAGAGGCTCGAATGCCAACAGAAGGTCCTTGGCGCCTTCCGATCCGGACGCCTGGACAGCCACCCCGACGACGGCGCCAACAACCAATCCCAGCAGAATCTTCGTAGTGAGCTTCACCGTGTATCCTCGACGAAGCGTCCGTGCGTTTCGAGGTAAGGTAAGAGGCCGCCGGCTTCGAGAATCTTCATCACTAAGGAGGGAATCTTCCGAGCCGTCACCTTGGTGCCGGCAGTCTCGTTTGTCACGGTCACGCCGCAAACGTCGATTCTTACGACTAGGTCATCATTTTCGTTCATACCGGAAGTTTCGCATTCGACCGGCATCAACCCGTTGTTGATTGCGTTGCGATAGTAAGACCGCGCAAAGCTCCGCGCCACCACCGCGCTGATGCCAGCGGCTCTTACGGCGGTCACAGCCACTTCCATTGCAGACCCGCACCCAAACGCTTCTCCAGCCACTAGAATGTCGCCGGGCAACACGGATGCCGCGAAGTCTGTATTGACACCCTCGAGCAGCCACTTCTTGAGCTCGCTGGGATCGATGCTCTCCTTCTTCCGGCTCGACGATATGATGTAGTCGGTGTTGACTCTATCCGGTAGGATGCGTGCTCGACCTCTGACCTCTGTAATCACGCTACCGTCCTTGGATCGACGATGCGGCCCGAGATAGCCGCTGACGCGCAGGTCCTGATCGACGCCAGATATATGTCTGCTGAGGGCTCTCCCATTCGACCTTTGAAATTCCTACTGGCCGTGGATAGCACTCGTGAGTTCGGAGGCGGGATCGGTGCGGAAGTGCCGCAACATGGCCCGCACCCAGATTCGGTGACGATCGCGCCGAGTCGTTGCAGGCCGGTCAGCGTTCCGTCTTCCTCGAGGGTCTTGCGAATCCGTCTCGTCGGAGGAGTGACTACCACGGTGACGCCTGGCGCAATACCACCTCCGGTATCTAGAATCCCGAGTGCAGTCCGGAAATCTTCGGCAAAACCGCCGGTGCACGTGCCCAGGAAAACCCAATCAATCGGCTCTCCTACCAGTTCCGTCACCGACACTCCATTCTCCGGTTCGTGCGGTCGCGCGACTTTCGGTTCGAGCTGCGAGCAGTCGATATACATCTCCCCTGCGAATCGGGCGTCCTCGTCAGAACGCCATTCTGAATTGGGGAACAACCCTGCCTTCGCACCGGATTCAACGCACATGTTGGAGAGCACGGTGCGGCATTCGACTGAAAGAGTGTCTGACACAGGGCCGACGAACTCGAGTGCCGCGTATGACGCGCCATCGGTGCCAAGGTTTCGCACCAACTCGAGCGCTACATCCTTAGCATCAACACCTTCACGTAGGGCGCCGTCGAGAATCACGCGTGTTGTCTCTGGCACGCGCAGCCAAACCTTCCCGGTGAGAAACGCGGCCGCCAGATCGGTCGAGCCCACTCCTGTAGCGAACGCACCAACAGCGCCGCAGGTGACCGTATGGCTGTCGGCGCCAATTACCAAATCGCCCGGCTCGACTCTCCCACTTTCGAGGGCAACCAAAAAGCTGATCCCATCCCCCACCTCTAGCAGCTCCACGCCATGGTTTGAAACAAAACCTTCCATTCGGGCGTGGAAGCCACGCGTCGCGTCTGATGCGGCAGGGGCATAGTGATCGCGAGCCAGGAGTACTCTTTCGGGATTCAGGACCGTGCGGCCGCCCATCCGCTCGAAAAGGTCGATTGCCATTGGCGTCGAACCGTCGGTACCCAATACCAGATCTGGTTCACAAACGACTATGTCGCCAATCCGGGCGTTCGCTCCAGATTTCGCCGAAAGGACCTTCTCGGCAATAGTTCGGCCGGTCGTCAAAACCGGGCCAGGGCGTCCAGAGTGACATTGACGTCCGGCATGCGGATGTCCCCCATGTGACCTATCCTTACGCAGACCGACTTGAAGTCTCCCAAACCTACGGCGATCTGGATTCCGGCCTCGCGGACGTGCATGCGTACCTGTTGCGGATCGACTCCGCTAGGGACGGTTAATGCCGATAGTGTCGGCGAGCGTTCGGCGATGGTAGGTCCCAACAGGCCGTATCCGAGATCGGCCGCGCCCAAGCGCAGATGAGCTGCCATCTCAGAATGTCTGTCGAACACCGACCGCAGACCCTCGTCGTGTATGATCCTGATTGCCTCTTGGAGTTGGAGAACCAAGGAAACTGGTGTCGTGCCCGGCGTCTCGGGTAGGGCTTGATCCATCGACTCTCGTATCGAGGCGAAATCCAAGTATGCCCTGGGCATTCCGCCACGCTCGGCCGCCGCCCAGGCTCGCTGACCCACTACTGCCAATGACAGGCCGGGGCTGGACATGAGGCACTTCTGGGAGGAGGTGACGGCGAGGTCGAGATCCCACTCATCGAACAGAAACGGCACTCCGCCAACGGAGCTGATGCCATCCACAAGCAACAGTGCTCCTCGCTCACGCACTAACGCCGCAACATCGGCGACGGGATTCAGCACCCCCGTGCTCGTATCCGAGTGCACTATCAGGACCGCGCGAACGTTGCGATTGGCATCCAACGCAGCCGAGACTTCTTCTGGCTCAACACTCCGTTCCCAATCCGTAGCCATGCGCACAACGTTCAGTTCGTAACGCTCGGCAAAGCCGGCCCACATCTCACCGAACTTGCCGTTACAGCAGGCCACTACCGTATCGCCAGGCAAGAACAGGTTCACTACAGCGGCCTCCATGGCCGCACGGCCCGTGCCCTGTACCGGCAGAACGTCGGCTTTCGAAGCACCAAAGAGAGGACGAACCAGCTCGACTAGTTTTCGCAGGGCAGCCGAGAATTCTGGCGTTCGGTGGTGAATGACGCGGTTTCCTGCCAGTAGAACCCGCTCAGGAATACGTGTGGGACCCGGGGTCATGAGAAGGGGTGGCGGCCCTCGGCTCATTCGAGCACGCCTTTCTTCCGGAGCGTGTTTTCGATCTCCGACTTGAAGAGCTCACCTGCCTTGATCGCCTCTATTCTCTTCTCCTCCCGCTGCTCCAACTCCTGCACCTTCTGTAGCACCTCAGGCGCGTCCTCGCGCGGTACGACCACGACCCCGTCATCGTCTCCTACCACGATGTCACCCGGCATCACAACCGTGTTGCCGCACGAAATCGGTACGTTTACTTCGCCCGGCCCATCTTTGTCGCATGACCCTGGCGTGACCGATCGACTGAACGCAGGAAATCCGAGTTCTCTGAGTCCGTCAACGTCGCGAATGGCGCCGTCAACCACGATACCGCCCAGTTGCGCGCCCTTAGCTGTGTGACCCATGAGCTCACCGAAAACGGCCGTGGTGAAACTTCCGTTGGTCGATACCACAACCACGTCTCCTGGCAAAGCAATCTCCAGAGCTTTGTGGACCATTAGGTTGTCGCCAGGCCTCGAGTTGACGGTAACGGCAACGCCGCAAACAGGCAGACCTGTGCGGCTCTTGATGCCGGGATCCATGAAGCGGAATCTGCCCATGGCGTCCGCCACATTTGGCGCGGCCTTTCCGCGGAATCCAGCCACTAGCTCTTCAGAAGGCCTTGGGGTGCCGGTGACGACCCGGAAACCGAGTTTTCCTTGTGAGGTCATGGCTTACCTACCTGGATGGTATTCTCGCTCGATGTGATCCTCGAGATCATCACGGTAGAACCAAACATCGCGAAGATCACCAGTGCTATATCCGAGCGCCTGGTCATTGAAATGGGGCGATTCAGGGTCGCCGCTCTGTCCGCCCGCTGTGATCGCTCTTGCACTCACTCTCTCGCCAAACTCGACCACCGCTACGAAACTGTTGCCAGACGTGCCGTACCATCTATTGGTACCCTCCCGAGCACGTGCCCCGTATGAAGCGAGCGATCCCCAGCGGCCCGACGCGAAACCGACAGGAATGCTCGGTGCGTTGTCATCGAACGGGTGCACGATATCGCCGGTGATGCGCTGGAACCGGTTGATCTCCCCCCAAGGCGTACGCCACGTGCCAAAGGCTTCCTCGAGCTTGGTCGATGCAGCAGACAAAGCCTCCAAGTGCTGTGCCCTTGTAACCCGTCTGCCCATGTAGTCGTACACCGAGATACCCGCGCTTCGCGCAGCGGCGGAAGCGATTTCCATCAGCTCCTGACCCCAGAAGGTTGCGAGTGAGGTTGGAACCGACTCGACCCCAAAACGCAAATCCCAATTCCTGAGCAGTTCGATCTGTTCGGAAAGTTCAGCCTTGAGCGGGTTTGACGCGCTGGTTCGGTCGTAAGCCCTCACAAGCGCGGGTACAAGATCCTCGAATCCCGTGAGATAGCTGTCGTACGCCGCGTCGATCAATGTTTGAGGAGTGAAATCGGTTTTTCCATCCAGCACGCGGATCGCATGGCGACCCCGCGCGTTCTCACCCGAGTACGACACGTAGCTTGGGAAATCACTCTGCTGAGGACTGTGCTCACCAGATACCGAGAAAGGCCAGTTGTTTGTGTTTTGAATCCATCCATTGGGGGGATTCAGAACGTGAGGGATCTCTTCGACCGTGTGCAGCCCCTGCCATTCCGTGGCCGGGTTACTGCCGTCCACTGGCTGACGCCAGTTGAATCGGGTGTCGCGCCTAGGTATGAAGTTGCCGTGGAAGTACGCGATGTTTCCGTCGGCATCGGCGTAGACTGTGTTGTTGGAGGAATTGGTATTCAATTCCATGGTTTCGTAGAAACTGTCGTAATCCGTCGCCTTCGTTCGCGTGTACGACTGCGTGAGTGCCTTTATGGGTTCCTGCATCAACTTCACCGCCACCCATTTGCCGTCGACCTGGCGCACAATTGGTCCGTGGTGGCTGTAGTAGACGGTCACTTCCTTCTCTGCCATTCCACCTTCCGTGATGTACGGCAGCACGAGTTGCTTTGCTCTGAGTGGCCGCTCCTCGTCGCCGTATTGGTAGTAGAGACCATCCTCGCGCTCGACCACCGTCTCCAGGTATTCGTCCATGAAGTCGGATCCGGTTGATGTGTGCATCCAACCGAGCCTTTCATTGAATCCCTGGTAGATGAAGAACTGACCCCAGGTGACGGCACCGTATGCGTTCAGACCTTCCTCGCTTACCATGTGTACCTCAGCTCGGAAGTAGAACGACGTGTGTGGATTAATCCAGAAAAGGGCATTCCCGGACGCGCTGTTCGAGGGCGCGATGGCAAAACCGTTCGAACCTCTGGGTTCCTCGAATAAATCCAAGTTTGCGGCAATCTGTTGTTCTTCCATCCGATCGCCATAGAACTCTTCCAGCCGACCCAGATTCACCCTCTCGATATCTCCGCCGATGCTTCCTTCGGTGAATGTCAAAGCCATCCACGGCTCGAATCTCGTGATCACCCGCGGCGTGACATCGGGGTTCTTGTAAAGGTAGTAGTTGAGGCCATCGGCCCACGCGTCCATGAGCTTCTTCAACCAGTCGGGGCTTTCCTCATATAGGGCCTGCATCTCCGTGGGATCGATGAAGAGCTTCATCCGCAGGTCACGATACAGCTCGCTCTCGCCCTCGGCTTCTGCAAGGCGACCCATCGCATTTATGTAGTTCAACTCCACTCGCGGAAAATCGTCTTCTGCCTGTGCGTAGATCGTCCCGAACACCACGTCGGCATCAGTTTCACCGTATATGTGCGGAATTCCCCAAGTGTCGCGGACTATGGTCACGCGATCGGCTTGGTCTTCCCATTGTGCCACTTCCGGACTTCGAGGGGCGCATGCGATGCACAAGATCAAAATAGAGAACACGAATTTCTTCATTTGAGCAAAGCTCCGGTAAAAGAACCAACATGTCACACGAGAGAATGCCTTTTCGACAGTCGGCGCGACGCTTCTGCCGCGCCGTAGAAAAAGGGCTGGCTTACGGCACTGCGCAAGAGACGCAAAGGGTCGCACCCAGTCAAGCTGAGACTTCTCACGCAAATGGCCGTTATATTGTTAGCAACGCTAACAATTAGATGGAGAACTGGCTATGGGAAGGGAATCGCTCGGCGAATTCGAACAGTTGGTAATGCTTGCGATCCTGCGCCTGGGGTCTGTCGCATATGGAGTACCGATCGTTCAGGAGATCGAGGAACGCACCGGTAGGTCGGTATCCCGGGCGGCTGTGTACATCGCACTCAGGCGACTGCAGGAGAAGAGCCTCGTTTCGTCGCGTATGGCAGATCCGACGCCCGAACGCGGCGGCCGGGCGAAACGCTACTTCAGTGTCGAGCCGGCCGGCCTGGAGCTGGTCAAAGACTCCAGGCGGGCGTTGGTAAGCATGTGGGAAGACTTGGAGCCCGTACTGGAGGACCAGTGAAACCTCCGGTCCTAGCCTCGTGGCTGTTGAGCCGTGTCCTCCCCGATGAAGATCGGGACGGAATTCTCGGCGAGTTCGAGGAGATGCTTCGTAGGGAACCGCCTAGATCAACGTCGATTGGCATGTAGCTTTGGTACTGGCGCCAGATGCTGAGCCTGTCCGCGCGGTTCACACGCGACCGGCTAACCGAAGGAAGGGCTCCGCGCGATTTTCAGCGTTGTTGACGGCATACTGCTACGCCCACTTCCGCTGCCCGAGTCCGAACGGCTCGTAGCTGTATGCGAAACCAACCCATCAGGCACGGCCTTTTGCATCGGTTCTCCTCCAAACGTCGAAGACTGGGACGAGTAGGCACAGGCCATCAGCGATTTTGGATTGGGGCGTCAATGGCCATTCGTAATCAGAGGGAACGACGGTGCCGAGGGGATCAACGGAGGCATTGCGACACCGGGGATGTTCAGCGTCTTGCGGTTGGCCCCCGCCTTGGGCCGACTGCTTCAAAGGTCGAACCTCGAGCCTGACAACAATCACGTTGTCGTACTGAGCCACGCCAGGTGGCAGACTCGGTATGGTCTCGTTGGGGCCTTTGGAGTAACACGGCTGCTCACCAGCATGCTGGTAGGAGTGGAACCAACTGATGGAGTGACGTTCGTTGTTGTTCCGGCGTTCCTAGCGGCCGTGGCTTTGGTTGCCTGCTATGTGCCGGCAAACCGCGCCACCCATGTGGAGGCGTCGGTCACTTTGAGGGAGGAATGAGGATCTTACGCGATCCAGCTCTCCCCTCCTATCAGCTCGGCGCAGATGTCTTCCGCCGTCCTTCCGGCTGCTTCGGCGGCGAAGTTCACCACCAGGCGGTGCCGTAAGACCGAAAGCGCGACAGCTTTGACGTCATCCAAATCGGCCATCGGGCGGCCATCCAATGCTGCCCGGGCCTTGGCCCCGAGCACAAGGAACTGAGATGCGCGCGGCCCTGCTCCCCAATCGATGTATTCCCTCACGAGCTCTGGTGCGTCCTCCTCGGCCGGACGAGTGGTTCTGGCTAGAGCCACTGCGGCAGCGACCAGCGATTTGGGGGCCGGGATGCGGCGCACGAGATGCTGAGTTCTGATCAGCTCGCCACCCGTCAAAACAGCATCGACGCGTGGAGTCTCGTCGCCGGTCGTTGTTTCGACCATCCGCTCCTCCTCTTCTCGATTGGGGTATGGTACCCTGAGTTCGAGCATGAATCGGTCCAGCTGAGCCTCCGGGAGCGGGTATGTGCCCTCTTGCTCGATCGGATTCTGGGTTGCCAATACGAAGAACGGTTCGGGTAGGTGATATGTCTCACCCGCGGCAGTCACCTCGTGCTCCTGCATGGCCTGAAGCAACGCCGCCTGCGTTTTCGGCGGGGTCCGGTTTATCTCGTCGGCTAGAACCACGTTTGCGAACACCGGGCCGTGGATGAACCGAAAAGCCCGTTTGCCCGTTCCCGGATCCTCTTCGAGAATCTCGGTTCCAGTAATGTCCGACGGCATGAGATCTGGCGTAAACTGAATTCGCGAGAACTGGAGGTCCAACGCGTCGGCCACCGTGGAGACCATCAGGGTTTTTGCAAGCCCAGGGACTCCCACGAGCAGTCCGTGCCCACCGGAAACTATGGCAGTGAGGATGCCGTCGAGCACCTCCTGCTGCCCCACGATCCTGTGTCTAACCTGAGTCATCAGCTCTGCTCTTGCCGTGGACAAGCGCTCGAGCAGCTCTATGTCGTTTTCTTCCACGCGTTTCGGCTCTGCGTGCACTTTTCCCCTCTTCGTCAGCTGTCGCACTCGACTCACCACTCACTACTCACGACTCACCACCAATGCTACACCACAGTGCCGCCTTTCTGCTACCTTTGTTCTCGGCCCAGACTTTCTTTGGAGTCCCAAAAACAACAATGCCAGGTCGTGGTCAAAACGCGGGAAGAGCGCTCGGCGAAGGGTACCGCTTTCTGGGAATCGGAATGCAGTTTGCCGGCGGTATCGTCTTCTTCACGCTGGGGGGAGTGGCGCTCGACCGCTGGCTAGGGCTCATGCCCCTTTTCACTATTATCGGTACACTTCTCGGGGCAACATTGAGCTTCATAAATGTCTACATCAAACTGCAGGCGTTTGCCGACGCCGAGGCCAAGCGCAAGAAAGCGGAGAAACAGAAGTGAAAAGCGTCTGGATCGGGCTGGGCCTCACTGTGGCTGTCACCTGCGTACTCGCGCTGGCATTCGGGCGTCAAGCGGTCTTGCCAGGCCTCGTTTTCGGGGGCCTGGCGACGCTCCTTCAGCTGGTGGCTGTATTGATCGTCAAGCCTGCGATAGAAGGACCGGTCAAGCCACTCATGATCCGCTGGGGTATCGGAATGGGCCTCCGGCTTCTGGGGGTGATATTGTTCCTGGTTGCCGTTCTGTGGTCGCGTGATATCTTTCCTCCGCTGCCAACGGCAATCGCTTATCTAGGGGTACTCGTACCCCTTTTGTTTACGGAGCTACGTCTGATAAAATGATGCTGCAGGAGCCACCAAATATCGGCGAGCTGGTGCTGCACCATACCGCCGATGCGTATTCGTTTGGGATAGAACCGTATTTAGTCTTTTCGTGGCACCGCTGGCCCGATTTGCACCTGGGCCCGCTCACGCTGAATCTCACACCGACCAAGCACGTGGTCTTCTTGTTCATCGCGGCTATTCTGGTGTTCCTCACCATGTGGTACACCGGTAGGAGCCTCGAAAAACAGAGGGCAGGGAAATCCGCACCCAAAGGCTTTGCCAACGCCATGGAGTCGATCGTGCTCTACGTCCGCAATGAGATCGCGATCGCCAACATCGGGCATGAGTCGGGGGCCAAGTACGCGCCCTTCGTCATGTCTCTATTCTTCTTCATTCTTTACTGCAATCTGCTCGGGCTGGTGCCGCACGGTGCATCACCCACAGGCAATGTTGCTGTAACGGCCGGCCTGGCGATCTGCTCGTTCATCGCGATCGAAGTGGGCGGGTTCTTGAAGCTGGGACCGAAAGGTTACGTACGCACCATCTTCCCGACGGTACCCGGGCTCACCGGTGCCGGCGCCATGGCGATGTCCATCGCTATGGGCCCAATCGAGATCATCGGAAAGCTCGTGAAGCCGTTTGCACTGACCGTGCGGCTTTTCGGAAACATGACAGCAGGCCACTTCGTGATCTTGTCGCTGCTCGGATTGATCTTCCTGTTCGGACATCTGCAGTACTGGAACTGGGCGATTGGATTTGCGGCGACAGGTCTTGTAGTCGGCATCATGATGCTCGAGATGTTTGTGGCGTTGTTGCAGGCATATGTGTTCGCATTGTTGACGGCCGTGTTCATCGGGATGATGCAACACGAGCATTAGCGATAAGAAGGATCGGACGGCCTTCGCGTTTCGGGCTGTTCGCTAACGTACTCGGCCGGGTGGTCGAGGAAGCCCGCTGGCCGAAAGGCCATTGGTGGGTCGCCGAGGAAACGATCGTCCAGGGAGAGGCGACGTGGAAACGGGAAACGCAACGCAAGAGAATCTCCCAACTAAAAAGAGGATTTGAAGCATGTTGATGAACATTCTCGCAGCACTACAGGAGCCGATGACGGCTGAGGCAGCGAGGGGCGCATATTCGCTTTTTGCCGCGGCGCTCGGTCTTGGCATGATCATCATCGGCGCCGGCATTGGACTGGGTCGTATCGGTGGCCAGGCTGCCGAAGCTATCGCCCGCCAGCCAGAGGCCAGTGGCGACATCCGCGGTATCGCACTGCTGATCGCCGTTCTTCTCGAAGGTGTAACGATTATCGCTCTCGTATTCGCCTTGCTGTTCAAACTCATCGCCTAGTTGGTTTCGATGTTGTATACACTTCTGGCGGTACTGCAGGAACACGGTGCGACTGATTCGCACGCCGCAGAGGGATTCAGTTCTCCCTTCGAGGTGAACCTCGGGCTCATATTCTGGACGTGGCTCGTATTCATCTCCCTTTTCTTGCTGCTGAAGAAGTTCGCATGGCCACCGATCGTGAAGCTCGCGGAAGAGCGCGAAAGGACCATCCAAAAGCAGCTGGATGACGCCGAACACGCCAACGCCGAGGCCAAAGAGACGCTGGAGCAACACAAGGCGCTAACGGCCAGTTCCAAGGAAGAGGCTCGTGCTTTGATCGCCGAGGCCAAAGATCTGGCCGAGAAGGAGCGTGAGCGACGTCTGGCCAAGACACGAGAGGAACAGGATGGTATCCTCGAGCGTGCCAAGCGTGAGATCGAACAAGAGCGTGAGCGCGCCATAGCGATGCTGAGGCAGGAGACCGTGGACCTGTCTCTTGCTGCGGCGTCGAAGCTGATCGAGGCGCGGCTCGAGAGCGAGGCAGATCGCAAGATCGTCGAGGATTATCTCAACGCGGTCTGGGACAACCGGTGAGAGAGCCGACCATAGCGCGCAACTATGCCGAGGCGCTGTTCACCTCGGGTGAGCGAACAGGCTCAACCGATCTCTACGCGAATTTGCTCGAGGCAGTCTCTGGCGCCATCGAAGCTGACGAGACTATCCGTGTGTTCCTCGACTCGCCTCGGGTGCCCAAGGCCAAGAAACAAGAGGTCTTGGCGCGAGCACTGAAACATCATGCGCCCGAAATATTTTTGAGATTCCTCGACGCGGTAATCAAACGCGGCCGGCAGGGGATCTTCCCCGCGATTGCCAAGCAGTACCTGGCGCTCGTGGACAAGAAACTCAACCGTGTGCACGCTGGCGTCACGGTTGCGCGCGAGCCCGATCTTGCGTTGCAGGGGATCGTGAAGCAACGACTCAGTGAGGTCTTGGGGATGGAGGTCATTCCCCATTTCCGCACTGACAAAGCCATACTCGGCGGACTGGTGGTCCGAGTTGGCGACCGCATCATGGACGGATCGGTACGACGCAGAATGGTCACATTGCGGAGAAAGCTGCTCGGTACGTGACCTAATTCTGCTCTATACAAAAATTGAGTATACAGGAAAACGGCCCTGGGCTTCTGCTCAGGGCTGGTTTTTTGGTTCTTATCGCCAAAAAACACTGCATGGGCTTGACATTAGATTGCTCTCGATCACGATACATGACCGATACGGTTTTGCCTCAACCATCAACCGCGGAAATAAAAATGAACGTTTCACCTGAGAGTACGAAAATCGGCTGGATTGGAACGGGTGTGATGGAGCTCAGCATGTGCGGCCATCTGATCGACGCCGGCT
>JBDHHK010000059.1:0-21324 GCA_039589395.1 Gemmatimonadota bacterium
CATCGTACACGACCGCTACGTTGGGATCTCGACCACCGACGATGGTTTATCGATAGAACCCAATCTGCCGGATCGTTTCCGTCGCATCAGCCTCAGCATCAAGTACCGCGGTCGCTGGGTCGCGATCACCGTTACCCATGAGAGATTCTGGGTTGGACTGGAAACGCAAGCCAAGCACGGACTGACATTCGAGTCCAACGGTGTCGAATACAAGGTGGACCCGGGAGAGGCGGTGGAGGTGGATTTGTAGAAAGGAGCTGGAGGGGAGAGAGAACAGAAAGTGGCATGCGCGGCATAAGAAAGAGGCGGTAGGAATCGACCCTGCCGCCTCTGTTCCGTCCGACCGTCCGCCCTTCCGCCAGTCCGCCTTATTTGATCTCGATTAGCTTCTTTTTCGCCTTCTCCGACTTCGGAAGATCGATGGTGAGCAGGCCGTTCTCAAACTTCGCGTTCACCTTGTCGGAATCGACGCTGCGAGGAAGCCTGAAGGTGCGCTCGAAGCTACCGTAACGCCGCTCAACCAAATGGTAGTTGCTTTCGGCATCGCCCGCTTCGGTCTCCTGCTTCTTCTCGCCCGAAATCGAGAGAATTCCGTTCTCAACGGACACCTTCACATCTTCCGAACTCATTCCAGGAAGCTCGACAACCACGTTGAGACCGTCTTCATCCTCGCGCACGTCAGAGACCGGAGACCAGGCCAGCGACAGACGGCCACCACCGTCAGAGTCAAACAGACGATCGAACCGGCCAAAGACATCGTTCCACGCTACGGGGGGGCGCCGGGCACGCCATACTGCTGGGTAATAAGCCATTGTAACACCTCCAAAAAGAACATCCTCGATTGATTGCTGTATGTGCGACGACCACGTCGCGTTCGCTGGCTCCGTTGTAATGCATCGAGAATGCCAGGAATTTACGGCCATTTTGGCAGTTTTGTTAGCTTATCGAAAAATCATGCTGTCATTGTGGCAGTACCACTGAAGATGCGGCATGGGCGGCACAGGCGGCATGCGAGGAGGAGAGGGAGAGGAGGAAGAAGAGGGAGAGGCGCCTGGTTGAATGTTATCAAGTGTGAATTGCCGCGGAGGAACGCGGAAGTCTTTGTTGGGATGGGTTGGGCGACCAATTCCTTGCCGTTGTCCGCGTACTTCCGCGTTCCTCCGCGGCCAAAATGTAAAGATCTCCTGTGTGCGTTCGACGGGTTGCACGGCTCTCGCTGCCTCCCGAATGGATCTTGTCAACTTGAGCTGATTCTTGCCCTTCTTGACGTATCGTTCAGGCAGAAGACGACCGTATGTGGGGCTTTCCTGTGTTAAAGATCATCCATCTTCGCGTGAATCTCGCTCAGGTTGACAATGCCCCTGGACCCGCTCGATCGCTCGGAAGCTCTACAAGGGACCCACGTTGTATTCCAAAGGCGGGTGCCGACGGTGATGGAGATGCAGTCCCCGGGTAAGAGGGGAATTGGAGGGGAGAAGTACCGCTGGCTGCTCGTCAGCAGGTCGATGGTGAAGCGGACGTCGTAGCACCCTTCCGCGTCTATGAAATCCGTGGCGGTCTGATTCAGTTCGACGGCCCTGATGCCTTCCGTCCACCCACCGCTGCAATAGAAGTCGAGCGAGGCGCTATTCCAGTTCTCGTTTCTGACGATGATCCTGACCGCCGAATCCAGAGTATCCACCCGCTCCTGGGCCGACGAGGAGAAGGGCAGACTCAACAACATGAACGCCGCGACGGCTGTCGTCCGTAGCAAGACCACCATCTCCGGGTCGATGACCTGGCGAAGTGCCGACCGTACCTCGTCCGGGTCTAACGCGACAGTAGCGAACTCACCGCTCGAATCTTGCAGCGGGCCGTTTGCCGGAGTCGTTACCATTGGGACCCCCAGCGTTAGAATGATTGCCAATTCGGTACTGGAATACAAGATAACGCTAACTACAGTAGCTCGGTAGTGTTTCACGGCTGAAGTTCTCACGTCGTGAATGCTGAGGCACGCAACATGTATGCACGCCTCTATGATGACACCCGTCGTCGCCGCAGAAATCACATGGCTACTGCCATAGCTCTTTCGCCAAGCTACTCAACTTCGCCAGCGTTATCTCGATGTCCTTGCCGTTGGTAGCCGGGTTTATGGGGCACATGCGCAGCACGGGACGGTCATCCAGCTTCGTAGTACTGACTAGCGCCGTACCGTCTTCGATTAGCGCGTCCACCACGTGCACTGTGATCTTATCGTTGGAGTGTTCGTTCTCCGAGCCAGCGTACCTAAAGGTGACGATGCCCATCTGGGCCGGAGTGACGACTTCCCAGTCAGACGCTGACTCGATCAGGCGCTGGGCCTGTTCCGCGTTTTGGAATCCCCGCTCAATAGCCGCCGCGATCCTCTCGACGCCGAAGACCCGGAGGGCAAACCACAGCCGCAATCCACGGCTAGGCCGGGTTAGCTCCGGTCCGAGGTCGTACAGGTTCACCTCGTCGGAACCTCCCTCCATCTCGGATAGGTAGGTAGCTCTCAGTCCGAAGAGGTCGGTCAACGTCCTCGTGTCCCTCACGAGCAAACACCCGATCCCGTACGGCTGAAAGAGCCACTTGTGCGGATCGATCGTGATGGAATCGGCAAGCTCAATACCGGCAAGCAGGTCTCTTCTCGAGGGGCACGCCACGGCGCTTCCGCCGTATGCGGCATCGACATGGAGCCATAGGCCCTTGTCGCGACACACCGACGCAATCTGTGGGAGTGGGTCGATCGCGCCAGTGTTGGTAGTCCCAGCATTGGCGACAACGACGAGCGGGTGTAGCCCGCGAGCTTCGTCTTCCGTGATCGCTGCGCCCAGGCACTCGATGTCCATCCGGTGCTCGGCGTCGACGCCAATATGGTGTAACTGCTCGTCGCCGAACCCCAGGATCCGCAAAGCCTTTGCCACGGAAGAGTGAGTCTGCCCTGAACAATAGACGCGCAAGCTGTGGTCATGACTCTTGTGATGTTGATACCTAGCAACGGCAAGTGCCGAAAGGTTGGCCATGGAACCACCGCTCAAGAACACTCCGCCTGCAGAAGCCGGCAGCCCGCAGCAATCCGCGAGGTAACGAGCGGTTTGAAGCTCGAGATACGTTACGGCCGAGGACTCGAGCCACGTGCCGCCACATGCGTTGAATCCCGATGTAAGGCACTCACCAACAACCCCAACGAAGCTGCTTGGGCCAGGGATGTACCCGAAAAACCTCGGGTGATTGACATGCATTGTGTCTGACCAGGCATTATCGCAAACGTCGTCGAGCAGCTGGAGTGGGGGAGTCGGGTGCTCTATTACAAGCTTGTCACCGAACCTCGCGCGTGCCTCAGCACCGGTGAGTTTCCTGGTGGCGGATTTCTCTCCGAGCGCCGCGAGGTGCTCGACAACCCTGTCAATGGCACGGTAGCCGAGCTGGCGCATCTCCTCTGGTGGCATCGCCAACGGATTGGCATCCTTCTCGCCGGGCATTGTGAGAACCAGCCTCAATTGCCTGTGGAGGTTGCCGTACCTGTCGGTACGATGCCGGCCGTTTCGACCATGAGCACGACAGTTCGGGTCTCGGCAATCGGCCTGTGTTTCTTTCCACGAGGGACCACATACCCCTGCTGGTCGCCAAGCTTCACGGAGCCGCCTCCCTCGAGCTCGATCTCGAGCATCCCGGAGACCACTAAGAAGAACTCGTCCTCTTCCTCGTGACTGTGCCAGTGGTACTCGCCGTGGAGCACGCCGAGGCGAACGACGGACTCATTCACCTGACAGAGCGTCTGGTTGTACCACTTGTCCGTGCACTCCCGAACGAGCTTCGGAACATCGATTAGCTCGCACGATCCGTGGAGGATGTTCATGTGGTTGGCATAGGGGTAATCGGGTTCGCTGCTCATCGCCAAGTCGCTCCTCTTAGCCGCGTTGCTGTTGAGCCTATTCGCGGTAGGTTCAGTTCGCACTATACGCAAATATCACCGCATATTGAATTGCTGCCTGGCGAACCGTGATATGGGTGATGGTGCCAATTATTGCGTCAAGCTCAGCGGCAATGAACGGGTGCGCTAAACTAACACTCGAGGTGGTACCGCCGTCGGGGCAGGTCAAAAGCAGAGCGGTCCGCTCTATTTGCTTGTGGGAGCTTCTCGATAGGGATTCTCGATCAACTAGCCTCGAGCACCCACTGCATAGCAGGAATGGGATTGCCAGCTTCGGCACTCTCACTACGTTGCAACAGAATTTGAGTTTTTTTCCACCCGAATCGAGTAAAACTATGTCGCAAGAGACTATCGATACCCTACGCCGTGCATTGCACCACGCGGAAGCATATCTCACCGAATTAGATACACGACCAGTGGGTGCTACGTCCAGCGTAGAAGAACTACGCGAACGAATAGGAGTCGACCTCACCTCCGACGGAATGGCGCCGGTTCAAGTCATCGACGAACTCGTTGAGGCTACGGCCGGGGGGCTTCTTGGCTGCGCAGGCGGACGATTCTTCGCTTGGGTGATCGGAGGGTCGCTGCCGTCTGCGCTAGCCGCAGATTGGCTCACCTCGACCTGGGATCAGAATGCTTCGCTCAGTGCGGTTGGCCCTGCCGTCGCGATTGTCGAAGACGTGGCCGGTGCCTGGCTGAAAGATCTCTTTGGTCTTCCCAGCGATGCTTCATTTGCATTTACGACTGGGTGCCAACTCGCCCACGTCACCGCCTTGGCGGCAGCACGCCATGCCATTCTGCGAGACGCAGGGTGGGATGTAAACAGGGCTGGACTGTTCGGTGCACCGCGAATTCGAGTGATCACCAGCGAATGCCGCCACTGCTCGATAGACCGCGCCGTACGCTTCCTCGGCTTTGGGAGTGAAAACATGGTCGCGGTGGAGACCGATGAGACAGGTTGCATTATCCCGCAGAAGTTCGAATTCGCGATTGCACAGGATCAGACTCCGACGATCGTGGTGCTCGACGCGGCAGATCTCAACATTGGGGCGTTCGATTCTTTCAGCAACTTGATCCCGATTGCCAAGGCCGCGGGGGCATGGGTTCACGTAGACGGCGCATTTGGCCTGTTCGCTCGAGCCAGCCGTGCCAAACGTAATCTGCTCGATGGCGTGGAAGGCGCGGATAGCTGGGCCACCGATGGACACAAATGGCTCAATGTACCCTTCGATTGTGGTCTGGCCTTCGTGCGTGATACCGAGGCTCACCGAGCCGCCATGACTGTGAGCGCCTCCTACCTAGTAGCTGAAGGACTAGTACGCGACCAGATCGACTGGAACCCGGAGATGTCACGGAGAGGTCGTGGTGTCGCAGTTTACGCAGCTCTTCGGGAGCTGGGTCGGAATGGGTTGGAAGCCCTAATCGATAGAACATGCGAGCACGCGGAAACACTCGTCTCTCGTATCGGCGGGCTGCAAGGAGCCGAGGTACTGTGGCGGCCTCAGTTGAACCAAGGCCTGGTCCGTTTTCTGGACCCTCGAGAGGAAGCTCGCGAAAAGGATCACGATGTGCGAACCGACGCCATCATAAATGCGATCAACCTAACCGGGGAAACGTTCTTCAGTGGCACAGACTGGCGCGGCAAACGAGCAATGCGAGTCAGTGTCCTCAACTGGCAAACCAGCGCCTCCGACGTAGATCGGGCAGTGGCGGCCGTTAGGGATGTTCTGAACTCTAGTTGACTAACTGAAGTTTGGCACAACTACGGGCAGTCACCAGAAGAACAGGTGCTGTAAAACATCCAAGGAGACACAAGATGCTATAAGGCTCATCGCTCTTGCGTTCCTATTGATGCCATTTTCTCTCGCAGCACAAACTCCGCCGGATACATTTTTGGGGCACCAGGTCGGTGCGGATCGCAAGCTCGCCGACTATCACCAGATTCGTGCGTACTTCGAACAACTCGACGAGGAATCTGGCAGGGTCTCGGTAGTGACTATAGGCGAGACCACTTTGGGTGACTCGATGATCATGGCGATCATCACAACCGAAGACAACATGGCGAACCTCGATCGCTACCGGCAAATCACTAAAGACTGAGCGATCCGCGTGGCTTAACCGCGGAGGAGGCAATGCGACTCAGCCGGGAAGGAAAAGTCATTGTCCTCATAACACACGGCGTGCATTCGAACGAGATCGGTATGACTCAAGGCGCCATGGAGTCTGCCTACAGACTCGCTACCGGCAACACGCCTTTTGATGCCGATGAAGTGCTGGATGATGTCATTGTACTTATGGTTGGGGAAAGAAGGTACCCCGGTGGCGTGCCCAGGGTCCTGCAGGACAATGCCTCACATTCGCTGCCGATGCAGATGGGTGTGGCATACCATCAGGTTGACGCTCCTTTCGAGGCGGTGCTCGACGAGCTCGACGGCATTCATTACCCGGGCGTGACGGCACCGCCGTCGTCACCTTTTGTTGTCCTCGATACTCGGGAAAACGCCTCGTTCGCAGTCGCAATTGCGCTGCTCGGGGAAGGTGCTGACGTCTATCGTTCCACAGAGAACATAGAAGTGGGCGGATTCGAACTGCCGGTAGGAAGTTTTATCGTCGATCAAACCGCTCGGGTCAGGAACGCGCTGCCGGCCTTGCTGGAGAAATGGCATGCGACCGTTCACGGTCTAGACGACAGGGCCGGCATTACCACGGTGCAGTTGCACAGCCCGCGCATCGGCCTGAATCAGTCGTGGCGGTCTAACATGGACGAAGGTTGGACGCGATTCGTGTTCGATGATTTCGGCATACCTTTCACCACGCTGCACAACGCCGATTTGCGGGGCGATCTGAGCACGCGATTCAATGTCATCGTGTTTGCCAACGAGAGCCCGACGGTTATCAAGACAGGCCTGCCCAGTCCGAGTTCGCCCTATTATACCCTTATGGCTGGCACGTTTCCGCCCGAGTATTCAGGTGGTATCGGAACGGCGGGGATTGAAGCGTTGGAGGAGTTTGTCGGCCAGGGTGGCACTCTGGTCGCACTCGATAATGCCGGCCCGTTGTTCACTGAAGAGTTCGACTTGCCGGTCAGGAATGCCCTCGAGGGGCTGTCGGAAGACGAGTTCTTCGTGCCCACATCGCTGTTGCGGATCGAGGTAGATAACGAATCACCGATCGGCTATGGCATGCCGGCCGAGGAGGCGGCGATGTTCTTTCGCAGTATCGCATACAGCACCTGGCTGCCGCCCTCGGGTGATTGGCGCAGGCATGTGGTCGCCAGGTATCCGGACGACAAGATGCTCCTGATGGGATGGATGTCGGGCGAAGATACACTTGCACGCAGGGCTGCTGTGATCGACGCGGGATACAGGGATGGACGAGTCATACTCATCGGCTTTCGCGCCCAGCACCGCGCTCAAACGCACGGCACTTACAAGTTCCTGTTCAACGCGCTGTTATATCCGGATATGAACTGATGAGCTCATTCGGATTCCCCGCCCAATGATCTAGCCGGGTGAACCCCGTTCACATAGCCCCTGAACGACGGGGAGAAACTGGAGAACGTCACACCGGCCGAAAGGAAATGTGTTCACTAATTCGGGACCAAATTTGTCCCCTTCGGTCTGACCACGTACAATCAGGATGATAATCAAAGAAGCAACCCGACAGTCAATAACGTATGGCGTTGAAATCAAGGAGGTAAGACGTGTCATTGGATGAATTGTGTCAGCTGGTGTCGACCGGAAAGACCGATGAGAGTACAGCATTAGCTGAGAAACTGATTGGTGAAGGGATAGATGCGCTGGAAATCATTTCCACGCTTACAGATGCAATGGGTGAAGTCGGTGAGCGCTTTTCTCGTCTGGAGATATTTCTGCCGGAAATGATGCTGGCGGGCGATGCAATGGCCGCCGCGGTAGACACTTGCCGCTCCAAACTGCTTGAGGGCGAGGCCCCTAAAACAAAAGGCAAAGTCATCTTGGGAACCGTAAAGGGCGATCTTCATGAGATTGGGAAGAACATCGTGAAATTGATGCTTGAGGCTAATGGTTTTGAGGTCAAGGATATTGGCTACGATGTTGATTCCCTAGTCTTTATCAAAGCTGCCCAAGAAATGGATGCCGATTTTATCGCTGCTTCCTCCTTAATGACGACAACTTTGCCTCATCAGAAAGAAATCATCGATTTGTTGAAGGGCCAGAGCTTGAGAGACAAGTTTAAGGTGGTCGTTGGCGGGGCCCCGACAACCCAGGAATGGGCTGATGAAATCGGTGCCGATCTTTACTGTTACGATGCTGGTTCTGCTCCCAAACAGATGGCAGCACTATTGAATGGATAACCTCTGTTCACGTAGCCGGTAACCGAAAATTCGGGATCTATCTCAAGCCTCAACATAAAATGTGACAATCAATCAGAACTCTAAGGAAGAACAATAATGACAACCGCATATCGTCTTTGGGAAATTCAGGAAAGGTCCAATACAGGGCCCCTAATGGATGAAAATGACTTTCTGCCCAAGCTGTTTACACCCAAACTGCAGGAGATAACAAAAGAATATGAAATAAAAAGTGACCTCAGCAATCCTGTTCCGGTGGACGACGATATGGCAGACCGAATCTGGAAGGCCGGATGGGAGCTTTTCCGAGAGGTGGGTCTTTATAATACTGACACCCATCGCATAATCCAGGTGAGTGATGATGAAATCAAAGAAGCGCTTTACATGCATAGAGGTCAGTACTGGGTAGGCGCAGGCAAGGATGCAGTGTTATGGAAACACCGCCAGGTGGAAGACACCGAACCTCCATTCTGTATTTTCTCAGGAGATGCCACGTGTGATGAGAGCATGCACTTCTCTCAATGCCTGGCTTATCTAAAGGAGCCTCTTCTGGATGGATTTTGTGCCCCGATTCTGGAGGACTCCATGGGTCAGAAAATTCGATCCGCGTCCCCGTTTGAAATCAACGGATGCACTCAACATATCTATAACCTCAGGCAGGCAGCCAAACAGACCGGCCGCCCAGGTACGTTTTTCGTAGCCGTCGGTACAGCGGAGCATGACAGCGGCCAGATTGCCGTTTCCAACAACGAATGGGGTGTCCGAACCACCGATACCCGTATCATCGGCACGCTGACCGAATTCAAAACTGCTGACACTCTGCTCAACCGGGTGGTTCATTGCGCGCAATATGGCTGTTATTCAGGGAACCTTACTGGACCTATCTACGGTGGGTGGTGTGGCGGATCAGAAGGTGTAGCCGTGGCGCTTGTGGCCTATAGTCTCAATGGGCTTTGCATTTACGGTTCCATTTTCAACCAGCACTTTCCCTTTCACCTCAATTGGGGCTCCAACACCACCCGCGAACTCCTGTGGCCCATTTCCATGGCTGGTCAGGCAATGGCCCGCAACAGCAAGCTGTTATATACATCCAACGGCTTTGCTAATGCAGGTCCAATGACGGAAATGCTCTTTTATGAAACAGCCTGTCACGCTCTGGTAAGCACCGTCACTGGATGGGATCTCTGGGAAATGGCTTCCACCAGGAACAAATATCGCAACAGGGCAACACCTCTGGAAGCCAGAATAGCCGCTGAAGTGGGTCATGCCGTAGCCCGTCAGGGAATGAAAAGAGAACAGGCTAATGAAATAGCGAACAAACTGTTGGCCAAATACGAGGACCAGGCTGCCACGGCCCCCATGGGCAGTCAATACCAGGAATGCTACGACGTGGAGAAAGCTATTCCCACAACCGAGCATCTGGACATGTTCTACAAGGTCAAAGATGAAATCGCTGATATGGGCGTCGAATTTCTCTACTGAATCATCCTGTTTAATCCAACTTGGAGCGGTGTCGTAGAACTGTTTCGGCACCGCTCTTCGTCTATATCGGAACGATCACGGCATCCCCGTCAACTACGCCCCCGGGTATGATGTCCGGCGCCAGCCTCTTCGAGAAACTGAACAGCCCCGGTTTTTCCGGAGACTGTTTCATTTGAGTGCCGCCAGTTCTGCGGGAGCTTCCTGGCTGCAGTAGCAGACTGTTTTGTCACGGTTCTGAAAACGGCGCGGGAGTTGAATCTGCTGAAGGTGGGTACGGACAGTGTGGATGGTACGAAGATCAAGGCCAACGCGAAAATGAATGAAGAGTGGCACAGTAGTGCGACGCCGTACCAAGTGGTAATTTCTCACTCGCAGCCCTTTTCCTCATTAATCGAGACGAAACACAGGAGTGCATCTATGTCACGTACCCTACTTCAAGTCGGCGTGGCGACGTTGATTTTGGCGGGTCCCATGACCGCCCAGCCAAAACCGCTTGAGCGTCCTTTCGGCACACAGCGCGAGCAGGCGAGTCTCCAACAAAAGTGGCTCGAACAGCGCCTAGAAACGGTCTTGCCCATGCTCATGCGCGAGCACGGCATCGAGATGTGGGTTGTCCCGATGCGGGAATACAACGAAGACCCCGTGTTCCGTGCCTTGGTTTCGCCCACGACCTTCGGTGCTCGCCGCCGTACTATCTACGTGTTCCACGATCGTGGCCTCGAACACGGAGTCGACCGGCTGGCCCTGGGCGGATCGTCGCAAGGCGGCCTCTATGAGGCGGTTCGCGGAGCTGTAACGACACCTGACGGCCGGCAGCAAGAGCTCTGGGGATACGACCAATGGGAGATGTTCGCCGAATTGGTGCGCGAGCGGAACCCGCGGACAATCGGAGTGAACATATCCCGTGAGCATGCCTTTGCAGATGGTTTGACCGCAGGTGAATGGGAGCAGATGCAGGAGGTACTCGGCCCAGACCTGCTCGACAGAGTGGTTCGCGCAAATCTTCTCCCAATCGACTACCTGGCTACCCGTGTACCCGACATGCAGCCGGTATTCAAGAAGATGACGAAGCTGGTGCATGAGATCATAGCGACGGCTTTCTCCAATGAAGTGGTCCTCCCGGGGGTGACTACCACCGAAGACGTCGAGTGGTGGATGCGCCAACGAATCAATGACTACGGACTTGGCACGTGGTTTCAGCCAGGTATCGACGTGCAACGCCATGGCGGTGTTCCAGATACAGGTCCGCACTCACCCGTGATCCAGCGCGGCGACGTTCTGCACTGCGACATCGGCATTATCGCATTTGGCTTGCACACCGACACACAGCATATGGGTTACGTGCTTCGTCCCGGCGAGACCGATGCTCCGGAAGGGCTGAAGAACGCACTTCGCAATACCAATAGGCTGCAAGACATCGCCATGGAAGAGATGCAGATCGGTCGCACGGGCGACGAGGCCCTGGCTGCCACCCTCAGTCGCATGCGAGAGGCCGGAATAGACGGTTCCGTGTACAGCCACCCTGTGGGTGACCACGGTCATGCATCCGGTGCCATCGTCGGCCTTTGGGATCGTCAGGACGGTGTCCCAGAGCGAGGCGACGTACCCCTCCGCGCCAATGTCTATCACGCAGTGGAGCTGAACGCCTACACTCCTGTGCCTGAGTGGGACGGTCAGCGCGTGCGGATGGCACTCGAAGAAGACGCCGAACAGACTGCTGAAGGACCGATGCGCTGGCTCTATAAGCGTCAGACGGAACTCCATCTGGTCAGATAGTATGACTGCAATCGCGGAGCTGCCAACCCCGGCCCTCCTGTTAGATCTCGACAAGCTCGAGGCCAACTTGGAGGGCATGGCGGCTCGCGCACGCGCTCTCGGAGTTGCTCTTCGTCCTCACATCAAGACCCACAAGTGTATCGAGATTGCGAGGCTGCAACGCACTCTCGGGGCTACGGGCATCACTGTTTCCACTCTCTATGAGGCAAGTGTGTTCGCCGAGCACGGATTCACGGATATCACTTGGGCCTCACCGCTGAGTCTGGCTCGAGTTCCGGAGGCGCAGGCGTTGGCGGACCGTGTAACGCTTCGAGTGATCATCGATTCGCCGGACGCGCTCGTGCGGATTAGGGGCACAGCGTATCCGTTTCACGTATGGCTGGACGTCGACTGCGGTTACCACCGTACCGGGGTAGACCCCTCGAGCGAGGCCGCGGTTAACCTCGCTCGCGACATCCATTCTTCGCCCAAGCTCAACTTCGACGGCATTCTCACACATTCGGGTCACGCCTACCACGCAAGGAGTAGAACAGAGGTTGAAGAAATCGCGGAGACAGAACGACGCGTCATGGTGGATTGCGCGGACCGACTTCGGTCGGAGGGAGCTGTGGACGTCTCACGGATCAGCGTCGGTTCGACTCCCGCGATGAGCGTGGTGCAAAACCTGGACGGGGTGACCGAAGCCAGGCCGGGCAACTACGCGCTTTACGACTACACGCAGGCAACGCTTGGATCCTGCGAGGTGAAGGATTGTGCACTCACCGTGCTTGCGAGCGTCGTGTCGTCGCAGCCTGGCTCGAGCCACTGTGTCGTTGACGCGGGAGCCTTGGGATTATCCAAAGACCTCGGGCCGGACAGACTCGACATACCTAGTGTGGGCGAGATCTTCGAGGACTACCCTGAAGGCAAGTTGTTTGCTGACAAACGCGTCGTTTCAGTGACCCAAGAACATGGAATCGTCAGTGGCAGGATACCCGTCGGCGAGAAGTTGAGGATCTTGCCCAACCATTCTTGCCTCACAGCCGCGATGTACGACGAGTTTTTTGTGGTGCGTGGAGAGAAGGTGGTCGACAGATGGGATATTTGGAGAGGGCGGTAGGGGACAAAGAACATCCAACGTAGAACATCGAACACCTATAAGGCCTCCGGTGTCAAGTTGACGTAATCCGACAATGCGGGGTGTGGTGTTACCCCGCTTTGTTGTGTTTTCTTCGGCTTTGAGCAGTTCTGGCTTCATTTCTGGATCGGTGCGCTATTCTGCACCAAACACCTATTGAGGCTGAGACTGAGCGGGGATGGTTTCCCTGCGGCCTAGAAATTCATCAGTTGCCCTCGTGCCGTCCTACTCAACCATCGACCTCGACTGGGTCCGTTCTTTACAGGCTCGGGTGAGGGGCAGAACGTACTCGTAGCCGGATCAATTGTTCTGGAGCGGAAGCGGGTGTCCAATCATCCAACCGGGTTCCGGGCGTGTTGCCGCTGACGAGGATGAATCGTCTTGTTTCAGGCTTCGTCCCTACGGTCGAGTTCGACGTCTGGCTCGCCCACTTCCCTCCGTTTTCATATTCAGTTCGCCAGAAATTTCTGCTGCTCGAACACAGTGTTGTCTTTCCAGATGTAGTAGACGGCACGGGCAATCTTGTGAGCCAGTACCGTAAGCGCTTTTCCCTTGCCGTGCTTCTTAACGAGGCGCTCGTAGTACTTCTTGCCCTCGGGGCAGTATCTCAGAAACGTCACGGCTGCCTCGGAGAAAGCCCATTTGAGGTGCACGTTGCCGATTTTCGCGCCTCCGATGCCACTCACCTTGCCGGCCGATTCCCGGGTGCACTTCACTAGCCTCGAGTATGAGGCCAACTCTTGGGGCCGCTTGAAACGTTTGATATTGTGGATTTCATAGAGAATCACAAGCGACAGGATCTTTCCGATTCCAGGCACAGTAGAGATACGGTACAGAGTATTGGGATCGTGATTCTTCGCTGTCTTCAGGATGAAGCTCTCCAGCTCCTTCAGCATCTGATCGTAGTAGGCAATGAGCCCCAGATCGATGTCTACGTTCTTCTGGGCAGAGGGATCACTGAAACGCCCTGTTGCTTCAGTCCGGTTACACCGGTGAGTGAGTTTCTTCTGGAAAGCGGGCAGGTTGTACTGGCTGTTGGTGTTCTCTATGTGAGCTAATAGTTCGGCACGTTTGCGTGTGAAATGGAGGCGACGTCTAAGAAGATCTCGGGTAGCCCGCATCTCAGGTGGATAAACATAAGCTTGGGGAAACATGCCACCGCGCAGCAGCACGGCGATTTTGTGAGCGTCGATACGATCATTCTTGGCCTTACCTCCGTGGACGGCTTTCATGTAGAGAGCATGGCCTAGCACGAAATGAATGCTCTCGCTGCGGCAAAGGTCGGCTAGCCAATACCAGGTGAAAATGCATTCTACCGCAACTACTAGATCTTCACGGTATTTGGCGACAGCTTTGAGAAAGGCTTCTGGGTTAGCGCGAAAGTTGCGGTGTAGCTGGATCTCACCTGCCTGATCCAAAATGCAGACGTACATCGTTCGAGCATGAAGATCGATGCCACAGTAATACTTGTGGTGACCGGTGTAGAATCTCATGAAGGTCTCCTTGTGAAAGAGCTTGACACTCCTAGAGCTTACCTCACTAGTAAGCTCCCAAGGAGGCCTTCATGAGTATCATCCAACGGGGGGTAGTGCAGGTGAATCGCTCCGGTGTTTCCGGAGATCACCTCACTTGAGTGCGGCCAGCGCCCTCGTTGGATGTTGGATGTTGAATGTTGGATGTTGGATGTTCAACCGCTCACTTCCACACTTTCTCTAAGAACTCCTGAACCTCAGGCACCCCGCCCTGCAACACCAGGTAGCCATCGTGTGGTTCGCGTTCGGTGGTTTCGCCCGCAATCGTTGTAGTCATGAGTCGCTGCACCGCCGTGGGATCGTCCGGAGACATGCCGAGCGCCCATCCAAGTTTTATGTAAGCAACCTCGGGCAACATGTTCTCGAGTGGAATCACTCCTAGCCCGAGTATTTCCCGACCGGTCTCGTAAACATGCATCTGCACGAACCCCCAGAGTGTCTGGAGTGTCATGTAAACCTGCACACCCTCTTCACGGGCACGTTCGAGAGCTGGATAGGTCTTGCGGTTTACGTGCCCGAGTCCCGTCCCGGCAATGATGACTCCCTTGTATCCCTTGTCGATCAGGGAGTCCAAGACGTCGGCGTCCATCCCAGGATAGTAGTACAACAACGAGACCCGCTCCTCGAACACAGCATTCACTTCCGATTCTCGGTCAGATCGTCGCGGCTGAAAGTCTTCCTTGATTGGCGTGATCCTCCCTTTCTCGACCATCGCCAACGGGATGTCTCCAAGAGTGCGAAAAGTGCTGCGGTAGGAACTGTGCATCTTCCTCACTCGAGTTCCTCTGTGCAACAGATTGTACCGGTCTGAAGTGGGGCCAAACATACAGACCAATACTTCAGCGATAGGGCCGTGCGCCGCGGCCCACGTCGCATTGATGAGGTTCTGCGCGGCATCTGAAGACGGTCGATCCGACGATCTCTGGCTGCCGACCATCACGACGGGCACTGGCGGCCGCTGTACCATGAAGCTGAGTGCGGCTGCCGTATGGTGCATCGTATCTGTGCCGTGACCGATGACTATACCGTCGTATCCCTGTGCAATCGCCTCGCCCGCTTTCTCAGCGAGAATGATGTACTGCTCGGGTCCCATGTTTTCTGAAAAAACTCCAAAGAGTTTCTCGGTTTCCAAGTTGCATATGTCCGCCAACTCGGGAACCGATCCATACAGCTCGCCGGGACTGAACGCCGGAATCACCGCCCCGGTTCGGTAATCGAGACGCGACGCTATCGTGCCTCCGGTACCGAGCAGCTTCACGCGGGGGTATTCCGGGTTAACGGGAAACTCCTTCTCGGGAATCTTGTAGTGGGCTTTCTTGTAACCAAGTTTCTCCAAGGCGGAGATCGTGTCGTGTCGCAGCCCAACGTTGTAGCCGCTTATTAGCTTGAGAACCAGATGCTCTGCGTCACTCGTCTCAGACCGCGGCAACACGAGTCCCTCGAAATCTCCTCGTGAAGTGCGCGCGACGACCTCGCTCCATACGGGTATGTCGAAGCGCTTCATCAACTCGAGGCAGGGTCCGCGATATCCCTTGAACCGATCTTCGGAGTTGCTCATGCTCCCTCTCCCATATCGGAACGCGTAAGCATCTCGGCCAACCTTTCGGACACCACCTTCGGGTCGAGCTTCCCTAGGAAAGACCGCATCAGCACTCCCATCCCCCAACGTTCTAGCGTCTCCACCGACCTACCTGGCATGGCGGACACCTTCGCAGCGACCTCGCTCAGCCGGTCGTCGAGAGCGGCAAGGTCGTTTGGACTGCGTCTGTAACGCGCAATGATATCCTCAGGAGACGTTTCGTCACTCTTGCGCAGGAGAGCGTCGAGTATCTGTTCCGTCGCTTCCAGTCGGATCTGGGCTGCTTCGAGTGCCCTCACCATTGGCAAGAGTTCTGCAGCATTCGGCAGCGCAACATCTCCTCCCTTCCTCATCCAGTGAGGGATCCGCTTCTTGAACGCATTCGCCAAGCGGACGGCAACGGTCCCAGCCTGAGGCTCGAGCTTGTCGAAAAGGTTTGCCCAGATAGATCGTGCAAGCGAGCGAGCCGCTGTTCGGCTCAGGCCCAGGTTCACATAGCGCTCTTCACGGTCCCACGGCGTTTCGGGCAGTCCGGACCGTACCTTGGCGATAAGAGAATCCGGGATCGGAAGGGGCGGAGTATCTGTATCCGGATACATGCGATCTGGGCCGGGGAGAATCCTCTCGAAACCCGTCGTACTATCTCGGTATGCTTGACGGGTTTCTGCGGGCACACCCTTCAATGCGTCTTGCGCGCGCAAGAACAACTCTCCGACCGCAGTTGACGCATCGTCGTCGTGGGCCCAAACAACTATCAATGCGTCACCAGAATCTGCCTTGAGATGTTTGCTGAGACTGCGCCACTGTCGTGGATCGAGTCCGTAGTCGCTGATGTCGGAGTGAATCAAAAAGGGGCGATCCATCACACAGGCGACTACTCTAACACGGTCCGCGAACTCCCGGGCGAAAGTCACACCCGGTTGGGTGCGATGAGTCAACAAGCCTCCAAACCCCGGAAGCCTAACGGCGCATATCCTCTCGCCCTTCTGGAACGCCTGACGGATCGGCGCGAAATCACAGTTGCGCAAAATCTGGCCTGCATCAATCACCAGATCAGACACCTCCCAAGGGAGCCCGGTAGGCGGGAGCTCCAACATTCTATTTTCAACTCCACGTGCCTCGAGTTCGGCTTTGATCCGAAGTAGGTTGAGTTGCCTGAACGCTTCGACGTGTACGAGAAGCGGCAGCCTGGCATGATTGTCAACGCCCTTGATCTCAGTGCGTCGCCCACCCGCGACAGATACGTTCACGTCCTGCCGAGCTGCACCCGGCCCGCGCAAAACCTTACCCGTAGCCTGGGCAACGTGAGCCAATAATCGTCCACCAGCTTGAAGTTCCAACGGTGTGAACAGATCCGGTTCGGTGACCGTCTCTATGAGAGGCATTCCCAGTCGGTCTGTTCGGAAGGTTATGCGATGGCCGATGTCCGAAACTTCGCGGCACGAGTCTTCCTCTAAGGAGAGTTGGCGGATACGCAGTTCTCGGTCTACTCCCAACTCCGGTACGTTGAAAGGAATCGACCCGGTCAAACCAACCATTGCAGTACGCTGGAATCCCGTCGGAATCGATCCATCCAGGTACTGTTTTCGCATCACGTGCAGTTCGGACACCAAGTTCAAGTTGAGCAACTGTGATATCTCCACCGTCCCTCGAACCGCTTCCATGTCAATCTCGAACGGCGGTGTGTCATCCATCTCGTAGGTGCATACTGAGCCCCGTTCCAGCCGATAGACTATCTCCTTCTTTGTCTTGAACTCCATGAGTGCGGTGCCATCGTATTCGCCCAACTCGCTTAGCGTGGGTCGCATGTGCCGCAGCACCTCAGCGTCGTAATCCTTGCGATTCCGACCCGCCGGGCAGCGGCAGAACAGCTTCGAGCGAGTTTTCAGTTGTTGATGCACCTCCAGGCCGGACATAAAGCCGAGCACATCGTAGTCGGCTGGCGACAAGTCTCCGAACGGTGCGTCCGGAAAGTCCAACTGAGGATCTGTTCGCGGGTTGTGGTCACCCGGAGGGCGGGGACCGCTCTGATTGTTGCTTGAATTCTCAGTCATTTCTCTCTAGTCGATTAGCAGGTGGGAAACGTAGCGGGTGGCGGGCGGGCTGAGCAATGGAGGGAAGTGACCAACGGCGATTCCAGTAGGTATCACGGGTGTGCTCTACAACTGGGAAGACTAGATGAGATCTTACATTAGCAACGTGACAGCTATCTTGGCCTGTGCCTTACTCGCGGGCTGTGGCGAGTCACTCGGTCCGATCACGGAACTGCCACGAGCGCTGAGTATCGCGGAAGGGAAGCTGGTCGAAGCAGACAACCGGTTCGCCTTCAAGCTCTTTAAAGAGGTGAACGAGCAAGACGCTGGTAAAAACACCTTCATTTCTCCATTGAGCGTTGGGATGGCACTGGGGATGACCTACAACGGAGCAGCGGGGACCACACGGGAGGCGATGCAGGAGACCCTCGAACTGCAGGGCATGACGGTGGACGAGGTGAACGAGGCTTACGGCTCACTGATCGAACTCCTCAGAAACCTCGATCCCAGAGTCGAGTTCCTGCTCGCCAACTCGATCTGGTACCGCAACACGATGACCTTTGAGCAGAGTTTCCTCGACGTCAATGCTCGGTACTTCGACGCCGAGATTTCCGATCTTAATTTCGACAGCCCGGATGCCGCCAACACGATCAACAACTGGGTGCGTCAGAACACATCGGGGCGGATCGAAAAAATTGTCTCAAACCCGATCGATCCGGCGACAGTCATGTTCTTGCTCAACGCCATCTACTTCAAAGCCGATTGGGCTGCACAATTCGACAAAGACCTCACTGACGATGCACCGTTTGCCCTTGCCGATGGATCTGAGACGACGGTCGAAATGATGTCGCACGACGCGGGCATCTCAATGCGTTACTTCCGTGACTCCGACAATGGCGTGCAAGTGGTCGATCTGCCCTATGGTGGACATGCCTATAGCATGACAATCCTGTTGCCTGAGAGCGCACAGGAAATTGAGTCTCTCGTTGACGGGCTCACACACGATCAGTGGAACATCTGGGTTGCGTCCCTCGATTCCACGGCCCACGAGATCTCAATGCCCAAATTCACACTCGAGTACGAACTGAACATGAACAACGTGCTCGAGGCACTCGGAATGTCTATCGCCTTCGAGGAGGGCGCCGCTGACTTCACCAATATGTACGCCCCTGGAAACCTTTTCATCAGTAAAGTCAAACACAAAACGTTTGTGGACGTGAACGAAGAAGGCACCGAAGCCGCCGCGGTGACTTCGGTCGAGATCGGACTCACCAGCACAGGTGGTATGACTCGTATCGTGATCGACCGACCGTTCGTATTTGCGATCCGTGAAAACTACTCTGGCGCGATTCTGTTCGTGGGGAAGATGCTGAATCCGAACCGATCCTCATGAGGATGAAGGCCGCGGAAAAACGCTGATGAACGCGAATGATTCGTTGGGTGGGGTGGGGAAATCCAGCCATCGCAGTCATCAGCGTCACTCCGCGTAGTTCCGCGGCCGACACATTCTCGACTTCGGTTTCTCGCTGAACAGTGTGTAGCTAACGACCTCTACCCTTCCCGCCTATACACCACCTCCCCCTCGACCACGGTCAGATCCACTTGCACATTCTCGATTTCGACCGGATCGATAGTGAAGATGTCGTCAGACAGCACAACCAAATCGGCGTACTTACCGGGTTCGAGCGTCCCCAGATAGTCTTCCATGAAGCAAGAGTAGGCCGCACCAGTCGTGTAGCCGACGACCGCCTCGGTTACCGATATCTTCTGCTCCGGCAGCCAGCCGTCGGGGTTCGCACCATCCAACGTGCGGCGCGTAACAGCTGCATGGATCCCGAGCAAAGGATCAATGAGAGCCACCGTCCAGTCACTCCCGAACGCAGTCACTGCTCCAGCGTCGATAAGGTCGCGGAACACGTACGTCCGCTTGATTCGTTCAGGCCCAATGCGCCGCACTGCCCAACGCCCGTCATCGGCGGCGTGGTATGGCTGCATCGAAGGGATCACCCCTTCGCTCCCGAACCGGGGAATGGCGGCCGCAGACAGGTGCTGCGCGTGCTCAATTCGAGGCCGCCGGTCACGTTCTCCATTCAATGCACGTGCCTCCGCATATACGTCCAGCAGCCAGTCGTTCGCACGATCACCAATTGCGTGGACAATGACCTGTAGCCCCGCGGCATCCGCTTCGATGATTGCTTTCCTCAGTTCAGCCGTATCAGACACCATTAGACCGGCCGTCTCCGGCTCATCGACGTAAGGATCGTAGAACCACGCGGTCGTCGACCCAAGCGACCCGTCTACGAACGCTTTGACCCCACCCCAGAACAAGCGGTGGTCACCTCGCCCATGCTCCTCGACGAAGGCTCGCATCCGGGCCCAGCCGTCGATCTGCACAACCGAATACACCCGGATCGGGAGATCGCCGCGAGCAAGCGCCCGGCGGTACGTCTCCAAACCCTCCCAGTATCCCATGTCTGCTGTCATCGTCACCCCGCGTTCAACGGCATGCTGTATTGCTGCCTGGAGGGCTCCGTCGAGGGCCGTTTCAGATCGAGCTGGCATGACTCTGTTCACCAATCCCGCAGCAGCGTCCTTCAGGACACCGGTCGGGCGCCCGTCGGGGTACCTGACGATCGTGCCGCCCGGCGGGTCCGGCGTGTCCGGCGTTACCCCAGCCAATTCCAATGCGTGCGAGTTGGCAAGCCACATGTGGGCGTCGAGACGGCCAACCAGCACCGGAGTGTTGGGCGTGACCGAGTCGATCCAATCCCGGCGCGGTAGTTCACCACCCCAAGCCTCATGGTCCCACAATCCGCCAATCATCCAATCATCGGGATGGGAGGCGGCAAATTCGCCGATTCGCCGCACGAACTCGGCTGGCGTATCCGCATCTCTGAGTTGCACGCTCGCCAACTCGAAGCCGCCCTCCACGAAGTGGGTGTGGGCATCGATGAAGCCCGGCACAAGCCGTCTCCCATCTAGGACAATCCGGTCGGTAGTCGGGCCAGCCAGGGCCTCAATCTCTTCGTCTGCCCCCACCGCCAACACTTTCCCGTCCGCGACGGCGACCGCGGAAGGCTCATTCTCCCGAGTGTCATCCGTGTCGAGGCCGTCCCATACGAGACCACCTGTCAAGATTAGATCAGCCATGCCGCCCGACTCCGACGGTGAGCACCCCAAAAAGATCGAAAGTCCTGCGAAAATCGCGGACCGAAGCTTCAACCTGACTTGCAGGCACACGGTTATCCTCCCGACGGTTTCTCGATGGAAACATCATGGAGCAAATATGGGTGAACCGTACAACTTCCAACAAGGAAAGACCGACATCTGCCGCTATGTCACGCCTCAACATGCCATACTGGCAGCCGACCCTGAGATTACGGCAGTCAGCGGAAAGAAGCAGCCATTGATCGTATCGACAATCCATGCCGCCGCACCCGTGCATCAGCCAGCGCCGCCAGCTGTGACACCCGCACCAATGTGAGCGCGCACTCACAAGATGCTTTTACAATAGTGAGTACTCACTATGCACACAGAT
>JBDHHK010000060.1:0-21291 GCA_039589395.1 Gemmatimonadota bacterium
CATACCCTCATCTGTCACCGCGCTCACCAGCTGAGGGCATACACCATGAGGTCCGTCCAACCCGTGCGCGAGCAGCTTGTGGAATATCCGGTTCGTCCCACCATTGCGCTCGCGTGCGCTGGAAAGTGCCCCACCGCCTAGCCACAAACCAGCAGCGATGAGTGCGGCGTTGTTCCACACCTGACGATTCGACCATCCCTCATCAAACTGAACAATGATTCCGGCCGACTCCTTCACCATCTTGTCGAATTTTGGCATGGACGCCGCGGATTTTTCCCGCTCAGTCCGCAGCATCAGACCTGCAAAAATCAGTTGTGCAAGCCAAATCGATTCGAGGTATGTCGAGAAGAAGAGCCTGGTGGGGCCGAGCACGTTGTCGGAGTTCGGGAAATCACGATATTGCACCGCATAACCTTCGAGAATACGCTGCGCCCGATCTAACAGGAAATGATCTTGCTTTAGCGCTCCAAGCAATGCCAAGTGGATTGCTCGTTCTGACAGCCAAATATGGTACCGCCACACCCACGCTCGGTGATGTCGCCTTCCGACATGCGAACGGTTGCATCTAGGGCAGCGGTACAGTTCAGGACTTTGAGGATCGAAAACGAGACGAGACCCGTCGGTCTCACAGACACCGCCATCGCGGGACAGTAAAGCCTTGTGGCGGGGAATGTACAGCTCTCCCTCGAGGAGTGGTTCGACGAAGCGTTCGAGACGGGCAGCAAGGTCTGAAAGGACAGGGTTAACCTGAAGCTCTCGTCGCCTAACATCCAAAGCATCAATGAGTGTCGGAAGCATCTTCCGGCTCCACCACCGTCAAGCCCTCGAGCGCGAATCCGACATCGATGGTCGTCGCTCGATGCTCCGCCACCGCACCGGCAATCCGGTCCTTCCGGTCGGGCGGGCACAAAACGAGGAAGCAACCTCCCGCCCCCTCACCCGTCGCCTTGAGCCCCCACGCTCCAGCTTCACGAATCGCGGTTTCAATCGACTGTGTGTGCGGTGTGACCATCGTCGCATCCAAATTGCGCTGGTACTGCCAGTTCCTGTCAACGAGTCCGGCAAGCGCCTCCCAATTACCTGCCGCCAAAACCGCGCTTATGTCTCTCGCAATATCTCGCATGCCGCGCAGCGCTTCAGTCACCCTCTTCTCGCCTGCCGCATAGCTGTCCCAGATTCTCTGATAGGTCTGTGCAGCAAAAAAAGTCCGCCCCGTGTGCACCAGCACCAGGTGTTCCGCAAGATCCGCCGCCGTGTCCTCGCCTATAACAACCGTCTGCCGCTCGATGCTCTCGGGGGAGAATCTCAGCTCGAGAAATCCGCCAAACACCGCGGCACAGTGGTCCTGCCGTTTTCCAGAATGTCCCAGTTCACCGGCGTCGAGCATTATCCCCAAATCGACGAGTTCGTCGGCGTCGTATTCTTCCATTCGACCGATGGCTAGTCCGGCTAGGAGAGCTATATCCAGGGCCGCAGATTCGCCAAGCCCGCACCCGGGCGGAACATCAGAACGCGATAGGATCTCGAGACCACCGGTCACCGGCAACATGTTGAGTGCGGCTTTGTGGCGATCGAGTTTTCCGTCGTAGATGAGCTGTGCAGGGGATGACACCGTAAGGTGATTGTCGAGGTCCTCGGCAAACAACCGGATTGTCTTGCCGCCCGGCAGGAAGTCGACGTGCATGTGCGACGCGATCGCAGCGTTTACTACACACCCGCCATCACGATCCACAAAGGCAGGATCATCAGACCAACTACCTGCGAAATCGATACGGAGCGGTGCGCGCACATATATGCTCAATTGGCCCTCCTGATTCGCCATTGAGATATCCCAGCCAACTCGCCCCGGAAATCAACAGAGGTATTCTTGATGCGACCGCTCGCCCCCTGCAATCCGCGTGCGTGGTACAGCCATGTCGTCGGCAGGTCGTCGGCGAGCAATCGTAACGCTTCCTGCCAAGCCTCACGCAGTGTTTCTTCGGAGTCTGCTTCCTGCGCCATCTCGAGGGATTCGTCGAAACGGTCGTTTCGGTAACCAGGATAGGCCAGTGGGCCTGGGTTTCGACCACCGAACATTGCGGCGACATGGCTCAACGACAAGTCACCAGGAATACCGATCACCAGTGCGTCGAAGTCACGATATTCCGCTTGCGCGAGTGCCAGAAAACTGGTCAGCTCGTGCTGATGTATGTTGACTTCGACGCCGACCTCAAGGAGCTGCGCCTGTATCATCTGTTCGAGAGGGAGATCGCCGCTGCCAACTGTGAGAAGATCGACCGTGAATCTCTGTGACCCGCGGATTCGGATTCCGTCCTCTCCGATCAACCAGCCGGCGTTTTCGAGCTGTTGGGACGCACTGCGCTGGTCGTGAGGCACGGTCGGCACATCTATATACCATGGATGATCCCGAGCAACCGGTCCGTCTGCAAGACTCCCGTAACCGTATATGTACGCTTCGATGATGAGTTGACGATCTATGGCCATTGTGAGCGCCCTGCGCACGCGCTTTTCGTCGAACGGCGGCCGCCTCATGTTCCACACGAGAGCGTATACGAACTGGATTGGATAGTCGATTGTGTACAGACTCTCGTTGTTTTGCACAAACGTTGCGTGAGCCGGGCTGATCCCGGCAAAGTCGAGCTCACCTGAAGTGAGTGCAGCGAGTTTTGTCGCAGGTTCGTCCACAACAACAACCACGAAGCGTTCGATCTCCGGACGTCCAAGATCTGGCGGAAACAGGTTGGAGCGCTCGAAAACCCAGCGTTCGTTCGGACGATACTCCACAAACTCGAACGGGCCGTTTCCCACGGGTTCACCGTTGAACTCGTGAAGGCGGATTGACTCGGGCGGAACCTCCCCCAGTCTGTGCGCGGGGAGAATCGCCAGGTCGGTGAATACATCTGGGAAAGTCGGCTGCGATCGTTCAAACGTCACCCGTACAGTGAGTGAATCGATTTCCATAGCCTCTACAATCCGCTCCATGTCGCGCGCTCGCGGATACGCTATTGTCGGATCCATCGCCATTTCGAGGGTCCATACTACGTCGTTTGCTCTGGTTGGTACCCCGTCGTGCCAACTGACATCAGGACGAAGAGCAAAAGTTAGACTTGTGCGGCTTTCGTCCCACATCCAATCGGAAGAAAGGCGTGGCGTTGGCTGGAAAAGGCTGTCGTAAGCGGCGAGAGTCACGAACAAGACGTGTTTCTGAACCGCCTTGGCAAGTGGATGCACGGTCACGAGAGGATTGATGGACTGCAGGTCTGCACCAGACGCGTATACTACTGTAGTGTCACGATGTACCGACGGAGCATCGGAACACGCAGCGAGAAAAACTGTTACGAAACCCAATATGAGTAGCTTCATGGACACCCTTGACGGCACAGTGGCCCGTAGGCAAGTGTAGCTTATGTTTCGTCGAATCGCACGTCGGTTGATCGCCGGGATCGGGATCGTTCTTTTCGTCGTAACGATCACTTTCATGCTAGTCAACCTGGCTCCCGGCGATCCAGTCCGCCTCTGGGTGGCTCCCGGTGCCGGTGAAACAGAACTGGAGATCGCACGCAGGTCACTGGGACTGGACCGACCTCTCGTCGTCCGATACCTGTCTTGGCTTCTCGGATTCGTGACTGGAGACTGGGGTGTTAGCCTCGCCCAACAACGTCCGGTTAGCTCCATAATCGCGGCGGCTTTGCCTCACACGATCTTATTGTCAGCAGCATCCCTCCTGGTCACATACCTAGGCGGAATTCTGATCGGAACGGTCCAGGCAATACGCCGACGCACTGCGGTCGACACAGGTCTGACAGTCTCTACACTCGTAATCTACGGAATGCCCGCGTATTGGCTCGCGATAATGTTGGTGCTCGTGTTCTCGTATGCGGCGGCTCGCCACGGATGGCCCTTGTGGCTGCGTTTTCCGGCACTCGGTGTTGCCTCGTTGGACGCCGACTTTCTGACAACCGGCGAACGCACCGTGGATCGTCTCCGGCACCTAACGCTGCCACTCCTGACACTTTCGCTAATAGGAGTGGCGGGCACGGCTAGGTTCGTGCGGGGCGCAGTGATTGACACGAGGTTTCTTCCGTTCGTGCAAACGGCCCGTGCCAAGGGCTTACCCCGCCTAGCGGTAGAACTCAGACACGTGCTCCGAAACTCCTTACTACCCGTCATTACGTTGCTGGGCTTATCACTGCCGGCATTGTTTTCGGGCACGGTGTTCGTAGAGGTGATCTTTGCGTGGCCCGGCATGGGAAGGGTGATGGTGGACGCGGTGAGCGGACGAGACTACCCGATCGTAATGGCCACTACGGCGATCTTCGCTGCTCTGGTTGTGCTCGGCAACCTTTTGGCCGACATCCTCTACGGATTCGCAGATCCGCGGATCTCAGAAGGCCGAAGTGCGTAGTTTCGTGGCATTGTTGCATGACCGCCGAGCGGCCGTTGGGCTGTTCATCCTCGTGGGTCTCTGCGCGGTCGGGATAGCCGCACCATTGATCGCTCCAGCAAGCCCAATCGCCCAGGACGACGTGCTGAGAACTCGTTTGATACCACCGTTCGCCACCGATCCAAACGGTGTGTTTCATTGGCTTGGTACCGACAGGTTTGGGCGCGATCTCCTCTCACGTATCGTTTACGGTGCCCGGATTTCTCTCACGGTTGGCCTACTTGCAGTAGCCGTTTCTGTTACACTCGGAACAACGATTGGCGGCATTGCGGGCTACGTCGGTGGGGCGGCGGAACGTTTTCTCATGGCGGTTACCGATTCAGTGCTCGCACTGCCGCGGCTCGTGCTGCTTCTTGCGTTGGTCTCCATTTGGGAGTCGAGCTTCCTGCTCGTGGTGATGGTACTGGGCCTCACCGGATGGATGGGTATTGCGCGCCTCATTAGAGCAGAGGTCAAAGGACTCAAGGAGCGGGCATTCGTCTCCGCGGCCCGCGCGGCGGGGGTCGGTCATTTTCGGCTGTTCCTCCGCCATCTGCTGCCGAACGCACTCACCCCCTTGCTCGTGGCTGCGGCGCTCGGCGTCGGGAACGCGATCATGCTCGAGGCCGGCCTGTCGTTCTTGGGTTTGGGGGTCCCACCACCAGCCCCCTCGTGGGGCAACATGATCGCGGGTGGCCGAGAAGCGCTCGTAAATGCTCCTTGGCTGGCAACGATCCCAGGACTTTTGGTCGTTCTCGCGGTGATTGGATGCAATCTGCTTGCGGATGGGGCTAGGGACGCGTTGGATCCGGCCACCTCCCTCCGCCACACTGGGCGGACGGGCGGACGGGCGGACGGGCGGACGAGTGTAGCCTAACTTTTGACCTACCGCCATACCGCCGGTGCTGGGACGTGTGGTGATGGGTACCGCCGAGTGGTGTTGGGTTGTTGGGTGGTACCGCCCGGGGCTGGGCGGGGTGTGGCAGGGTACCGCACGGGGCGGTGTTGTGGGTGGGGAGGTACCGCCTAACGTATGCCCAATTCCGCCCGTGCCTGCGCTGGAAGCAGTGGCAATAACTTGTTTATCGGGACCCCAAACCCAAGTCCTGCGGCTTCTCTCAGGCCGGATCGGTGCACCGCAACTACTTCGCCACTTGCGTTGAAGATCGGACTACCGCTCGAGCCACTTACAGTGAAGCCATCGAACTGAACGCGCTCGGTTTCCACCTTGCTGAAGATGCCGGCACTCATTGACGTCTTCACCGTGCCAGTCTGACTTGCATCCATTGCCGCGACCATCCCAGCCGGGAACCCGATCAATGCCGCAGGCTCGCCCTGCCGCATGCGTGTTCCAGTCCAATCGATCTGTCGGAGGTGTGGACCGCTGTAGCGAGAAACAGAGAGCACAGCGAGATCCGGTCCGAGCCGTTCCGCGACGTTCGAGAGGGATGCGCGGTGCGGGCGACTCTGGTCGGCCATGGTCACGAATATAGAGTCGGCGCTCGTACCGTCTGGCATCACGACGTGGCGATTTGTAATGAAGTATCCGGATGCGGTGATCATGAAACCAGATCCGTCGAAGATGCCGGACTGCGAGAACACCGTAACCAAGCCTATAGCTCCCTGACTGGCCTGAGAAATCGACGCCAGGTCCACACCGCGAATCGCCCTCATCTGCGCTTCAATCGCGTCGGCCCGCTCTTCCGCTGCTCGAACTACATCGAGCAGACTGTCCATGCTGGCTGATGTCTGTCCCCCTCCTTGGGCCCTTCCCAACTCAGCCCTTACACGTGCGAGGTCAGCCTGTGCTTGGCGGCGAAGTGAATCCCCCATAGCGAGTTCTCGGCTCAGGGATTGCTGCGCCGTGACTAGCGCTTCCTCCAACGCGTCCGTCCTCGCACCGGCATCGGCCAATGCCTGCCGAAGACTGTCTAGAACCGCCGCCGGTGCGGCACCTGCGCGAGCGCGGTCGAGTTCGTCTCCCAACCGATCGACTTCTGCTCTGGCCGAGAGCCTGAGGGAGTCCGCTCGTGCTTGTTGCGCCTCGAGGAGACGGGCTTGCTCTTCAATCTGCGCTTCTGTCCCACGCACCCTCATCTCGCTGACCCAGAACACCCCACCTACCGAACCAACCAGTAGTACCACGAACGTCCAGACGAGCCAGCGGAGTCGCGACTTACTCTTCCGAGTTGACTCCTCGAACATGTCTTTGAAGAAGACTGTGGCGCCTTTACCCCCGAAACTCCGCCGCGGCGACCTCAGCGTGGGCTGAGGTGACGGAGCTTTCTCGCTGACGGGTGTTTTCGGCTCTGGTGTCGGAGCAGAGATCGGTGCCGCTATGGTGACTCCGTCGATTTCTGCGAAGAACAAGACGGGGCCAGCCGCACCCAGGCCAAGGCGGTCGCCCAAAACAAACGGTGATTCGTCTTCTATGAGTTTTCCGTTGACCAGTGTGCCGTTTCTGCTGCCAGCGTCCCTGACAATGACCGAACCGTCGTTTCTTACCTCTATTTGGGCATGCACACGAGAGATCGAAGTGTCACCAGGGCCAACAGGGCGCATCTCGCATTCCCTACCTCGACCAAGCCTGAACTGAGTGCCGTTGGCTTCGTACCGAGTTCCGCTCGCCTCGTGCAGCAGGACAATGTGCGGCTCTCGAAGCTCAGCCGCTTCGTCGGCTGGCCCCGGGATATCGATCGGCTCCATCGGCGCAGTCGCCGCATTGGGAGAGACGGCAGGGACGGGTTCATCAATCGTCTGCGAAACGCGGAGCTCGGCTACGGCTACTATGCGGAAGGATGGACCAGTGGTACCCAACCGCAACTTGGCACCCCTGGAGAGTTTCACCGGCTCACCTGACGGCAGTCGCGTGCCATCGAGGTAGGTACCGTTCCTACTGCCCAAGTCTTCGATGAACCAAGAACTCTCGCTGAAAAACGCCCGTGCGTGATTCGCGGAAACTACCTTGCGGGATTCGCCCGTGGGGACGAATTCGGAAGCCGGATCGCGCCCGAACCGAACTTCGTCGCACTCGAACTCGCGTTCCTCCGAGGCGATCTCGTCGAAGATACGGATGTACCCCATGAGGCGCTAAGTTAGGCGAAATTGTGGGCGCGAACAAGGAAGGGAGTATAGCGGTCGGTGGCAATACTCCACACCACCCCCCAACCACACCTCTGCACCTCCGCCCGCCATCGTTATAATACTCCGCAATGTCTCCCTCACTTGGTGAGCCCTCAAACGCTGCATCTTCAGGCGTTGGCGGACCTGAAATCCTCCAACAGGTCCAGGAAGAATTTCGGGATCTGTTTGATGTGCAGCGCCTGGTTGCCGTGTCGCAGGAACGAGCGTTGTTCGTCGTCCGGGACTCGATACTCAAACGTGAAGTAGCCCTGCGCGTTCAACTCCAGACGGAGAACACGAGGGGACGTCGCTGGTTTGAACGCGAAACTGAACTTTTGGCATGCTTGGATCACTCCTCGCTCCGCGCCGTCTACTCGGCGGGATATAGAAACAGATGGGCGTATAGGGTTGTGAAATGGATAGAGGGCGAGAGCTTGAAACATGCCGCCAAGAGAGCACCCAGGCCGTTCCCGCGCGTACTTCATTTTGCGCGATCGCTCACCAGCCTGCTCGAATACATCCATTCCAATCAGATAGCAGTCCGGCGGATCGTTCCCAGCACTGTGATGCTCGAGAACACGGGCCGGGTGATCGTGATTGACCTGCGTTACGCCAGCGTATGTGTCGACGTTGCCGATACCTGGAACGAAGCTGGAATCCCTTACATAGCACCGGAAATCAGAGAAGTAGGAGCTGGAGATCCGGAGAGCGATGTCTACACGGTAGGGGCGCTTCTGTATTATGGCATCACCGGTCGTGCACCGGCGTTGGACCCAAATGAAGTTGCACCGCCGTCCGATATCCGCGCGAACACGCCTGCTCTGCTCGACCGTATGATCATGCGCGCACTCAAGGAGAATCCGGCGGAGCGGTACCACTCCGCAACTGAGATGAACGACGCAATGACGTCGGATACCGGCGCACTTCGAGATCTGATGCCAGTGAGGCCCACGGGCGATGGAGCTTACGAAGACACCAGGGCATGGGAGAAGCACCTGAGACGTGCGCTCGGAGACGAGTACGAGCTTCTGGATGAGCTTGGTTCTGGTGGGTTTGGACGTGTATACCTCGTTCGCGACCTGGAACTCGAGCGAGAAGTCGCGCTAAAGGTGCTGCACCCGTTTCTGACCAGTGACCCCGCAGTCGTCGAACGCTTCCGCCGCGAGGCGCAGATCGCAGCCCGCATTGTGCACGAGCACATAGCAAACACCTACGACATCGGCGGTAGGTCTGGTCTCATTTGGTATACCATGGAGTTCGTACCGGGAGGTAGCCTCGCGCAGGCGGTCGAGCAGGAGGGACCGCTAGAGGTTCCCCGAGTGTTGCAGCTGCTCTACGAATCTCTGGATGCTCTGCGGCACGCGCACGGACACGGTTTGGTACACCGCGACCTCAAACCCGAAAACATCTTGTTTTCCGACCCTGAAGGAAGCGTCAGAATTGCAGATTTTGGCCTAGCGTTCGCGCACGAGCATCATAGCAGGTTCGGTGGAGCATCAACGTCTCATTCAGGTACTCCCGAATTTGCGGCGCCAGAACAACTGCTTGGCGAGAAGGTTGATCACCGCACCGACATCTACTCGCTGTCCCTTTGCGCGTACTTTGCTCTCACGGGTTCTTTACCATTCGGTACGGGATCGCCCATCTCGGTAATCGCAAGTCACACAACCGGTTCGCTGCCCAACGTCAGCGCGATGCGGCAAGACGTAAATACGGGTTTCCTTCGCGTTCTGGCGACCGGCGCGGCCCGCGACCCTAATAGCCGGTTCGAATCGGCTGAAGCGTTCGCGAAAGCTCTGCGCGAACAAGCCGGAACTGGTAAGCCGTCGCTCATCAACCGGTGGTGGCGCGCGATGAACGAGGGAAAGATGGACTGAGGACGGTAGGGCGGTAGGGCGGTGGTACCGCCCCGCTTCGGTTAGAAGACACTTCTGAGGAGAAAGAGCATGCGCTTAGCACTAGCACAGCTATCGGCAAGCACAGACAGAAACGAAAATCTTCGCCGAGCGCTCGAAGCAATGGACCATGCAAAGGATGATGGGGCGGACGTGATCGCGTTCCCCGAACTGGCTATCGACCGCTTCTTCCCCCAACGCGAGGACGATGAGACCGCTGCAACGTGCGCGGAGCCGATTCCAGGCCCCACCGCCGATGCCGTCGCGGCAAAGGCAAAGGAGCGTTCGCTGGTCGCTGTGTTCAATATGTACGAACAAGACGAGCAGGGTCGCCGGTTCGACAGTTCTCCGGTCTTCGATTCTGACGGCACCTGTCTGGGCGTGACACGCATGGTGCATATCTGTGACTACACCTGTTTCCACGAGCGAGAGTACTACCACGCCGGCGACAGCGGAGCACCGGTATACCGGACCAGCGCGGGCACCATCGGTGTGGCAATTTGCTACGACAGACACTACCCGGAATACATGCGGGCATTGGGCGTCGCCGGCGCGGAGCTCGTCGTAATTCCGCAAGCAGGTGCTATCGACGAGTGGCCGGACGGGTTATTTGAGGCTGAGGTGCGCACCGCGGCATTCCAAAACGGATATTTCGCCGCCCTCTGTAACAGAGTTGGTGAGGAAGAAAAACTGACGTTCGCCGGTGAGTCGTTCGTGGTGGACCCCACGGGGCAGGTATTGTCGCGCGGCAAGAGGTTGGAGGACGACATCCTGGTGACGGATATCGACCTCGGCGAATGCGCAACCTCACCCGCGCGAACTCTGTTTTGGCGCGACCGACGTCCCGATCTATATGGAGCCTGGCTCCGGTAGTCGATGCTCTCCCGTTAGCGTCACTTCGAGATCCCGTTCCGCCTCGAGCTCTTCTTCCACACGTGAGGGTTTGAAGTTTTTGGCAATGAAGTTGTCGAAGTCGTCCAACACGGAATACATCACAGGAACCAGGAGCAACGTCAGAAAAGTCGCGAATGTGAGACCTGCGATGACCGCAATGGCCATCGGCCCCCACATCGCTGCCTGCTCGCCGCCCCAATAGAAGTCTGGGTTCAGATTCGAATAGAGACCTAGGAAATCGAAGTTCAGGCCTATTGCGAGCGGCACGAGCCCGAGCACGGTAGTGACGGCCGTGAGCATGACCGGGCGGAAACGAGTCATTCCTCCTCGAATGAGCGCTTCACGTCGAGAGAGCCCGTCGCGGTGCCGCAGCGTCTCCACGTAGTCGATCAGGACGATCGCGTTGTTCACTACAACACCGCCAAGACTGATTACTCCGACACCAGTCATGATGATGCTGAACGGCATTCGAAATACCATGAGACCAATCAGCACGCCAATCGTCGACAATACGATCGAGCTCAGGATTATGAGCGGCTTGGTTACCGAGTCAAACTGCGTCACGAGGATAAAACCGATCAGGAACACCGCGGCGAAGAACGCCCCCATTAGGAAGGACTGCGCCTCCTGCTGGTCTTCCTGAGAACCGGCGTATACCATCCGGTATCCCACTGGCAACGACGCTTCGAAGTCGGCTAGCACGGCACGGACTTCGTTCAACACGGCATTCTGGTTGTATCCGGCCCTCACATCCGAACCGACCGTCACTACCTTTTCGAGATCCTTGCGGTTGACGTCTCCAGAGCCTTCACTCACGCGCCAGGTCGCCACGGATGAAAGTGGTATCTGCCTTCCGTCTTCAACAACGTAGAGATCACCCAGTGAATTCAGATCGTCGCGGAACTCCTTCGCCAGCCTTACGGTGATGTCGTACTCATCCTTCCCGTCGCGGAACTTGGATGCCTCCGTTCCGTTTATTGCGCTACGCACCGTTAAGCCGACGTCTGAGGTGCTGAGCCCGTAGAGAGCAGCCTTTTCCCGATCGACGTCGACGATCAATTCGGGACGGCCATCGGCCATATCACTTTCCAGCCCGTCGAGCTTGGAGAATACTGGCGAACGCTCAAGGAGGAGGACAGCCTCGTCACCCAGTCGCTTCAGCACCTCCGGATCGTCACCGGCGATCTCCACAGAAACAGGAGCACCAGTCGGAGGACCCATCTCGATGGCAGATACGGAGATGTCAGCGCCCGCCACTTCGCGTTCCATCCGCTGTCGCACCTCTTCGATCATCGAATCCGCGTTACCGACGCGATCTTGAAAATCGATGAAGTTCACAGTCACTGTTGCAAGATGTGTCCCGACCCCTCCACCGAAGCCACCCGAAGAACTTCGGCCAACAGTCGCGACAATGGACTCGAGATCATAGTCATCGACGAGATCGACTACGCCCTGCTCGATCTGAGACGTGACGCGATCTGTCGTTTCGACGCGAGTTCCAAGCGGCGCCTCAACCTGGAGGAACGCAGTAGAGGTAGGTATGTCCTCGGGGAACAAGACTATGCCGGCGTTTAGAAACCCGAACACGAACATCACCAAGAAGAGCGTTCCAACCGACATTGCCATAACGCGCGGCCTATGGTCGAGAACCCAGTTGAGATGCCGCTCGTATACGGCGATCGCAGCGGGCAAGCCTCTTTCGATGAACCAGTGTCCGACCGGATGGAACAGCTTTCGGTAGACAAAGCGCGCCAGGAAAGCCGTAACCACGAGCAGCAGGGTCGCTAACCAGTTGCTGGACAAACCCAAGAGCACCACGAAAACAGCAGCCGCGATTAGTACGCGCCTTGCGGCTCGCGGCAATTGTACCGGCGGTGCATCTTCGGTGTCGAGCATGAGGGAACACAGCACAGGATTGACCACCAACGCGACAAAAAGTGACGAACTGAGCGTAATGATCAACGTCCATGGCAGGTAAGCCATGAATTCCCCTATGATGCCGGGCCAGAAGACCATCGGGAAGAATGCCGCGAGCGTGGTTGCAGTCGATGCAATGATCGGAACCGCAACCTCGCCAGTCCCTAGTTTGGCCGCAGCAACCCTATCGTAACCACGTTCCCTAAAACGGTATATGTTCTCGACTACTACTATGCCGTTATCGACCAGCATGCCGAGTGCAAGTATGAGGCTGAACAGAACGACAATGTTGAGCGTGAATCCCACCAACTGCAGGATGCTGAACGACAAAAGCATCGAAAGTGGTATGGCAATGCCGACGAATGAAGCCGTCTTGACACCCAACACCAGTAGCAACACTCCCGTCACGAGGATGAGCGCCGAGATGATGTTGTTCTCGAGGCTGCTCACCATGAGTCGAATGTCTTCTGCCTGATCAGACGTAACGGTCACGTTCGTGCCCGGCGGAAAGTCAGAGCGCATTTCTTCGATCGCCGCTCGTACCGCCTCCGACGTCTCGATGATGTTTTCTCCGCTGCGCTTGGAGACGCCCAGCGTCACGACCGGAGTAACATCGAGCCTCGCGTGGCTGTCCCGCTCCTTGAAGCCAAAATCGACAGATGCCACATCACGGACATAGATTGGGCTGCCGTTTCGTGCCTCGACGACAATACTCTCGATCAACTCCGTCCCTTCGAACTCACCGGGAACGCGTACCAGGTATTGGAGATCACCCACGTCGATGGTGCCGCCGGGGATGGTGACATTTTCACTGCTGATCGCCCCGATGACATCGTTGAAGGCAAGATCGTAGTACTTCAGTTTGGCGAGATCGACATCTACCTGAACCTCTCGCTCGAGTCCTCCGGCGAGCGTCACATCTAGGACGGTCGGGATCTGTTCGAGGCGATCCTGTAGGTCCTCGGCCACGTCTCGGAGCCTGACCAAATCGTACGCTCCGGCAATATTGACCTGAAGAATCGGAAACTCGGACAGGTTTATCTCGAAGACCTGTGGCTCTTCGGCCGCATCCGGTAGCTCTGGACGCGCGATGTCCACCTTTTCTCGAACCTCTTGCCGCGCTTCAGCCATATCGACGCCGGCATTGAACTCCACATTGATCGACGAAACACCTTCTAGCGATGTGGACGTGATGGTTTTGATATCACCGATCGAGTTTAGCTCATCTTCGATGGGCCGAGTGATGAGCGTCTCGATATCCCTTGGCGCAACACCCGGATAGACTGTGTTCACCACAATGTTCGGAATGGTGATTTCGGGGTTCGACTCCCTGGGAATTGCGGCATAGGCGGCGATGCCCGAAAGCACGATTATTACCGTCAAGACCAGCACGCTCGTCGGAAAGTCTATGGCGAGCGACGTGAGCTTGAACTCCTTGTAAACTCCTTGTGCCTGACGCCTCGCCATCTCAGTTCTCCTCTTCAGCCTGCCCCGACTGCTCGCTACTTACGATTCGGATCGGGCTCCCGTCGTCTACGAGTTGATGCCCCACCGTGATCAACAGCTCCCCGATCTCCAGCCCTCCTTCAATGACGACGTCGTCACCGGATACAACGCCCAACTCAACCGTGCGAGCGTGAGCCACATATCCGTCGCCTGCTGAGTCGGCAATGAAGACTTTGTAGCCCTCGGCCGACCGCAACACAACCTGCTGCGGAACCGAAATCACGTTTTCGAGAAACTCCCGCTCTACTTCGAGATTGGCCACCATCGCCGGCTTCATCATTCCACCGGGATTGTCGAGGATAACTTCGATGCGAAATGTTCTGCTTCGTGGATCCACGCTGGCGCCTGCAAAACTCACTTCTCCCACGAATTCCTGATCAGGGAACAAGTCCAATGAGACTAGGGCCTGATCTCCAACCACGACGGTACGAGCATGCCGTTCGGGAACACCTGCGACGATCTTGACACGATCGGTTGCGACTACACGTACCACCGCCGCACCCGGGACGGCCATCTCACCCACCTCTAGGTACTTCTCCTCGAAAGTGCCGGTCACAGGTGCAATGATTTCGGTCCGGAGGAGCCGTGCTTCGAGCGAAGCGAGTCGAGCTGCAGCCATCTCGGACGCGTAGCGACGCTGCAAAAAGGCCATCTCCGTGCCGATGCTGTCTTCTTCCCACAATTGACGCTGACGTTCGTACTCTTCGCGCGCCAACCTGGCGGACGCTCTGGCCTCATCTACCTGAGCGGAGAGCAGGTCACTTTCGAGTCTGGCAATCGCCTGGCCACGTCTGACTCGGCGACCCTTCTCAACGAGGAAACTTTCGACCCGGCCACTTTCCTCGGCAGATACGGTCACGTCGTACAGAGCCTCGACTTCGCCAGTGACCCGGATCACGCTTCTGAACTCGCCAAGCTGTACCTGCGTGGCTTCGACGTTGGTAACCCTAACGTTGGCCTGTTCTGGAGTCTCGGAATCGTTGGCGGCTGCCACTTCTCCACGTGAGCATCCCGCGGTGGTCACTACAACTGCCATAGCCATCATCAGATAGGCGACTTGTCTGGTGTGTTTCATCGACCGGTTCATTTGCGCCAGCCCCGTGAATAATGTCTTCATCGTGTTACCTGTCGTTTAGTTCAGCGAAGGTGCCAGCCTCTTCCGGGACCAATCCCACGGACGCTTCGAGACCAGCACGAGCACTCAAATAGTCGAACACCGCCTGTGCGTAGTTGAATTCAGACTGGCGAAGTGCCACTTCTGCATCGGTAATCTGGAGCTGCGATCCGAGACCCGCGTTGTATTGCGCAGACGCGATCTCGTAGCCACGCTGAGCTTGTTCCACCGCCCTCATCTGACTGGCAGCGCGCTGTTGTGCTTCCTGAGTGTTATCGATCCATGTACGCAGGTCGCTGGCCGCCTGCCGTTCGAGGCGTTCCAAACGGAATTCATTTTGGTGGATTCTGGCATTCGCCTGCTGTACCCGAGCGTTCCTCGCGAAGCCTGAAAAGATCGGTATCTGAACCTGCACGCCCGCCACAGACGTCTTCACACGTTGGTTGGGATTGTTGCCGAAGAAGACCGGGTTGCCGTCTTGCTGTGCGGTCACGTTGTAGTTCGAAAATAGGCTCAGCGTCGGGAAGTACTCAGACTTCTCTACCCGAAGGCGTGCTTCTTCAACCGAAATCGAAGCCTGTAGCTGGCGCACGTCGCTGCGACTCAACAACGCGGTCACTAAGAGCTCGTCAAAGTCCGTTTCGGGTGACGCTGTGAGCCCTGCGACGTTGAGGAGCCCCGTGTTCTCCGGTGAGTTGTTGTTGACGTCACTCAGGTCGACCTCGTTGAGTCGCCCTTCCAATTCGATATCCGTGTTCGGATCGAGGCCCATCTCGATGAGGAGGTTTCTTTTGGCGGCAGCTCTGTCTATCATTGCGCGCCGCAGGTTCGGCTCCAGGTTGCCAAGCTGTACCTCCAATCGAAGCACATCGTACTCACTCGCCAATCCCGCTCGGTTCATGGCCTGCGTCTCTTCCAGCGTCTTGCGCACACGTTCGACGCTTTCTTCGGTGAGGCGCACGCTCTCATCAGCAAGTAACGCGGTGAAGTACGCGAGCCTTACCGACGTCACTACCCCCTGTGTCGTTCCGCGCACTCGCTCGTCCTGTAAACCCCGGAACTGACCGGCCGCTCCCAAGCCAATGAACGCCGTGTACTCAAAGAGTGGCTGACTTGCGTTTACACCGAGTGCCCAAGTGTTGTCGGAACCGACTCGCACGGCTGTCAACTCTCCAGGTGCCGCAGTGGGATCAAAAAATGCCGCCGGCAGGAAGAACTGCTGAACTGCTAGATTCCGCGAATACGACACATTCGCATTCAAATCGGGGAGGACACGTCCGTAAGCCTCACGCACCTGGTGCTTCGCGACCTCGAGATCCATCTCAGTATCTCGAATCGTCTCGCTGTTCGCCAATGCGACCTGAAGCGCTCGAGCCAGAGAATAGACCTGATTGTCTCGATCACTCTGCGCGTCCACGTCACCAGCTGATAGCACCAACCCCAAAAGAACGATTGGGATCACCGTTGTTTTCGCTTTACTCACTTTTGCACCGCTCCTCGCTGTTCTCGATTTCTCCGGTCTTTTCGGCCGGTTTCCGTATCCCATAATTCACGAAGGGCGAAAACGCCTTTAGCAGTTCAACGGGATTTGGTTTTCCCTCACAATCACTCCAGCCCCCGGCGCCACAAAGAGTCAGCGTCACCAAACCATGACCGAGGCTCCACAGGTACATGGACACAACATCGGTATACTCGCGGTCCGGCAGCCCGGTATCAGCTACGTCAAGGGTCGTATCACCAGCGTCTCTTATCGATCCCGCCTGGATGGCCTCAGCCACTGTTTTGCGGAGTAGATGATATCCACCACCTTCAGGGATATCTTCGAGCCCCGCTTGCGACTTGGGCTGAATGCTGAAGATCACGCGAAAGTACGCATCGTTTTCGAGCGCAAATCGTATGTAAGCCTCGCCGAGGGCGTGCAGCCGCTCCACCGATCCAATCGGATGTAAGGACATGGCATCTTTCAGGTAGGATCCGAATCGTTCGAACGCACTCAGGACCACCCGATTGACAATGTCCTGTTTGCCATCGAAGTAGTGGTATATCGCAGTAGCGGTTACTCCCACCCGATCAGCTATCTGCCGCATTGAGAGGCCCGCGACACCTCCATCGGCCAGAAGGTCGCGGGCGGCCTCGAGAATTGCTGTCTCAACGTCCGCCGAGGCGTGTCGATTAGCAGGTTTTGATGTAGTTGTTACCATGTTTAAGATGTTGCTATTATTATAGTTACAGTCATGTCTTCGACGCCTTAACAGCGTTAAGCTAACGGTGTTAACCTAACACCGTTAACCTACGATGCAAACCTCGATTTGTTTCAAATGAGTCGCAAAGTTGCCTGGTTCGTTACAATCCATCCGTCCCGTGCGGTGAAGCATAGGCCAGAAGCGCCGAAGCAACCGTTGTTGAACCCACCAGATCAAAAGGGTTGCGGGTGATGACTCACACTGGATCCAAAGAACGAGCACACAAACGGACGGCGGCGCTACTGCTTCCAGGGATGTCGCTGAACGCGACCATCTTCCCACAGCTGGACATACCCACCGTATCACCGGACCTGAGTGGACTCGAGCTGGGAACCGACGGAATAACTCCCGAACTCCGAAAAGATGGTTTCGACATCTACGTGCGGCTGATCGAAGACGAAACAAGGCGGTTCCAGAGCTGGCAGAACGCTCGCCGCCTCGTAATCGCCCACAGTTTTGGTGGCATGCTCGCCTTGCACTGGTTGATAAATCACCGAGAAAAGGAGCTCGCCAGGATTGACGGGCTGGTGGTAATTGGTTCCACACCCGGACCGATGTACCAGCGGGTGAGGCTGCGGATCCCCAACCCATGGAGCCGGAAATGGCGCGTAGGAGTTGGTTGGTTGGTCCCCCTCTGGAATCTTCCATTGACCACCAGAGTGGTGAAAAGAACTCTTTGCCAGGGTAAGCTCCGCGCCGATCCGATAAACTTCCGCGAGCTCAACATCAAATCGGAAATGGACCTTGGACGGGCGGGATGGCGGAACGTCGATTGGCGGGCCCTGAGAGCCTACCGTTTCACAATGCACGATTTCGACGTTCGCGACCGACTTGCTGAGATAACTGTTCCAACGATCGTTCTGCACGGCACAGAGGATTCACTTTTTGACAGCGAAGAAGCTCGACGACTCGCCAGCAAAATACCTGCAGCTGAACTCAGGTTGGTGGACGGGGCCGACCACGCACTCCCGATAACGCACGGCCACGAGGTGATGCGTGCAATAGCCGACCTTTCGGCTGACTAGTCCGCTGCTCCCGCCTTCTCCTCATCCATCACAGCCTTTTCCGCACGCTCTATCGCGGCGAACACGGTACCAACCGTCTCGCGCATCGCACGCAGTTTGTACTGCAATGACCCACCACGTTTCACGAGCAGCGCCAGTTCATTCGCGCTACCTGCCAGGGGTCCGTAGCCACCGTTCATGAAGACTCTCCCAACATCCTCCGCGGCTCGCTTCATTTGGCTCAAGTACATGTCCTGGCCGGTCTTTTGTGTGGCTGCCATTTCTACCAGTGAGTGAACCCGATCCCACTTACGCCTCGCCTCGGTCAGTGTGTCGAGTTTCTTCATTGCTTTGGAGCTGAGTTTCTGTGCCATGGAGGCAATCCTCTCTTCTATTCCCACCTAAAGATCTTCAATGCTACCCCAAAACTACTGACGCCCCAAACAGTGACAATTGCCAACAAGCCAGCAATGCTCACCAGCGGGGCGCCCTCCAGCATCACCGCACGAAGCGCATCGTTTAAGGCTGTGAGCGGTAGAGCGGCGATTACCGGTTGCACTACTTCCGGGAAGTTCGAATATGCGAAAAACACTCCAGAGCAGATCCACATTGGGATCATTACCAGGTTCATGAGACCCGACACGCCTTCAATCGTTCTGGCACGGCTCGCCACTAGTAATCCGATCCCGGAAAACGACATGGCGCCAAGCAACGTGACAGCAGCCAATCCGAGTAGTGAACCGCGGATTGGGACGCCGAACGCGAAGTGGCCAAAAGCGAGAATGACGCCAACCTCAAACCACAGGAAGAAGAGTCGGCTGAGACCGTGAGACAGCAAGTAATGGCTCTTCCGCATGGGAGAGGCAATCAACCGCTTCATTAGATGGTCCGATCGCTTTCGCACTATGCGGAATCCAATTCCCCATAGCGAATTCCCCATTATGTTCATGCCGATTAGGCCCGGGATTAGAAAGTCGATGTAGCGGGATCCGACATCCGTCACAGGGACCTCACGGATCTCCCAGACATCTCGCCTTCCAGCAGCCTCTTGAACAGCCCCCGCCACGATGAGTCGTGCGAGTCGGCCTTCGCTTCTGGATGGGTCAAATCGAAACACCAATGTATCGCCAGCCTGTGCAACCAGTGCGACGCGGCCGGTGCTGAGTTGGCTTCGTGCCTCAGCCGCGTTGAGCGTTCGTACCTCGATATCAGGCGCGTCGCGCAGCATCGCCTCGAGTCCTTCACTCCCGGGGCCCTTTTCGACAACGATCCTTACGGCGTCGGGGGTGCGCCTGCTAAAGGCTAATCCCAGCGCCAATGCCAAAAGCACCGGAAACACGAACACCCAAAAAACAGCCTCCGGTTCGCGCAAGAACTCTCTCACCCGGCAAAGCGTGAGTTGTGTGATGGGATGATCACTAATCCTAATCATCGCGAAGATGTCTGCCTGTCAAAGCGAGGAATACATCTTCGAGCGATGCACGGTGCGTGACGAGTTCATTCAGCAAAACTCCGCGTTCCTCTACCAATACCATTAGGGCTGGTACCGTCTGATGTACGTGGCGCGAAGTCAGCCTGACTTTGCCGTCTTCGCGGCCTACGTCCGCAACCCCAGGCAACGCCTGCAGATCTTCGTCGGCAAGAGAAACACCATCTTCGAAACCGAACTCAACCAAGTCTTCAGCACCCAAGGATGCCACGAGTTCCTTTGGGGATCCCAACGCAATTACCCGCCCGTGATCTACGATTGCCACTCGATCGCACAGGTGTTCCGCCTCTTCCATGTGATGCGTGGTAAGCAATACGGTTCCGCCAGCATTTCGAAACGCCGAAATCGTGCCCCAGAGTTGTCGCCGCGACTGAGGGTCGAGACCCGTTGTCGGTTCATCCAGAAAAAGAAGGTCGGGCTCGCAGACCAAAGCACACGCAACAGACAGGCGCTGCCGCTGGCCTCCGGAAAGCTTGCTCACCCAGGAATCGCGCTTCTCGGTCAGTCGAACTGTGTCGAGTACCGCATCCACGGAACAACCCGTTCTGTAAAAGCTCCGGAAAAGACGCAAAGTCTCACCCACCGTCAGCTTCTCCGTGAACTTGGCCTCCTGGAGCTGAGTTCCCATACGCTGCCTGAGTTCCCTCTCGTCTTTGTGCCAACCCAGCCCGAGCACTCGCACTGTCCCTCCGTCGGGCTGGATCAATCCTTGAATCATCTCAATCGTCGTGGTCTTGCCGGCACCATTGGGACCCAACATCCCAAAGCACTCGCCAACGCAAACGCCGAGGTCGAGACCGTCGACCGCTCTCACCGAGCCGTAGTGCTTCTTCAGTGCTTTGCATTCGATGGCAAGTTTGGGCATCCGCGCAATCAACGGCACATGGTATGAAGAGGCAAGCCCGGTAGACCACTGGCGTTTCAGTCGACAAAAACACACGTTGTGTATCATGCTCATCGCGTTGTCTGTCATAGCCATAGTAGCCGCTTGGGTGCTGCTCCTTCTTCGGGTCGACCCTGTCCCCACCTGGTTCTATGTATTCGCGTGGTATCCAACCTTGGTGCTGTTCGACGCGGTCGGGACTCATCTAGATGGACGGCCATCGATGTTGTGGCGCCGACCGATGATCTACGTCTTCCTTTGGTCGCCGGTCGTCTGGTTCTGCTTCGAAATCGCGAATTTCCGGCTCGAGAATTGGTATTACGTCTCCTTACCCCATTTGCCTTGGGAGCGATGGTGTGGGATTGTGCTGTCGTTCGCGACAGTAGTGCCCGCGGTGCTTCTCGCCGAACGGTTGCTGGACGCCGCAGGTCTCTTCCAACGCGGCCGAGGTCCGGTGTTGACAATGCGATCCTGGGAGCTCAACTGTGCGATCGCTGCCGGACTCGCCATGGGTGCACTGTCGCTAGTGTATCCTCGGCTGTTTTTTCCGCTCATCTGGGGTGCGGTGTTCCTCGTTGTCGACCCTCTGATCTTTCGCGCCAAAAGATCACTATCGTTGCTGGGAGACCTGTCAAAGGGTTACTGGGGACGTTTAGGAAGGCTCATGTTGGGTGGCGCTCTCATCGGTCTGCTTTGGGAGAGCCACAACTACTGGGCCCGGGGCAAGTGGATCTACACGGTTCCCTGGCTCGAGGAATTGAAGCTGTTCGAGATGCCGCCGTTTGGGTTTGTCGGATTCC
>JBDHHK010000061.1:0-21189 GCA_039589395.1 Gemmatimonadota bacterium
CACGAGATATCCGAAGAAATCGTCACTCGTGTGAAGGAACTAGCCGAAGACCGGGTGAAGGAGGCGCTCAACCAGCCCGAGAAGAACGAACGCATCAAGGCCCTGGCTGCAATACGGGACGAGATCGTCGAGCAGTTGACCGAGGCGTATCCGGACAACATCGCAGATGTGAAGTCCGTCTTCGACGACATCGAATACAACACCATGAGGGCTCAGGTCCTCGATCAAGGTGAACGCGTTGATGGGCGCGACTTGGATACGGTACGGCCCATCACCTGTGAGGTGGGAGTGCTGCCGCGCGTGCACGGAACGGCTTTGTTCACACGCGGCCAGACACAGGCTCTGGTCAGCACGACTCTCGGTTCCGTGTCTGACGAGCAGAAGATCGAGAGCATCCACCTCCGGGATGCGACGACCAAGAGCTTCATGCTCCATTACAACTTCCCAGCATTCTCAGTCGGCGAGGTACGCCCCATCAGAGGTACATCGAGGCGGGAGGTTGGGCACGGTAATCTGGCCGAGCGCGCTCTCCAGGCCCTGCTGCCGGCGTACGACGAATTCCCGTACACGATCAGGGTAGTGTCGGACATCATGGAGTCCAATGGTTCATCATCGATGGCGTCGGTCTGCGGTGGATCGCTTGCACTCATGGATGCGGGAGTGCCGATGAGGTCCGCATGCGCCGGAGTGGCGATGGGGTTGATCAAAGAGGGCGATCGCGTGGCCGTGCTCACCGATATTCTCGGTACGGAAGACCATCTCGGCGACATGGACTTCAAAGTTGCCGGCACGGGCGATGGCGTGACCGCCATTCAGATGGATATCAAGATTGGCGGAATCTCTCTCGACATAATCCGAGCGGCCCTCGAGAAGGCACGCAATGGCCGTCTTCACATACTCGGCAAGATGTCTGAGACTCTTTCGGAGCATCGCAGCACGTTGTCCAAGTGGGCGCCAAGGATCATCACGGTTGAGGTCAGACCCGAACGTATCGGTGACATCATAGGTCCGAAGGGAAAGATCATTCGTGGTATTCAGGAAGAGACAGGCGCCAACATCAATGTTGATGACGAAGGTGTGGTGACCATCACAGCCGTCGACGGTAGAGCCGGCGAAAAGGCGCGTGATATGATCTCGGCAATCGTTCAGGAACCTGAGGTCGGCACTATTTACGAGGGAACCGTCAAGAACACGACGCAGTTTGGAGCGTTTGTTGAGATCCTACCTGGAGTTGAAGGGCTGCTGCACATTTCGGAGTTGCAGCACGAGCGCACCAATCGTACAGAGGATGTCGTAAACAAGGGCGACATCGTACGCGTTAAGCTGCTCGAAGTCGATTCGCGCGGCAAAATGAGGCTTTCGCGAAAGGCCCTACTCGAGAAGAAGGAAGAGCCGAAAGAACAGCCGGCGGAAATCTCCGACGAGTCTTGATGCAAACGGTTAAGCTCGACGAGCGGCTGTATCGTTCTGAGGCTGATAATGGAGTGACCGTGATGTCTGAGCTGCTACCGTGGGTTCGCTCGGTAGCGGTTGGCATCTGGGTCTCCCGCGCATCGGCTCACGAGAAGCGGACCAAAATGGGCGTTTCGCACCTCCTCGAGCACATGGTGTTCAAAGGAACCGAGCGACGCAGCGCCCGAGACATTGCGCTGGAGCTCGAGGTGCGTGGTGGCTCGCTCGACGCATATACTTCCCGCGACCATACGTCCTTTCAGGCGCGCGTACTGGATGACGACCTGCCTCGCGCGCTCGATGTGCTGACCGACTTAGTCAGAAATCCTATGCTGCGAGGCGACGATCTGGATCGCGAACGAATGGTCGTGCTGGAGGAGATAAGTGCGGTCTACGACACTCCCGACGATCTGGTCTTCGAACAGCACTCCGAGACCATGTGGCCAGAGCACCCGTACGGGTATTCGGTTCTGGGCACGAAAGAGACCGTCTCGGAGCTGAGTGTGAGCGATCTCCGCGAACTGCACTCGCGATCCTATCACCCGGGACACATCGTAATTGCCGCGGCCGGAAATGTGGATCATGAATTGTTTCTCAAGCTGCTGGCAAAATGCGGGTGGTTCACGTTCGATCCCGGCCCGGAACCGCAGCAGATTTCGGAGGTACCAGCGGCGATTCGCACCGAGCGTTTTATCCACAGAGACGGGGCGCAGTCTCATGTCGTAATCGGAACCGACACATTTCAGTTCACGGATGAACGACGCCATCCGCTCGTGGTGCTCAACTCAGTTCTTGGAGCGGGTATGTCCAGCGCTCTGTTCCAGCGGATTCGGGAAGAATTGGGCTTGGCGTACGCAGTGTATTCCTACCAGTCGTTCTACAAAGAAACGGGTGTGGTCGGCGTATACGTCGGAACCCATCCCTCGAACGTAGCGCGGGCGTTGGAAGCGATTAAGGAGGAACTAGCCGGCTTCGCCGCGAATGGCCTCACGTCGGCCCGGTTGGCGGAAGCCAAGCAGCAGCTGAAAGGGCAGGTGACACTTTCCCTCGAAAGCCCGTCTGCGCGAATGTATCGCCTTGCCACAATTGCGCTCTTCGGCGAACCTTACAGGACAATTGACGAGTTGCTAACTCAGATCGATGCGATTACGCTGGGTGACGTTGCACAAGTAGGTCAGGAGTTCCTTGACCCGGACCGCCAGACGGTCGTTGCACTGGGTCCGAACTGACGAGCTGAAAAAACGACAACCACAAATGACGAGAGCCTGACTACCATGATTATCGGAGTTCCCAAAGAGATCAAGACCAACGAGAATCGAGTTTCGGTTGTGCCTGCAGGCGTGGCGACGCTAGTGAGCGACGGTCACAGGGTGCTTGTGGAAATGAGTGCGGGTGAGGGCAGTGGCTTTCCGGACAAAGCCTACACGGACGTCGGCGCAGAGATCATCCAGTCCGTAGATGAGGTTTGGGGCGAGGCCGACATGATCGTAAAGGTCAAGGAGCCGATCCAGGTAGAGTGGCCGCGCGTACGAAAAGACCAACTCGTATTCACTTATTTTCACTACGCAGCCGATGAGGAATTGACACGTGCACTCATGGACACCGGGTCGGTGTCCATCGCGTACGAAACGGTGCAGCTCCCATCGGGGGAATTGCCACTACTCACACCGATGAGTGAAGTGGCGGGCCGAATGGCGGTCCAAGAAGGCGCAAAGTACCTGGAGAAGCATTACGGAGGTCGGGGGTTGCTGCTGGGAGGTGTGCCCGGCGTTCTCCCTGCGGAAGTGCTGATTCTCGGTGGTGGAGTGGTTGGCACCAATGCCGCGAAGATGGCGGCCGGCCTCGGCGCGCGAGTCACGATATTCGACCTATCGCTCGAGCGGCTTCGTTATCTGGATGACGTTATGCCGGCCAACGTGAATCTCGTGTATTCAAACAGACTGAACATTTTGGAATTGCTGCCATTGGCTGACCTGCTCGTAGGGGCTGTTCTGATTACGGGCGCGAAGGCCCCCAATTTGGTGGAGCGCGGTGATCTAAAACTGATGAAGCCCGGTTCGGTCATTGTCGACGTGTCTGTCGATCAGGGTGGTTGTATCGAGACGATCAAACCGACCACGCACGAAGAGCCAACGTATTTAGTGGATGGCGTGCTTCACTATGGTGTTGCGAACATGCCTGGCGGTGTACCGCGCACCTCGACATTGGCTCTGACCAACGCCACCTTCCCGTATGCACGGCGTCTCGCCAAACAAGGCTGGCAGGAAGCCTGTCGGGCTGACGAGAGTTTGTTCCTCGGGCTCAACGTGATCGATGGTAAGGTGGTTTATCCAGGAGTGGCTGAGGCGTTTGGCATCGAGCTGGTTGACGCTAAGTCGTTCCTGTAAGTAACGAACTTGTCATAACTTAGGGCAACAGTTATGTTAGGGCGCCTCAGACGTTTCGAGGCGCCCTTTGCGTAGTTTTCCTTGACGTTTTACCCATTACTTATGCCGATACGCTGGCCAAAACTCACGCTGGGTTCGCTGCTTCCTGCGAACGAGATCGCAGTCGATCTCGGCACATCGAATACGCTCGTGTACGTGCGAGGAGAGGGCATCGTTTTAAACGAGCCGTCGGTTGTTGCGGTGGAGCAGGGCACATCCAAGATCAAAGGGATCGGACTCGAAGCGAAACGTATGCTCGGCCGAACTCCGGACGGTATTCTCGCTGTTCGTCCACTCAAAGACGGAGTGATTGCGGATTTTGACGTGACCGAACGGATGCTTCGATACTTCCTGGAATCGATCATTCAGAAGCACGTCTTCAAGGTGAAGCCGAAGGTGATTGTTTGTGTGCCGAGCGGAATCACCGAGGTTGAGAAACGAGCGGTACGCGACAGCGCACACTCTGCTGGGGCAAAGGAAGTCTACATGGTCGCCGAGCCGATGGCGGCGGCGATCGGCGTGGGCCTCCCGGTTGAGACACCTACCGGAAACATGGTCATCGATGTGGGTGGCGGTACCACGGAGATAGCAGTCATAGCCCTGTCTGGCATTGTGAGTGATACGTCGATACGAACCGGCGGCGACGAGCTCGACCAGGCGATCGTGCAATTCATGAGGAAGAACTACAATCTACTGATCGGCGAACCGACAGCTGAACTCATCAAGATCCAGATCGGTACTGCAGCTCCGATCAACGGCGACAAGGAGATGGAAGCAAAGGGACGCGATCTGGTATCGGGCATTCCAAAGGTAGTGCGCGTCCATTCCAGCGAGATTCGCGAAGCGATCCAGGAACCGGTCCAGCAAATAGTGGATGCCGTGAGACGTGCGTTGGAGATTACGCCACCGGAGTTGGCGAGCGACATCGTCGACCGCGGCATCGTGATGGCGGGTGGAGGTTCTCTGATCGGGGGGCTGGATGTGGTTCTTTCCCAGGAGACGTCGCTGCCGATCCGGGTTGATGAGGATCCGTTGACGTGCGTTGTGCGTGGCACAGGGCGAATCCTAGACGATCCCGACAAGTACCGGTCGGTGCTCACCACCTAGGCCGCTGTGAAGATCGCGCCGGAACGCTTCGCGTCACGCCGCGACACCATCGCATTCATTCTCTGTGTCGTCTTATCACTTTCTGCGCGGCTGATGCCTCCAACCGCGCAAGACGCGCTCTCAGATGCGATCCGCAATGTGATGGTTCCGGCGATATGGCTGCAGGATCAGACAGCGCTCACTCTCGAAGCACGGCCGCTCGTATCGCTGCTAACCGCTCAGCGCGATTCGACTGCTCTCGACTCGTTGCGGTTGTACATACTCACGGAGGAGAACTCTCAGCTGCGCGAGCTGTTATCTCTCGCGATCCGCATGCCGACACGCCATGTTGCCGCCGAGGTGCTGCACCAGGCTTCGCCTCTGGGTGAGTACACGCTTCTATTGTCTGCCGGCAGCGATGATGGAGTAGTTGACATGGCGCCGGTCATTGCGCCACAGGGACTGGTTGGAGTGATACGGACTGTCAGTGCAAGCACCTCGGTAGCGGTTGTCTGGACCCATCCCGACTTCCGTGTGAGTGCCATGACGGCCGACGGTACGGTCTTCGGCATAGCGGAGCCTCGGGGACGGGCAGGTCCCGGCACTGTGCTCATGGAGCTTCGGGGAATTCCGTTCAGGGAGGACGTGCCGATCGGGTCTCACGTCTATACCTCTGGGCGGGGCAGCCACCTCGGTGGTGCATTCCCGAGAGGCATTCCGATCGGCACCGTTCGAGCGCTGGCCGAACAGAGCGAAGGTTGGTCGAAGACTTATGTATTGTCTCCCGCGGTTCAGCCGGGATCAGTATCTCACGTGATCGTTCTGCTGGGTGCAGACGACGATATAGCGCCCGCGTTTGAACCGGAGGATCCGTGAAGAACGGGCGTACGCGTCTCAAGCTCGGCGCCGTGATTTTGCTTCTTTTTGTGTTGGAGTTTTCGCTTCGTCCGCTATTTGGCGAAAGCCCCATCGCACCCGATTTCCTGATGTTGGCTCTTTTGGTGTATGCGATCGGTACACGGCCCGGCAACGCCGCGGTGGCGGGACTGGTAGTGGGACTGATTCGGGATGGACTCGTTCCGGACGCATTTGGAGCTGGAGCGTTTGCGCACGCCACAATCGGTTATCTGGCGGCCTGGAGCAAAGCCGTGTTTTTCGCCGACAACCTCTATGTCAACGCGGCACTGTTCTTTTTTGGAATATGGATGCGTGATGTTTTGATGTGGCTCGTAGGCAGGCATGCGCAGGGAATAGAGGTTCTCTGGCAACTTGGATATTGGACGCCGCTCCACGCCCTTACGACATCGTTGTCCGGTGTTTTGGTGCTGTTGATATTTCGAAGATGGCTACACGTGCGGATTGGTGAATGACCTGGTTTCATAGACACGAAGTTGGCCGCCGCGCCGACGTGGCGCGAATCGTGGTGGCGGTGGTTTTCGGGATATTCGTGCTGGCGTTCTTTCGTGTCCAGGTGCTTTCATCGAGTCGCTACCGCCTGGAGTCCGAAGAGAACCGGCTGCGTCCCGTTAGGCTAGCCGCACCGCGGGGATTGATCACCGACCGCAACGGCGTCGTTTTGGCGGACAATATTCCGGGCTATTCCATCGCGGTAACGGGTCCCTCGGCCGAGGCCGTTCGCGCCACCCTGGAAGATATCGCCGTCATAGCGAATCTCGACTCTGCACGAATCGAAGCCGTTCTCAATCGATATAGGCGTCGGCATCACGAGCCCGCCATCGTGCGCAGAGACGCTTCATTTGAGCTGGTATCAGCACTCGAAGAGAGTAGGATCATTCGGCCGGGGATTGTGATTCAAAGCGAGCCGAGACGATGGTATCCGTTTGGCGAAATCGCTGCGCACGTGGTCGGGTACGTTGGTGAGATAAGCGAAGAAGAGATTGCGGACCCCGAAGCTTATCCAGGAGCCCGCAGCGGTGAAGTGGTTGGGAGGGATGGTCTCGAGCGGCAATATGATCATGTGCTCAGGGGCACCGAAGGGCTCCGATACATCGAGGTTGATGCGTTGGGGCGCACTGTGCGTGAGGTGGCCGACGGTTCCACACTCCTACCCGGGCAAGGTGACACGATCAGTACGGCGCTCGACATCTATCTGCAACAATTCGTAGCCGAGCAGTTCCCGCCTGGCTGGCGCGGAGCTGTGGTGGCAGCAGACCCGCGTACCGGTGGCGTCCTGGCTCTATACTCCGCTCCAACATTCGATCCAAACTTGTTCGTTGGCAGAATGGAACTGGAAGACTGGAATGCTCTCCTGGATGCTGGTGGGGAGCCACTCTTCAATCGAGCTATCGAAGGGCTGTATCCCCCGGCCTCACCCTGGAAGCTGGCGGTTGCCGCGATGGCTCTCAAGCTAGGGAAAGTCGACTTCGACACGCAGATGGACATGCCGTGCACTGGGGGGATGCTCTACGGAAATCGATATTTTCGCTGCTGGTACGAAGCGGGACACGGGAACGTGACACTGCGAGAGGCGATCGAGCATTCCTGTGACGTTTACTTCTATCAGCTTGGTCTTCTGATTGGCCTCGACGTGCTTTTGGAGAATGGTGTGGAAATGGGTTTCCTCGAACCCTCGGGGATAGATCTTCCGGATGAACGCACGCCACATTTCCCCGCATCCACCGAGTACTACGATCGGCGCTACGGTCCCAGAGGTTGGACTTCTGGTGTGACTCTCAATCTCTCAATTGGTCAAGGCGAAAACTCCCAGAGCGTCAGCAATATGGTGCGATTCTACTCCATGTTGGCCAACGAAGATGGTTCCGCCCCGGAGCTGCGATTCGTTTTGGACGGACCCACGCGAAGACGATATCTGGGGCTCGAGCGAGAGGCCCTGGATGGCCTGAGAGAATCGCTCGTGCAGGTGGTCGAGACCGGTACTGCGGCGGCATCGCAGGTAGCGGAATTGCAGATCGCCGGCAAGACTGGTACCGCCCAGAACGCACAGGGTCTGGACCACGGTTGGTTCGTTGGTTTCGCTCCCGCTGCAGACCCGGAGATCGTCGTCGCGGCAATCCTCGAGCATGCAGAGCACGGATCCACAGTTGCGCCGTTCGTGAATCGCATAATTGCTCGGTACTTGCTTGGCGAAGATGCACGGCTCCCGCGGTTTGTGATGCCGGCAGACTCGGTTCCACAGTCGAGAACGCTGATGCCAGAGCCGGCAGTGCCACCACGGCGTCCTTAGGAGGCAGGAAGACGTGCGGCGCCTCGACAAAACTCTGCTCGTCGTGACACTGCTGCTGATTGCGGTGGGGCTCACCGCTCTCTACTCCGCGGGACAAACCGACGTCGCCACAGCCGTCGCCGATGTGTGGAAGCGACAGGCAGTCTGGATGGGTCTTGGAGTCTTGGCAGGAGCTCTCGTGTTCCGGATATCTCCTCGGTTATTGGAATGGGGTACCCCGTTCTTCTACGGAGGGGCGATCGTCCTGCTGGTAATCACGCTTGTGGTTGGTGTAGGGGCGGGCACGGCTGCCGGATCCAAGTCGTGGATATCTATCGCAGGGGTACGGGTAGGACAGCCGGCGGAACTTGCGAAGATCGCAACAATTCTGATGCTGGCAAAGATGCTCGGAGAAAGACGGCATCCACCGGCGACGATTATTGAAGCAATTCCACTTTGTCTCGTGGCGGCGGTGCCGTTCGTCCTCGTAGGGTTTCAGCCGGATCTTGGAAGTGCGATCGTGTTCATCAGCACTCTTTTTGCGGTTCTCTATTGGGGAGGAGTCAAACCTTCACTCCTGCTTTTGCTCGCGTCACCCATATTCAGTCTGGTGTTGGCTTTTTCGACGTTGTCGTGGGGAATATGGATCGTGTTCCTAACCGTATTCCTGATATGGGTCCGCCCGTATGTGCTCGAGGGGGTTGGGGTATGGCTGGTGAATGCAGTCATGGGAATTGGTGCTTTGGGATTATGGCAACAGCTTCAGCCATACCAACAGAACCGGCTCCTGTCCTTTCTGAATCCAGAAACCGACCCCCGGGCAACTGGATGGCACATAATACAATCGAAGATCGCGATTGGCTCAGGTGGGATCATAGGAGAGGGTTTCACAGCAGGTACTCAGAAACGACTTGCATTCCTTCCGGCTCAGCACACCGACTTCGTGTACTCGGTGGTGGGAGAAGAAGCCGGATTTGTGGGAGTCGTTTTGACTCTGGGGCTCTTTGCCGCGTTGATTCTTGCGATAATCAGGATAGCACGCAATACGTCTGATCCATTTTCCAGCTTGCTCGTATTCGGTATCGCCGGACTGATGGCGACCCATGTTCTCGTCAACGTGGGCATGACAATCGGAATCATGCCGATCACTGGAATCCCTCTTCCATTTTTCTCATACGGTGGATCGTTCGTCCTCACGTGCATGATGTTGATTGCCCTCGCGCTTCGAATCGAGTGGGAATCTCGCGGAACCGGTTATGCCGGTATGTAGCAGAGGCAGGTTGGAGTCGGGGCAGCGCGTGACGGGAACAAACTGGGGCAGCTCACCTGCATCTACCTGAGGGGTGGCGCAATGGCCCTGTCGCAGCGAGATTGTTGACTTGCTTGCCGTTAGCGGGGAATCCTGACGGTCACCCACTGCGTTTTCGATAGGAAAGTGCATGGCCTGGTTTCGGAAAGAACGCAAACGTCGCCAATCAGTACGGGAACCGTCCGACATTCCACCTGATGCTTGGGAAAAGTGCGAACGGTGTGGCTTTCTGGACTTGGCAGACAAATTCGAAACCATGCTCCAGGTATGTCCGGAATGTGGCCTTCACCGTCGCATCGATGCGCGCCGTTACATAGAGATCTTGACCGATCCCAACAGTTTCGTTGAGCTGTACGGTGATCTGCGCTCCTTGGATTCTCTCAATTTCGAGGGATACGCTGAAAAGATCCGAAAGGCTGAGAAACGCGCAGGATCCCATGATGCGATCCTCACTGGGCACGCGAAGATCACCAAAATGAACGTCAACATTGGTGTCATGGAGTTCGCTTGTATGGGCGGGTCCATGGGATCGGTTGTGGGTGAGAAAACCACGCGTCTCACATTGCGGTCCCTGGAAAAGAAGACACCGTTGGTGATAGTGTCGGCTTCCGGAGGAGCACGGATGCAAGAGGGTGTACTCAGCCTCATGCAGATGGCCAAAACGTCGGCCGCCATCTCGCGTCTCAGGGAAGAAGGCATTCCTTTCATCTCCATAATGACCAATCCGACGACAGGCGGAGTGACAGCTTCGTACGCAATGCTCGGAGACGTGAACCTGGCGGAGCCCAATGCCCTCATCGGCTTCGCAGGCCCACGGGTAATTCAACAGACGATCAACCAAGACTTGCCCGAAGGATTCCAAACAGCGGAGTTCCTGGTCGAGCATGGCATGGTGGATCGTGTGGTGCCACGCAGCGAGTTGAGGAGTACAACTGCCAGCCTATTACGAATGATGAAGGGCTTGAAACCGGCGGAGGCACGCGCCTGAGCCTTTCGTATTCCGAAGCCGTCAGCTTCCTATCTACTCGTACCGCAGGAAAGAAGAAGTGGTCGCTGGGGCCGACCCGGACTCTTCTCGAATCCCTGGGCAATCCAGAGCGACACTTTGCATCCGTTCATATCGGTGGTACAAACGGCAAGGGTTCGGTTGCGACAATGGTGTATTCGGCGCTCAGGCATGCAGGCCTCAAGGCCGCGCTATATACCTCTCCCCATCTCGTAGACCTCAGGGAACGGATGATTGTCAATGGGTCGCCGATCCCTCGGAATGCACTTTCGGAATGGACAAACCGTGTACGGGTGGCAATCGAGGATTGCGATGCCAGCTTCTTTGAAGCAACTACGGCGATTGCCTTTGCGGATTTTGCCGCGCGCGGCGCCGAAATCGCCGTGATCGAAGTGGGCCTCGGCGGGCGACTGGATGCAACCAACGTAGTCGCGCCTCTGGTGAGCGCCGTTACCAACGTTAGTCTGGAGCACACTGAGTATCTGGGCGAATCTCTCGCCGAGATTGCCTGGGAGAAGGCAGGAATTGCAAAGAGCGAAACGCCGTTCGTAATTGGTGAAAGTGACCCAGGACTCGTAGCAAACCTTCGTGAAGGCGCCACCGAACGCGGAGCATCTGTACACGTAGTTCCGAAAGGTCTCTTGTATGCGGAGCCGATGACGCTAGCCGGGTCTTATCAGCGTCGAAACGCCGCTATCGCCGATGCTGTGTTGCGGCAGCTACCAGCGAGTGTGAGGCCGAAACCTTCGGAAATTCGAGATGGGATCGCGTCGGCATATGTTCCGGGACGCTTCGACAGACGCGGCAAGTGGCTCTTTGACGTTGCCCACAACCGCTCTGGTGTCCGGGCGCTGGTAGATCAGATCCGAAACGCAGAGCTGCCCAGACCGATTCATGCGTTGGTAGGGATGGTCGGCGACAAGGACTGGGAGACAGTGCTACCTCTGCTGCGAGCCGAGGTTGACTCCCTGTGGCTGACGGTCGCACCGTCAATGCCTCCCGACCGACTGCCCGACATCTCGCGAATGGCTGTCCAAACGGGACTCGATATGATCACCGAACCTGAGTTTGACACCGCACTGGCCGAGATGTTTGCCGATGCTGGAACGGCGTTGGTTACCGGTTCTTTCTTCACGGTAGGCGACGCATTGTCACGGTTGCCCGGCTTCGCGCCGCTCGGGTAGATTGTGCCCATGAAAGTCCAAGGCTTACCAGGGTTTAGAGATTTCTACCCTGAAGAGACAGCACTGCGTAACTATATCTTCTCGGTGTGGCGAGACGTGGCTCATCGTTACGGTTTCCAGGAGTACGAGGGGCCGCCGCTAGAGCCGCTAGAACTCTACGTGAAAAAGAGCGGGGAAGAGATAGTCGGGCAGCTGTACACTTTCGAGGATAGAGGTGGACGGCAGGTTGCGCTGCGCCCAGAAATGACGCCGAGCCTCGCCCGCATGGTGGCTGCACGTTCCCAGGCACTGAAGAAACCCATACGGTGGTTTTCGATCCCACAGCTGCTTCGCTACGAACGGCCACAGCGAGGTCGGCTGAGAGAGCACTACCAACTCAACATGGATATTCTCGGCGAATCCGGACCACTCGCCGACGCTGAATTGATAGCCGCAACAATCGACATCATGCGTGCGTGTGGTCTAGACTCGGGCGATGTGAAAGCGCGCATATCCGATCGGCGGATCGTAAGGGCCCTGCTCGACGGTTTTGGGTTGAGCGAAGATCAGGCGCCGGAAGCCTTCGCGCACATCGACAAACTGGAAAGGTCACGTCGCGAACCGTTGGTGGACAGTTTGGTGAAATCGACAGGCGTCACGCAGAAAGCAGCCAACGAGATCTTGTCGATTGGAGAGATCAAAGAGCTCGATGCGGTGCATCAGGCGCTAGCCGCCTCGCCTTCAGGACGTGAAGTCGGTGAAGGCCTCACGGAATGTGTTCGGGCACTGGAGTCCATGGGGTTGGGTGATTTTGTCGAGGTCAACCTGGGAATCGTTCGGGGCTTGGCTTACTACACCGGCATCGTGTTCGAGTTGTTCGATTGCGCAGGGTCTCTACGAGCCATCTGCGGAGGTGGTCGATATGACGGACTGCTCAGCGCGCTCGGCGGAGTCGACCTACCTGCAATCGGGTTTGGAATGGGCGACGTCGTCCTGGGAGAGCTGCTCCGCGACCGTAACCTCTTGCCGGAGCTATCGAGGCAGGTGGATGTTTTCCTTGTGGCGGTGAGTGGCGAAGATACACCACATGTACTTGGCCTGGGCCAGCGCTTGAGAATGAGTGGGCTGCGAGTCGAATATGCTCTGAAACAGCAATCGATTGCCAAGCAGCTGAAGCTTGCAGCATCACGGCCCGCAAGGTACGCGGTAATCTGTGGGCCGGACGAAAGAGCGAGCGGTGAAGCGGTAGTCAGAAACCTCGCCGCGGGCACCGAAGAGCGGGTAGCAATAACATCGTTGGAGAGCGTTTTAATGGACTAGCCCCAGGTCCGCGGCGCACAATGGAGAGCCGTGATTCTGAGGGCGTTTCGGGATGGGTTAGGCAGAAGAAAATGGCGAAGGAAGCGAAAATTACGTCGAGGACTGAAGATTTCAGTCAGTGGTACAATGATGTGATCATGAGGGCAGAACTGGCCGACTATTCTCCGGTTCGCGGTTGCATGGTGATTCGGCCACGTGGGTACCGCATATGGGAGCTCATGCAGAGCGCCCTGGACAAGATGTTCAAGGACACCGGCCATCAGAATGCCTACTTCCCGTTGCTCATCCCGCAAAGTTTTCTTGCCCTGGAGGCCGAGCACGTAAAAGGCTTCTCGCCCGAAACAGCTGTGGTCACGCACGGTGGCGGAAAGGAACTCGAGGAACCGCTGGTAATACGTCCGACGTCAGAGACGATCATATACGCATCGTTCGCGAAGTGGATCCAATCCTATCGAGATTTGCCTCTGCTGTTGAACCAATGGGCGAATATCGTTCGCTGGGAAATGCGCACGCGTCTCTTTCTGCGCACGACGGAATTTCTTTGGCAGGAAGGCCACACAGCGCATGCCACAGAGGTGGAGGCGGAAGCGGAGGCTCGTCTCATACTGGACATATACAGAACGTTCATGGAAGACTGGATGGCGATGCCGCCCGTAACCGGGGTGAAGACTGAGTCCGAGAAATTCGCAGGTGCACTTTACACATATTCGTGCGAAGCGATGATGCAGGACAACAAGGCTCTGCAGGCGGGGACAACACATCATCTCGGGCAGAACTTCGCAAAAGCCTTCGAAGTCCAGTATCAGACGGCGGACGGAGGATTGGATCACGTGTGGAGCACATCGTGGGGTGTCTCCACTCGAATGGTCGGTGGACTGATCATGACACACAGTGACGATACCGGACTGGTGTGCCCGCCACGGCTTGCCCCGATTCAGGTTGTTATAGTCCCGATCTGGAAGTCAGACGAGCAGAAAACTCTCGTGCTCGAGGTTGGCGCTAAGGTTCTGGCAGAATTGCAGGATGTTGGGGTCAGAGTCGAGTTGGACGATCGCGACGAGATGAAGCCAGGAGCCAAGTACTATGAGTGGGAATCTCGCGGTGTACCGATCCGCCTGGAGATAGGCCCACGGGACGTGGAAAACGAACAGGCGATGATGGCTCGCAGAACTGGCGGGAAAGACCCGGTGAAGCTCGGAACTCTCGCTGCAGAAGTGCAGGCCGCACTCGACGAGATGCAGGGGAGCCTGTACGCGGCAGCCCTTGCCAGACGTGACGATAATTCGTTCAGGAACGTCAGCAAAGACCAGCTCATTGAGTTAATGGACGGAGTTGGCGGATTCGCGTACGGCGGGTTCTGCGGTGCCGAGAGCTGCGAGATGGCCATCAAAGACAGAACGAAGGCGGCGGTGCGCGTGCTGCCGGATGAGGAGTTCCGGTCCGACCCAAGTCCCACTAAATGCGTATGGTGCGGCGCCGATTCGGCAACCGAGGCAGTGTGGGCGAAGGCTTACTGAGCTTTTCCGCCGAGACGCTGCAACAGATCTCGGCGGAGGTTGGTACCCCTACGTACGTATACGACGCAGAGGCGATTGAAGCTCAATATCGGGAGTTGACCGCCGCCTTTGCCGGCGTACCCCACCGCATCTTCTATTCGGTCAAGTCCAATAGCAATCTCGCGATACTGAGGTTATTGAAGAACCTCGGGGCGGGTGCAGACATCGTATCGGGCGGCGAACAAGCACGAACTCGGGCTGCCGGCATCCCATCAAGCGATGTGGTGTTCAGTGGCGTCGGAAAGACTCGATCCGAATTGGCGGAAGCGATCAGTGCCGGCGTTGGCCTCATCAATGTTGAGTCGTCCGGCGAAGTCGAGCAGCTCGGTCGGATCGCCGAGCAGACGGGAGCCGTGGCCAATTGCGGCATTCGGGTGAATCCCGACGTGACCACGGACACGCACCCATACACGCAGACCGGTGAGCATGGCATGAAGTTCGGTGTTCCTGCCGATGAACTCCTCTCAATTGCGTTGCACATTTCCGGACATCCACATCTGGTGCTGCTCGGCGTCGGAATGCACATAGGATCGCAGATAACCAATCCTGCGAATTACCGAGATGGATCGGAAAAACTCGCTGCGCTTTTCAGCGCCGTGGTCGACGCTGGTGTAGACACGGTGCAATGGTTGGGAATTGGCGGAGGAATGGGTATTCGGTACATGAATGAACGCTCGCTTCCCGCCAACGAATTTGCTGCCGCGGTGCGATCGCTCTACGAGTCGTTCGGGCTTTCCCTGGCATTGGAGCCCGGCCGGTATCTCGTCGGTGCGGCTGGTTGTTTGCTGACTGAATGCGTCTATGTGAAACACTCGGGCAACCGGAATTTCGCAATCGTCGATGCAGGCATGAACGACTTGTTGAGGCCAAGCTTGTACGGGGCGGAACACGACATTTGCGTCGTACAGGAAGGAGAACAAGCGGATGGACGCGGAGGTAGTGCCGGGCGGTACGACGTTGTGGGTCCCATCTGCGAAAGTGGTGATTTCCTCGGGCGCGACCGGGATCTCGGCACAGTTACGCCGGGTGCGCTGTTAGCCGTCCTCGGTGCGGGAGCCTACGGATTCTCTATGAGCTCCAACTACAACTCGAGACCCCGGGCGGCCGAAGTTCTAGTAGAGGGCGCACGCTGGCGAGTGATTCGCCAACGCGAGACCACAGATGACCTGATGAGAGGTGAAGACCTAGCCGATCCGTGTTAGGCTAGATGTCCTTTTCCTCGAGGAGCTGCAGAAAGTCCTCAGGAGTAGCGAGTTTCGCTAGCCGCTCCGGTACGTCAGGCTCCTTTGCGAATTGCGCAACCTTGCCTAACACCTGCAAATATTGGTTCGATACCTCAATCGGCGGCGCCACGATCAAGAAAAAATCGTGCACAGGCTTCTCGTCAATCGCCTTGAAGTCGAGACCATCTGGTTTCCTACCAAAGGCCACCCGCAGGCGGCTCACTACCAGTGAACGACAATGTGGAATCGCGATTCCCCTGCCAATCCCGGTCGAACCCAGATTCTCGCGACGCTTGAGCATCTTGTAGAGCATTTCCTCGGATTTCTCGTCAAGTCCGAGCAAGGAAATGAGCTCGCTGAGTATTTCGTCTTTTGTGGTGCTCTCGAGCCCGAGTTTGATTGAATCGGGCGAGAAGAAGTCTTTGAGGTGCATGCTACCAGCCAAATCCTGTTTCGGTTGAGCGGAAACCTAACCGCCGCAGGACCCACCGTCAAACGGCCAGTTGCCCGTGCCAACAAGGCGGTATATGATGTTGGCGAGATGACATTTCCCTTTCTCGAAAAGCCGACACCGCCGCTCATCCTTGCGCCACTGTCTGGTGTCTCGAATGCAACGTTTCGCCAGGTGTGCAGGTCGTTTGGTGCGGATGTGGTGATGTCGGAGTTTCTCTCATCTGAGGCATTGCGTCGTGGAGCGGCGAATGTACATGATGGAGCGCGCTTCTCCGAAACTGAGCGGCCCATCGGAATCCAGATCTACGGCGCTGACCCAGTTGGAATGGCTGAAGCGGCATGCCTGGTGGCTGAGCACTATCAACCCGATTTCATCGACATAAACTTCGGTTGCCCCGTCACGAAGGTCGTACGCCACAATGGTGGATCTGCCTGCCTCAAGGACCTAGATCTGGTACAGAGCATTATCCGAGCAGTGATAGCGGCGACGGCTTTGCCCGTATCTGTGAAGGTCAGGAGTGGCTGGGACGAGTCGACGAGAAATCCGGTAGAGATTGCGCTCCGGTGCGAAGATGCCGGAGCGCAGATGCTCACACTACACGCACGTACGAGAAGTCAGAACTACAGCCACGCCGCAAGGTGGGAAGAGATAGCAGCGGTTGTAAAAGCGCTCGAGATACCGGTGATCGGAAACGGTGACATTCTCGAACCGGCGGACGCTTACCGAATGTGGCACGAGACCGGTTGCGCCGGGATGATGATTGCGCGCGGCTCGTTTGGTAGGCCTTGGATCTTTCGACAGGCTCAGGACATTCTACACGGCAAGAAGCCGGAGCCGGCACCAGCGGCGGCGGAACGCTTCGAGATAGCGCGACGGCACAAGGATCTGTTGCTCGAGCACTGCGGTGACAGCAAGACCGTAGCATGCGAATTCCGGAAGCATCTTGGCTGGTACACGAAGGGACTTGGCAATTCCGCTGGACTTCGTGCGAGATTGCACCAGATTGAGAAGCTGGCCGACATCGAGCCGATATTGGATGATTATCTGAAAGCAATGGAGACGGCCGCGTGACGGATGAACAGATAGCCCAACTTCTTTCTGCTGTTGCCTCCGGTGAAGTCACCTGCGATGCCGCACTCGAGCGTCTAACCCGCTTCCCTGTCGAGGAGCTCGGTTACGCTCAGGTCGATCATGCGCGCCCGCTTATCCAGGGGTTTGGCGAGGTTGTGTTTGGGCAGGCCAAGACAGAGGAGCAGGTTCTCGGGATCTGCACAGCTCTCGCGAATGAGAGTGGTTCGTTTCTGGCTACGAGGGTGGAAGAGAGCACCCGGCAAGCTCTGATAAAGCGATTTCCGAAAGTTGAGGTCAACGAGCTTGCGCAGACGGTACACCTTGCTCCAGATCCGCCGCCCGAGCCGTCTGGCCGGGGGACCATTCTGGTCGTATCTGCGGGTACCAGCGACCTGCCGGTTGCGGAGGAGGCAGCCGTGGTTGCTCGGGCCTTCAAGAACCGTGTCGACACTCTCTATGACGTAGGAGTGGCCGGGATTCATCGACTGCTCAGAAAGACGGACCGATTGAAGGCTGCTTCGGTCGTCATCGTCGTAGCGGGAATGGATGGTGCGTTGGCCAGCGTGGTTGGCGGATTGGTGCGCGTACCGGTAATCGCGGTTCCAACTAGTGTCGGCTACGGTGCTGCGTTTGATGGAGTCTCCGCCTTGCTAGCGATGCTCAATTCGTGCGCGTCTGGTGTGGCTGTCGTGAATATTGACAACGGATTTGGAGCTGCCGCTGCGGCAGCGCGTATCAACCAGCAACCATGACGGGTCTCATGTTCTTACTTGCGGCTTTTGTTCTGGGCGGGCTCCTCGTGTTTTTTGTGATGGGCAAGAGATGGAGGGCCCAGCCTTCAGAACCGATCGAACTCGGTCACGGCGATCTGCCATTCCTTATGGATCTGCTACGCAGGGCACATGGAGCGGGAGTGGCCTGTCTTACATACTCCGATCAGGACCCCATCTGGTCGATTACGAAATCCGGACCGTCTGTTGAGGTCTTGAACCGGGCTGTAGCAGCGGCACGGTTGGCGATGGTAGACGGCCGGGACCATGTACTACGTGAGGGAGAGACGATCGTGGCGGTGGGAGACGGGCGTCAGACAGGTGCTGCGCTCGTCTTTTTTGCAGCCGAGATGGACAAAGAAAAGAGCGACAAGATTATTGCCGACCTACGGAGGCTGTTTGCCGATATTGGGGCCAACCTTACTCGTAGCGCAGAGCAGGAAAACTCGGAGCGAAGGCTCCCAGAGTGGCTGGTAGGCGGTCCAGAGTCTGTAGAAGGAATATCATTTCAGCTTTGCGAGGCAGTGCTGGAGGTCTGCGGACGTAGCAACGCGTTGGTTGTACGAGATAGCGCAACGCAGATAGCGTCAGTGGTTGCGGTGTCGGCCGGAACCGATCGGCGCTTGCTGGGGGCCAAGATATCGCCGGATGCAGCGGTGGGGCGTGCCTGTATGAGCGATGTGCCCATAGTTGGTGCCGATTCAGAGGAGCTGTTCGGGGCACTACGTGCCGACCGTCGTCGGCAGGCGGTAGGCGGTGTTGCGTTCCCGCTCTGGGATGGTCGCGAATGCATTGGCGCTCTAGCTGTATTCGGAGACCACGCGACCATGGACTCGCAGAGCCGCGAAAGGGTGCAATGGCTGGTGAAAAACGCCGGCCCTCGGCTTGGCAGGGCAGCCGCACTCCGCAGTGCGGAAAACCGCGCGATGACTGATGAGCTGACTGCGTTACCCAACCGGAGAGCGCTGGAACGAGCCATGCACGCCCATGCGGGCGGTCCCTGCGCAGTTCTTTGTATAGACCTCGACCATTTCAAGGCACTAAATGACGGGTTTGGACATGCTGCGGGCGACGCCGCGTTGCGCCACGTGGCTGTCATCTTCAGACAAGCGTTACGTGCGGGCGATGTGCCCGCTCGAATCGGTGGTGAAGAATTCGCGTTGTGGCTGCCGGGTGCGCCAGCGAGCAAAGCGATAGAAGTGGCCAATCGTGTGCGTGATGCCGTGCGCGGTTCTATGCTGGAATACGCTGGGAACCAGATCGGAATCACCTGCTCGATCGGCGTCGCTTCGATCCCAGAGTCGGTCTCTCAGGTCGACAACTTGCTGGGAGCCGCAGACGTGGCCATGTATCGCGCCAAGGAAGCCGGACGCGACCGAATCGAGGTCACTTCACGAAGCTCCTCGTGATCTAGGGGCGCCTTGCCGGAAAGGTCAAAAAGCCCGTAGATTTAATAGGTTACCATACTTAGGGGGCGACTGGCTTCGACGGGCTTTGTGAAGATTCTGTTGCGTGCCCAGGTTCTCGGATCCTGGTAAAAAAACTGGGAAAACCAACAATTGCCAACTCTGATTTGGCTCTGGCTGCGTAAGCTAACTGCTTCGCACCTGCCCACGTTGCAGCTTGCCTGAGGCGGCGCTTGGGTATCGGAAATTCAGGCTGGCAACGGGTAGTGCTCTCGGACCCGGCGTGAGATTTTAGGGAGCTTTTCCGGACGTTGGATGGCTGCGCGCCTGCCTTCGGAGAACTCAAAGCGCGGTCTACGCACGTAGAGACAGTTTGGGATCGAGGTTCGGACCGGGGTTCGATTCCCCGCGCCTCCATCATTCTCATGGATCAAGGGCTCGACTCCATCCGTCGTGCCCTTTTTGCCGTGCTACTCTTTGTCGTCCGGTTCCGAGACCCTCATGTTGAAAACTGGATAACCAACTACATGAAGCTCGCGTTTGCATTAAGACAGCGATGTTAAGTTGTTGATTTGTATATATTTACAAGAGTGACCTAACCATCCACATGCATGTGGATCGTTAGGCCGCTTGCTACAATTAGGCGCAGTATGGCTCGATGATCGAGTGGCGTTACTTAGTGTCGTCGATCGTTGCGTGAGCCGCCGCGAGACGTGCAATCGGGACTCTGAACGGCGAGCAAGAGACATAGGCCAACCCGACGTTGTGGAAGAACCCGATCGATGCCGGATCGCCACCATGTTCGCCGCAGATGCCGAGCTTTAGATCAGCCTTGGCGCTTCGGCCCAGGTTGACGGCCATTTCCACCAGCTTGCCAACACCATCTTGATCGAGCGATTGGAACGGATCGTTCTTGAGAATCCCGGACTCCACATAGTGAGGAAGGAATCGGCCCGCATCGTCACGCGACAAACCAAATACGGTCTGCGTGAGGTCGTTGGTCCCAAACGAAAAGAAATCGGCGACCTCCGCTATCTCGTCTGCCGTAAGCGAAGCCCGCGGCAGTTCGATCATCGTGCCGACTAAGTAATCGACGGTCTTGCCCTTTTCGGCAAACACCTGTGCTGCGGTATCCCGCACGAGCTTCGCCTGACGCCTAAGCTCCTCTACATGTCCGACCAGCGGTACCATGACCTCCGGCAGGACTTCGACCCCTTCTGCGGCCGCATCGCACGCGGCCTCGAAGATCGCTCGGCTCTGCATCTCGGTAATCTCCGGGTGGCTGATTCCAAGACGGCAGCCACGGTGGCCGAGCATCGGGTTGGCCTCCGTCAAAGCCTCAACTGTGCGCTTGAGGTTCTCGAAGGAGACGCCTACGTCGCCTGCCAGTTTCTCGAGCTCAGCGGCTTCATGGGGGAGGAACTCATGCAATGGTGGGTCTAGCAGTCGAATCGTGACCGGGAAGCCGTCCATCGCCTTGAAGATCCCGGTGAAGTCCTCACGTTGCATGGGCAGTAACTTCGCCAATGCCCGACGCCTGCCTTCCTCATCAGATGCCAGGATCATCTCACGCATTGAGTCGATCCGATCCCCCTCGAAGAACATGTGCTCGGTGCGGCAGAGCCCAATTCCCTCCGCGCCAAACTCCCTTGCGCGAGCTGAATCTTGAGGGGTGTCCGCATTCGTTCTAACGCGCAGTAACCGGATCTCGTCCGCCCAGGTCATGAGTTTGGAGAAATCTTCAGTGGGCTTTGGTTCCACTA
>JBDHHK010000062.1:0-21466 GCA_039589395.1 Gemmatimonadota bacterium
CCCCGTGAGCATCGTGATGCTGAGTCCCTCACGTTGCAGCTCTCGCACAGCCTCCGGCGCGGTCTCCTTGATCGGGTCCGCGACGCCGAGTATACCGGCTACCGTGCCGTCAATCGCAACAAACATCACGGTCTGGCCTTCCGCTCGAAGTGAGTCGGCTAACTTTGATAGGCCTGCGAGGTTCACAACTCTGTCCATCATTAGCCCAGCATTTCCAAGCGCTACCTCACGTCCGGCAACTGTTGCTACGATCCCCTTGCCAACGACGGCCTCAAACGACTCGGCTTCTAATTGCGGTAAGCCTCGTTCAACGGCGGCGCTCACGATAGCCGCTGCCAGGGGATGTTCGCTCCCCCGCTCTGCGCTGGCCGCGAAGCGAAGCAGTTCCTTTTCATTCCAGCCGTTTTCCGTAACGACGCTCATCAGCCTTGGTTTGCCGACTGTGAGAGTGCCGGTTTTGTCAACGACGAGAGTGTCTACCTTGCGGAGCACCTCCAGCGCCTCGGCGTTCTTGAACAGCACGCCCACGGTTGCGCCCTTGCCCGTTGCAACCATGATCGACACCGGTGTCGCCAGCCCGAGTGCACATGGACAGGCGATGATCAACACTGCCACCGCATTGATCAGGGCGTAGGCCAGAGCTGGCTCCGGACCGAAGGCAGCCCAAACCACAAAGCTGATAATTGCGACGGCAATGACCGCCGGCACGAAATAAGACGCAACCAGGTCCGCGAGCTTCTGGATAGGAGCCCTGCTGCGTTGTGCTTGGGCAACGAGGCGAACGATTTGCGCTAACAGAGTGTCGGATCCAACGCGACTCGCTTCGATCACCAGAGAGCCGGTCCCGTTGACCGTCGCTCCGGTCACGCCATCGCCCGTTGTTTTTTTTACCGGCATCGGTTCGCCGGTGATCATCGATTCGTCAACGGCACTGCTGCCGGAGATCACGTTTCCGTCAACTGGGACCTTCTCACCGGGTCTCACGCGCAATCTGTCGCCAACCTGGACCGAGTCCAACGGAACATCTGCCTCGGTGTCGTCATCGTTCAAACGGCGCGCGGTTTTCGGCGCTAGGCCGAGAAGTGACTTGATTGCGGCTCCGGTCTTGGAACGCGCCTGTAGTTCCAAAACCTGACCCAGCAAGACCAACGTTACAATCACCGCGGCGGCTTCGAAATAAACGGCCACTCGGCCAGCCTCGTTTCGGAATGAATCTGGAAAGATGCCGGGAAGGACCGTAGCCACGAGGCTATACAAGAACGCTACCGACACGCCCAGTGCAATGAGCGTGAACATGTTCAGGTTCCAGGTAACGACCGATTGCCAGCCACGGACGAAGAATGGCCAAGCGCCCCATAGCACCACGGGAGCTGCTAGGCCAAGCTGAATCCACGTGAGCATCCCGGCCGAGAGCGATTCCAGCAGCGCACTCGCTCCGGGTAAGCTCTCGGACATCGCCAACAGAAACACAGGCAGTGTGAGAAATGCGCTCACCCAGAAGCGCCGCTTCATGTCGAGAAGTTCCGGATTCACCTCCTCATCGAGGGATACTCCCTGCGGCTCCAGGGCCATGCCGCAGATCGGACACGAACCCGGTTGATCGCGTACGATCTCCGGGTGCATCGGGCAGGTGTAAGATGAGGACGAAACCGCAGCGTCTTCGACAGCTGTAACGTCATTCCCCTGGTCCACAGAGCCGTTCAAATAGCGTGCAGGATCACTGTGGAACTTCTGCAAACAACCTTCGCTACAGAAAACGAATGTGCTGCCAGCGTAATCCTCTGTGCGGCTACCGTCCACGGACACGGTCATTCCACATACAGGATCCTGCACTGCAACGCCTTCCTCACCAGAAGCCTGTAAGGCTTCTCGAACCTCATGCTCAGCCATCATCGTGTTGCTCCATCCGTTTTGACGCAGGGTTGCGGCTGCTAATGCCTCATCATCATCCCGCTTATGGGCAACGATCTGGCAGCTTCACGTTGCGCTGGTGTGAGCAGATCCCGAACGGCCCGCGCATCTGTGATCGCCCTCCACTGCAGCGCACGGAACGGCTTCATCGCCCCCTCGGCGAGCGTGCGGATCTCTTCAACATCGACGTCATCGGACTCGAACAGTTCCACCAACGACTGAGAGTCTTCGAGCATCGAGCGCATGTGCTCCTGGTGCGCCGATTCCTGAGCGACAACGAGTTGCTCGAGCCTGGCAATCTGCTCGCCGGAAAGATCCAACGCATCGCTATGTGTCAGTGCGAACGAAGGCTGCAGCTGCATGACTCTCTGCATCAGTGAGCCCATCGGCATGCCCATCATTGTCTCGCCACCCGGCATCATCGACATCATGTCCATCCAGCTTCCTTCGTGAGCCCCCATCATCTCGGCCGTGTGGCTGCCGTGCATCGAAGACGAATCACGCGTGTGGTGTTGGTGATGTTGCGCCCCCAAGCCCACAGGCACGATCACTGAGATTGCGATAGCAATCAGGAATCTGTCTGGTCTCTGTTTTTTGAAATTCATAGTCTGTAGTCCTCCGAGATTGGGTTCAGGTCTAGGTATCTGGCCCTCCTTATTCGAACGGTCGGGGCCTTGCATCTAACGCCCAAGTGAACGCAACTTCAACGCCACACCTTTGAATCGATCAGATCGTTTCACCACAAGGACTTACGGCTATCGCAGACATGATCGCAGAACTAAATCGTCGGGCGGGTTCACCCAGTGGATGGGTGGGATGCCCCAGCCGGAGCGATCAGGGTTGGGTCAGGTGACGGGCAAACAGCTGCGCATGCGTTTGAGCACGCAGCTCGTCTTGCTGCTGCTTGCGTTCGGGGCCACGCCGCTCGCGCTCACCATAGTTGTCGGTTATGCATTGAGCAGGGACGCGATCATCCAACAAGGAGAGCGATCCCTAAGGGAACTCGGTACCCTCCAGGCGCTGCACATCGGCACCGAGATAACTCGCCAGCGTCTGCTGCTTCGCACAATTGTCGGCCAGATCCCGGATGCCTCCATGGTACGGCGGCAAAGCGCAGCCGACCTCGCATCGTTCCTGCACCAAAGCCTGCCTGAAGACGGTGTATTCGACGGCCTACGACTCGTACACCGCGACGGGCGCGTGTTCGCCAGTACCGCTTTGCGTGAGGACGAGCCGCACTGGCCTCATGAAGCGCCTGCGGACAACTGGGACACGACACGAGTGGTGGTGCATTGGGAGGGAGAGCTGGTCGTTGCTTATCTGCTAGCCGTGCCGCTCCTGGGAGTCAACGACATCTGGCTCGAGGGACACGTCCGGGCGGAGGATTTCAACCGGCTGTTTGCGTTACCGACACACCTCTTGGGAGATGTTGAGCCAATAGTGTTGCATTCTTTGGGTAGGGTAATCCTCGCCGGCCATGAACATGCGGCAGGGGAGTTCGCGCAGGTCTTGGCGTCACCAGCCGACTCCAATACGGTCTCACAGGTGCCCGTGGGCTGGAATCAGTTCCTCGTACTGCGGGCTCCAATCGCAGGAACCGATTGGGTCTTTGCCGCCGCACTCCCGCTCGATTCCGTTTTGTACCCACTCTCCCGGTTGCGCAACTGGGCGCTATTCGGAGCAGCATCGCTGGTGGTCGTCATCACGCTCACCGCACTCCTCACTGCACGCACCACCGCCGCGCCCATGGGTCGTCTCGCGACGGCGGCACGCCGGATCGGACAGGGCGAAAACGTTGAGACAGTGAGAGAGGAACGTGTGTCTGAGCTCAACGAGCTGATAAACGCGTTCAACCAGATGGCGGGCGACTTGGAAACGTCCAGACGCGAGATCGACGAACTACACGCTCGAGAAATGGAACGCGCACACCAGCTCGCGACGGTGGGTGAACTCGCCAGCGGCGTGGCCCACGAGATCAGGAATCCTCTGACGGGAGTGCTCGGCGCTGTCGAGCTGGCACTCAAGAATCGACCGCCGGACGACAAAGCAACGCCGCTGCTCGAGGAGGCACAGCAACAACTCAGGCGCATCGAAGCAACCACTCAGCAATTACTGAATTACGCCAGGCCGCCCGATCTGAACGACGTGGAGGTCGATCCCAATCTGCTCGTCGAGCGCGCCGTCCATATCGTGTCTCCACAAGCAACAGCGGGCGGAATCAGCATCGAAGTGTCACCTTCCCCAGGTGTGCCAAACGTTCGGGTCGATCCGGAGCTGCTGGTACAGGTCCTCGTGAACCTGATGCTGAACGCCATTGACGAGATTGCCTCGGGAGGCAACATCACGGTCCGAACCGAGTTCCACACTCCCGAATTGTGGATCGCTGTTCAGGACAATGGACCGGGCATTCCACCGGAGGCCCGCGCCGATATCTTCCGCCCCTTCTATACGACCAAGAGTCACGGAACAGGGCTGGGGCTCTCCATATCGGGTCAGTTGGTTGAGCGGCATGGTGGGTCGATGCGCCTGGAGGAAACTCCGGGGGGAGGTGCTACGTTTGTCGTAGCCCTACCCTGCCCAAGTGAGGAATCCCGTTCATGAACTCAGCACATGTCTTGGTCGTAGACGACGAGAACCTCATTCGGGTGTGGCTTCAGGCTCAGCTCGAGGAAGCAGGGTATCAGGTAACCCTCGCCGAGGACGCGGCTTCGGCGCGCGAGGCGTTTGCGGACAATCCTCCTGACGCCGCCCTCCTCGACCTGAAGCTCCCAGACGGAAATGGCCTCGAATTGCTCGAGGAATTGATGGAAGTCGATCCCAATGCGGTTGCGGTGATACTCACCGCCCACGGAGACATTGAGACGGCGGTCGAGGCCGTGAAACTCGGCGCTTACCACTTTCTCGAGAAACCGCCCAAGCTCGAAGATCTCTTGATCACCATCGAGAAGGGTCTCGAGGCAAGAACACTGAAACGCACGGTGTCCGGGTTACGGCGTCAGGCGGGTTGGCAGCTATCCGGCGTCGAGATCGTCGGGCGTTCGGCCGCGATGAAGCGGATCGTCGAACTGGTCAATAGGGTGGCCGCGAGTGAAGGCAGTACGGTGTTGCTGCGCGGCGAAAGCGGCGTCGGCAAAGAGGTGGTTGCACGTGCCGTCCACGCACAGAGCGCGCGCGCCGAATTCCCCTTCCTCGAGATCAACTGTACCGCTCTGCCGGAAACGTTGCTCGAGTCCGAACTGTTCGGACACGAGCGCGGCGCGTTTACCGATGCACGGGAGCGAAAACTCGGCCTGCTTGAGTTGGCCGATCGCGGCACCGTTTTGCTGGACGAGATCGGGGATCTTTCGCCCGGTTCGCAGGCAAAGCTGCTGCGTTTCCTGGAAACGCGCACGTTCAAGCGCGTTGGCGGTGTGCGCGACATCAAGGTGGACGTGCGGGTTGTGGCGTCGACCAATCGTGACCTGGAAGCCGCAGTGCGGGACGGGGCCTTTAGGCAAGATCTCTTCTACCGAATCAACGTCGTACCGATAACTATCCCGCCGCTTAGAGAACGCCCTGAGGATGTGGCACCGCTCGTGAATTTCTTCTTGGAGTCGATGACGACGGAGCTGAGGCGTCCCGCAAGGAGCATCAGTGATGCCGCATTCAAGATGTTGGAGCGTTACGCATGGCCGGGAAACGTACGGGAGTTGAGGAATGTGATCGAACGGACTCTGATACTGGAAGAGGCAAGTGAGATTTTACCCGACCACCTACCCGACGAGCTTTCACTTGGGAAAGGCGCTGCTAGTCTCGCGCCGGGGCTGAAGCTTCCCGCGGGAGGTGTAAATCTGGAGGAGCTGGAGAAGGACCTGATACTCCAGGCTCTGACCCAGGCAAGAGGTAACAAGACCAAGGCGGCTACGCTGCTGGGCATGAGCCGTGACACTCTTCGGTATCGGCTCGACAAGTATGAGCTCGGTGAGGGTGGAGGATAGGCAACATCACCGTTACGCCTAACCATCTTTCTGCCTCACTTGGCAGCAAGACCTGTCTCAACGGAGAAACATGAATTCCTCTCGGCGCCAACGCCTCTCCCGCGTCCACCGTCTCTTGGGCCTGGCTGCACTCGTCCCACTGGTGGGCTGGATCGCCTCCTCATTCGTGCTTCACGGTGTCGGTTTGACCCTGCCCAACGGTCTCCAGGGCGTCTACGAACTGGAGCCGTACCACCCTAACGACGTTTCACTCGAGGGTGGGAACATTCTGCCTCCGTCGCTGATTCTCGATTCTCTGGCGTCCGATGGGATCACCCGCATCTACTGGCTCCGGCTGGAAACGCTCGGTGGCCGTCCCGCATATGTCGTGAAACCCGGGCCGTTCGATTTGGAGCGTGTCTATGATGCACAAACAGGTGAGCGTCTGGATCCCCTCCCGGACGACCTGCTGCGGCGCATAGGGGATGTGGCCCTCGCCAGGACCTCGACGAGGTCTTTGCATTCAGCTGAGGAGTTCAACCGCTACTACGCAGTCGAGGCCGTGCCGGCGGTGGTTTTGGAGATGGAGGGGGATCAGCCCAGCGACCTGGTCCTGTCGCGGGCTTCCGGGAGAACGCTACGACGCACCGACCCGCTTGCCTCAGCGTTCCACAAGGCCTACCTCAGCGTGCACGTGTGGCAGTGGGGAAGCGGGGTCCGCTTCTTTTCGGCAGTGCTCTACACGCTGGTCCTGCTCACCTTGGTGGTCGTGGGCGTAGGATTCGCGCTATGGTACGACCGTCGTAAGGTGAGCCGCCGCTGGACGCGCCATGTTCGCCCAGCCCGACGGCTGCACGCGCGCTTCGCCCCAGTATCCGGCGCGATCCTCGCCAGTCAGATGCTGGTGGGCGCCTACCTCTGGTTCAATCTCGGGCTCATCGAGCCGCGCTTCCGCGGACAGGGCTCCTTCAATTTCGAATGGAGCGGAGGGATCGCGATTGGGGAAGAACTCGCGGATGCCAGTACGGTGGCCGCCGCGTTTCCGTCTGATGCGGCTCGAAGTCCTCGTCCAATTCAGCGGTACGAGTGGCGTGCCGTCGGGGAAAACCGGATCTGGCTCGCCTACCCTCGGCGCGATGGAAACCCCATCATCATCGACGCAAACTCAGGGCTACGGTTGGAACGGCTGTCGACCGACCAGGCTCGTGAGGCGGGAGAAATGGTAGTATTGGGCACGGCATCGGGGCCACCGGAGGAATCCACCGGGTACTGGATGGATTCTAATGCACGGGTACCGACATACCGCTTCCGGTTCTCGGACCCGGACGACACCGACGTGCACGTGTCGCAGTTCACAGGCGAAGTCGTGCAACGACGCCCCGCCATCTGGCGGGCATTCGGCCCCTTCCTGGCCTACCACACCTTCGGTTTCACCGGCAACCCGTGGTTCGACACCATTCTCCTCAGTCTGATGCAGGCTTTGGTGCTTCTGATGATGGTCAGCGGGTTCCGGCTTGCTCGGGCAAGTCGATCCGGGACCCCGGACATGTCAGGTTGACGGAACCCCCAAAAACGCCCCAAGCGGTTTTGGTACCCATGAATGTGAGGGACAACGACACCAGACCCAGCAGTAACCTGCTCATTCGCTCCACTGTATGTGCGTTCTTCTTCAAGATCTTTGCAGACATCGCCCTCTGGCTCCCTTTTTTAGAAGTCCGAATCATTCGTGAAACGTATCGTTGCGCTATTCTCAGTATTTCAGTCCCCAATTTCGTCGATAGCGATTCAGGTAAGGATCACGTGCTTGGGATCCCCCGCCAGGCCGGTCACACTCAAAACTGTCTGGGTTTTATGGAATTAACAAACTAACCACTTCAGCCAATAATCGATTTCAGTTAGGTTTTTTTGGAAGTGCTTGGCGCGACCTGCCAACGAACAAGTTGCGAAGGCGTTATTCCCATCCATCTCCCCCAAGAGGTAACCATGATCGAGACTCTCGTTTCGAGGTCATTTCTATTGTCTTTTGCAGCGCTGGCCGTTGCACCGGCAATGGCCTCCGCCCAACAAGACTCCGTCCTGTACGAGACCAAGTGTGGACGGTGTCACGCCGCCTACGACCCGTCCGACTTTTCAGCTGAGGAGTGGCCGGGAATCGTGCGTTCGATGAAGGCGCACGCTGCGCTCACAAGCGAAGACGAGCAAGCAATCGTCGCTTACCTGCACTCCGTCTCCACGGAAGACGACACCGTGAAAATCAGCCACAGCCCCTCGCTGGGCGGATATATCTACACGGAGTACTTCCAGACACCCGACCGGCGGAAAAACTTCGACATCCACTACCTGGCGCTATATGCGTATGGCTGGATCAACGACAAGATTTACTATTTCGGTGAGTTCGAGCTCGAGCACGGTGGCACTGGCGGTAACAACACGTTTGTCGAGCAGGCATACCTCGACTATTGGTTCGTGCCAACTGTTGCTGTGAGAATCGGAGCGATCCTCACACCCTACAATCGGTTCGACGAGTTTCACGATCCGCTCTCCAACTTTCTGATCACGAGGCCTCAGGTATCGCGAGAAATTGGGGTGAGTGCATGGAAGGATGTCGGTGTGGACGTCCATGGCTACGTGCATATCGCGCCCGAGACTTCGGTAGGGTTTGACGCCTATGTCGTCAACGGACTCGGCGACGGCAGCAGGCTGCGCGGTAGTCGCCAATATCGTGATAATAACGAGAACCCCGCTGTGGGTGGGCGCGTGAATGTGATGTACGGCGATGTGGTCGAATTGGGGGGATCGTATTACACAGGAAAATGGGATGACGACGGGATGTACGGTTTGCGGCTGTTTGGTGCCCACGCTCTGATCAACACACCGGTGGTCGATTTTTACGGAGAATACTCGAATGGAAAGTCGGAGAACACTCCGGGAATGGCTGACGGTGACATGTCAGGCTTCTTCATCCAAGCATCGCGTCTCTTCGACTCCAAGTTTCGCCCGACGATTCGCTACGGTGCTCTCGACTACTTGGACACGAGAGAACTAGCGGACGGTCCAGAGACGACAGATAGAGATCTGAGCGAACTCGTGTTCGGGTTCACGTACTACCCTACGGCGAAGGTCGCTTTCAAGATCGAGTACAACTTCTTCATGGAGGGTGATCGGGCTACGCCGGCTGATAACAACCAGCTTGGTTTACAGGCAGCGGTGAAGTTCTAGGGGCGACTGAAAATGGGGTGCCACTCGACATTGGTGGCACCTCATCTGCACCTCAGCTGTTGATTCGTTCATTTTTTTGGATGCGGAGGAGGCCCTTAAACAGGAACGGAGTGAGGAGAACCACATAGTAGGGCTAGGTCATTTACCGGCGACGGCAGCTTAGATCGTGGCTATCACACAATACGTAGCCTACCCACTCATCCCCAAATACATGCCGCCGAAGTACGGCACGAGCCATACTAACCACACGAACAGGCTGTAGCGGTGAAATTCCGATCTAGCTTTCTCACTCCCCCGGCGCGTCACGCTGGTAGCCCATAGGGCGTGACCTAACATGAGCCACAATGCGATCTGTCCGGTGAGTGTGTGAAAGTCGCGAAGGTCAAAGGGACTTTCACTCATGAGGTGCATGAACCACGTTCCTGAGACATCGAACCCGAAACCCGTCCAGAACGCGCCCACGTGCCAGAGCTTCAGGTACTTGGCGATCCGCTCAGACCACACGCCGAGCGAGTAAAACACTAGAGCAAGCGTGATCAAAGTCGAGGATACAGCTACCATGGCGATCTCCCGCCTCGGTGCAGAGTCGTGGGCGATTTGTTAGGTGTCATCTAATATTGCCTGCACGCGCCAAGTGAGCGCCGCTCCTTCGCGTAGATGAGCTCACGAACAGCCATCCGGCAAGCCGAGGGAGACCGCCGATATGTGTCAGTTGTTCTTCAGTTGTTCTTGGCTCCCTCGTTTATCCAGTTCTTGAGGTTGGTCAGATCGATGTTGTCCAGCGCGGAACCTCCGAGCGGCATTTGCTGCCCCACAGTCTGCCGCCCTTCAACCTTCACGATGAGGTAGCTGTCAGTCGCGTTCCCAGGGATCACACGGTCAGTTCCGGTCTGCGTGGAAGCAACGTTAATGAGGTTGGCGTATGAAGTTCCGGCGCTCAAACTCAATCCCGCCGACGCGGCCGAGCCGTGACACGACCCGCCAGCACAACCTTTTCGGTTGAATATCTCCTGGACCACGCTATCAAACGATGGATCCGCAACGATTGACCGCGAGTTTCCCCCATCTCCTCCATTACTGGGGGTGTTGTCGGGTCCTGTGCCGCTCTCTGCGCAAGCGGTGAGTGACAGCGCAACCGCTATCGTGAAAGGAAAGGTGATAGTTCTGCCCATGAGGGTCCTCCACTTGGTGAGGTGCGTAGACATTGCGGCTCAAAACCTGAGTAGCCGTGTAATTGCGAAGCCAAGTCGCAACTCATCCGCCTCGAAGGGAAAGTCTGTCCCCACGAGGTACTGGCTCGGATTAAGCCGCACAGAATTGGTCAGGAAGATCTTGAAGAAATGGCCACCCGTTTCGAGTTCGATGCCAACGGCGCCGGCATCACTACTCAGTTCTGCTCTGTTTTCTCCTATGGTCCACTCGGCATTTACGCTCAAGACGTTCGTGAGGAACACCTGCCCGTAAACGCCCAAATAGAAGTCCTGAACAGGATCGATTTCATCGAGCAGCACGTTGTAGAGATACGAGGGGACGAGCCCCAACGCCACGCGGTCGGCCACTACCGTGTTCAATATCAACTGGCCGTAGTACTGGCGGTTGCCGGCGTCCCCAGCATCGCGACCCGGCACGTCCGTACTCCACGCTGCTCCGCCAAGGAAAGCCACCAAGATCGGCACGCCGCCGGCCTCTACTCCGAGCGCTCGGAATTTCAGCTGGAGGTCCCAGTTGTCCATGAAGTTGCTGCGGGCAAATGTCACCAACAGCCTATTGGTTGGAGCGTAACCGAGCCCCAGCCTCATGTTCACAGGACCATCCAAACCCCAAAGAGCGTCTGATCCCTCTGACAACGCGGGCAAAAATCGATGGGAGATCTCGAACTGCCATTCGCCTCCAGCCAATGTCTCGGCCGTGGGTAACGAAATGACTCGAGTAGCATGAAACGCTGCTAACGGGGCTTCAGTTGCCTCCGTCCTGCGCTCCCACTGCGGCCGGTCTTGAGCAGCCACCGAGGAAAGACAGAGCACAAGCGCCAACGCAGCAGTAACCAAGCTCCTACCGCTAAGCTCACATAACACACCTACCTCCTTTCACCACCTCCAGCGGGTGCGAGGAAAAAGTCGAGTTCCAATTCCATCACTTCATTGATCTTCAGGAACATCAACCTGGGTATTGGGATATTGTGATCCGAAAGCTTGACCTGGAAAGCACAGCTGATGCGCAGACTCCGGCCGGCCCTATCGGCCGTGCACTCTACCTCGCGTTCCCTCTCTACTCCGTGCACGGCAAACACCCCCTTTGTGAGCGCTCGAAAACGACCCGAAGGCTCCTCGTCGATTCGAACCACGCGTCCGGCGAATGTTGCGTATGGGAACTCATCGGTCTCCAGGTAGTTGTCCCGCATATGTCGATTCCGGAGGCCGATGCCTGTATCCAGGCTGGCTATATCCACCTCGAAGTAGAACTCGCTGGCGCTCAATTCGGTGACCCCCAAATTGCCTTGGGGAAGGACCAGAAAACCGTCAATACGCTGGGTGACGCCATCGAAGTCCTCAATGGGAGCGTCAGAGACGAAGCGGACCAGGTTCTCCTGCTCCACGTCTACATGATATTCCTGCCCAGCGAGCCAGGACGGCGCCACAACTGCGAACAGAAAGGCGACCGAAAGACGAACCACTCGGTCCGCGTTTACGAAGCTCTTAAACAATGCCCAGTTCACTGCTCAATCGATCCTGAAGACGTTTGGCTGCTTCATCGGCAATCACTACTGTGCTTTCACCAGGCATGTAGAAATCCCTAACAGGGTGTAAAGGGGACAACACCAAGCTGCTAGTGTGAAGGGCAGTTAGACCAGGCCCAATACCACCCTGACTGCCCGTTCTACTGTATGTGTGTTCTTTGTCAATATTCTTACTAACATATCCTTCCGTCTCGCTTTCCAGAGTTCTGAATGCCTCATGAAACGCCTATTTACGCTAATTGGATTATTTCAGTGCCTATTTTCGCAGAAAAAGATTCAGCAACGCATTTCTTGCAGAGAATCCCACCAAGCCAAAAGCATCCGCCCGACTAGTCGCGTGTCAGATGTAACAAATACCGTGGCACCTCCACACACGTATATGCAGCGCCGCTGAAATCGGCGAATATCAACGAGGGGCGCATCGCGCCTTCAAGGCCGGTATTGACAAGAAGCGAGGTGAACCATGAGCAACATCGATCGCAGACAGTTCATAATGGTGGCAGGAAGATCAATCCCAATTACAATAGGTGTGCCATACCTCGTCGCCTGCAGTACCGATGCCGAACCAATGACTGGGCCCAGCGACCCGGACAACGACCCAACTAACGATCCGAACAACAGCAATAGCGTAGTAACCGCTGTCTCGACCGTAGACGCTGGGCACTCTCACAATGCCTCGATACCGGAAAGTGATGTGGCGTCTACACAAGGCAAAAGTTACGGTGCCTCGTCAGCGAGCGGGCACGTTCATACCGTGACCTTCACGGCAGCTGATTTTGAAACTCTGCGGACGACTGGCCAGGTTACGATCCTGTCTTCCTCAGACGCGGGACATACCCATTCCTTCACGTTCAACACTTAGGCTACTCAGCATTGTTCGCTTACATCATCTCGCGTACGGCCGCGGCTCTCACCTCAGCGCCAGTCTGCGCGTAGGCTTCTGCCGCCGTATAAAAGGCGTCAGACGCGGCGCCGCGCTCTTCCCGCGCGTCCAAGACGATCCCCAGTTCTTCCGCGGCTTTGGCAATCATCCATGAATGCTGCAACTCTTTCGCAAGAGAAAGAGCATCGCGCGCGTACACTTCCGCATGATCGAGACTGCCTCGCTTGCGTCCGATTATGGCGAGCACCCTAAGGCACTCAACCTCTGAGATGCGGTCTTCTTGTTCTCGAACGAGTTCGAGCGCGCGTTCCGTGCGCGCCTGCCCCAAGCGCAGATCACCTTCGAGAACATCAGTCTCGCCGCTTCCACCCAGTGCCCATCCCATGATTCGCGGCTCACTCAGCTGCTCCGCGGCCTCAACCGCCTTGTCCGATGCTTCCCGCGCAGCCTCTATTTCGTTGGTCTCGCGTAACACTACCCCCGCGTTGTGCCACGCTTCCGCGATACCGCGCAAAGAACCGACCTGCTCAAAGAGGTATGCGGCTTGGCCGTAGCGGCGCAGGGCCTCGACCGGCTCGTCCCTGTAGTAGGCGACATTTCCCAGATTGTTGGCGCATTGCGCCATCTGCAGCTTGTCCGAGAGCTGTCGCGCCAGATGCAGGCTTCTTTCGAACCCGGTCTCTGCATCAGCGAGAAGCCCCAGCGCGAATGCCCCCGCCGCAGCCACATTCTGTGCCCGCATTTCACCATCGACGTCACCGCGGCCCCTGTAGCCACGGAGGGCCCGCTGCGAAGTCTCATAACTCTCCGCAAAATTGCCCAGCCGCCAAGAGGCCATTGCCATCAACAACCACCACTCGGGCGAGTCGCTTAGACTCTCGCGCAAATCGGCCAGCAGGTTTGCCGCCTCTCGGAACTCGCCTTTTCCGATCGAGTGCCGTGCACGCCTCAAAGGGTCGTCTCCTCCGCCCGGCCGCATCACCATGACCGCCCCCTGCGTGTCGCCGCCGCGGCTGAGCTTGCAGCGGCCCTAGGCATCGTGAGCCTCATCGTCCAAGCCATCGAGCAATCTCTGAAGCCGAGCGCGGGAAATGCCCAGCCGGCGCGCCGCGGCACTCTTGTTGTCTCCGCATGCCCTGACCGTCGCCGCAGCGGCCGCACAGTCTATTTCTCTGAGAGTCGCGGGAAACGGAAGTTCGCAATCAGTTGACCTAGTCGACGTACTTGTCTCGAGGGCTAGCTCATTCGCGTCAAGGGTTCCCGAGGGAGAGAGCAGCAAAGCCCGCTCCAGGGCGTGCCGTAGCTCGCGTACATTTCCGGGCCACGCGTGCCGACCAAGTTTGGTGATCAACTCTTGCGAGATGTCTGGATTTGGTAGTCCGTACCGACCCGCAAGGCCAGCCACAAACCTACGCGCCAGTAGCTCGATGTCGTGTCCCCGCTCGCGGAGCGGCGGAAGGTGAAGCGATACGACGTTTAGGCGGTAGAACAGATCCTCGCGAAACTCTCCGCGGTTCATTGCATCTCGCAGATCGACGTGGGTTGCCGCGATGATTCGCACATCTATCTCGCGGTTCTCTGTGCTACCGACACGTCGGACCTGCTTCTGTTCCAGTGCACGCAGCAGCTTGCCCTGTAGATCCAGGGGGAGGTGACCGATTTCGTCCAAGAACAGAGTGCCACCATTTGCTTCCTCGAACAGACCCACCCTGTCCCGGTGGGCGTCCGTGAAGGCCCCTTTTTCATGCCCAAACAGTTCACTCTCCAGGAGGTTCGGTGGAATCGCGGCACAGTTGATCTCTACAAACGGCCCTGCGGCGCGGGGACCAGCGTCATGCACCGCCCTGGCGAGCAACTCCTTACCGGTACCTGTTTCCCCACCGATCAGGACGGTCACATCACCGTGTTCCGCAACCCGCCTCGCGCGATTCAGTACTTCATCTAACGAAGGACTCTTCCCCGCGATCGCATCGAAAGCGTCAGTTGATGGACCAATGGAAGCAGCTAGTTGGACACGGAATGCGTTGATACGCGCGGAAATCGTGCGGCGCAACAGATCGGCGTCTGCAGGCAGCACGAAATAGTCTGCGGCGCCTCTCCTAACTGCCTCGATGCCAAAGCGGTGTTCAGTGGTGGCACCGACTACGTATACGGAGCCGCGGATTGCCTCGGGGAGCGCGGTGAGCGCATCCAGACCATCGGCTTCTTCACCGCCCGCGGCAAGGATTAGAAGTTCATGGCCGCCGACCTCGGCTACAGCACCCTCGGCTGATTCATGGAACCGCGCTTCCACGACCAACTCCTCGGCCAGCTCACTCCAGAGCGATTCGAATGACTCTGTGATTTTCACGATCACCAAACCAAGCTCTTGGCTCACTAGTTTCCCTCGGCGTTCCTCATTGACGCATGAGCGTCAACGTCAGTCGCTACCGTCTTCGTCCTCATCTTCGAACGCTTCCATCGTGTTCTTGATGTTCTCCTTCACGATGCCTTCGTTGTCGAAGCCCTTGTTCGCAGTAGCTGGATCTATCAGCCCGCCGAGGTTGTCTCGGAACCAACCGTCAACGTCAACCAAGATCGTGATGTTGGCCATCGTTGTGGCATCTTCGACAACGAGCGCTGGGGTCAGGTCTAACTCTTGTTCGACGTCGAGATCTGATTCAAAAACGAACGCTTGACCGTTGAACGTTCCAGTTACTCTGATGCTCTTGTCTACAAACGACGGATGCGCCAGCCGGAACGCGGCGTCTTCCTCGTCGCTGTCGCTCACCTTGTGGACATCGAATTCGATCTCCGTATAGGTACCAGGAGGAATGTCTAGAGCGAACGCTGAGTCAGCACCTGGGCTGAGCGGTAGCGATACGAGTACGGGCCCGGCTTCGAACTCCTCGCAACCCTCAGGCTCTGGGTCTACGTCGCAGTCCGCGACCTCCAAACGCTTGAGCTCGATCTCACGAAACACGACTTCGACGCTGCTGAGTACGAGCGTGTCTTCATCCACCACCAACGTGTCGTCGAGAAGTGACCCAAGCCCGACTATACTGGCGAGCATTGGTGTCCCTGCTCCCTGAGTTGCGAACGACACCTGCACCGTCTTGAACACGGTGGGTGTAGTGGGTTCGCCGCAGGCCAACACCGCGGCAGAAGTCAATGCAACCAAAAGCGTCGATCTCATCGATCGTCCTCCATCAGTCTGTCGCTGCCGAAAATCGACAGGTGGACCATTCATCCAAGAGAATGCATCCAAGTGAAAGCTAACCATCGCCGGCTCGCGAACAGGGGCCCGGGGCCTTGATCGCCCCGGACCCCAGGTGCCTCGATCTCTATTAGCTGTCAGCATCCTCGTCGTCTTCCCCGTCTTCATCCTCATCTTCGAAGGCATCGATCGAGTTCTTGATATTCTCCTTCACCAACCCCTCGTTCACTTCACCCTTGTTCGCGCTCGTCGGGTCCACAAGCGCGCCGCTGCCATCGCGGAACCAGGTCGAGATATCAATCCGGACCGTAACATTGGTCGCGGCAGGAGCCGAGTCGATCACTAGAGGCGGTACCAAATCGTACTCCTGTTCTTCGTCGAGGTCGGTCTCATAGACGAACGGCTCACCATTGAACGTGCCTTCGACTCGTATGCTCTGCCCCGCCATGTGCGGGTAAGCTTGCCGGAACGCCGCGTCTTCAGCGTCATCGTTAGAGACCTTATGGATATCAAATTCAATCTCGTCATAAGTTCCGGTGTCGATCTGAATCGCGACTAGTTGTGCCACATCTCCGTTCAAAGGAAGATCCAACAACACGGGGCCGAGTTCGAATTCCTCGCAATCGTCGTGTCCGACGGTCACCGAGTCACATGTTTCTGCGTTGGCTCTCTCCAGCTCGATCTCCTGGAGGACCACCTCAACACTCGAGATGATCAATTCGTCCTCTCCAACTGCGAACGTATCTGCCGCATGCGCCATGCTGAAAAACCCTCCGGCTGCACTAGGTGGCCCACCGACCCTACCCGCAGCGAATGAAAGTGAAACTCCACTAGTGGTACCTGGCCCAGTCATGTCCCCGCATGCGGTGACAAGCAGTGCCGCCCCGATCATACTGATAGTTGGCGTTTTCATCGTCCTATCCTCCGAGTTATTTGAGTCTCTTTCGAGCCCCATTCTGTCAATTGCGGCCTGCTTACCTACCTGATACGTCCTTATTGGCTTAGTCAGCCCGCGCCGTGATTCTGAGGCTGAGCATTTGCATCAGGAATGCCCGGCTGCGCGGTACCTCCGATAGTGTGCCAAGTTGTTGCATTGATTAGATTTGCACCGGTGGTGTGACGCGCGTCACCAAGCCGAGAAGCGCATCGATACGAGGCAGGTTGTCTCGTTTTGTATCAACTGAAGCAGCTTTTGCAATCCGCCGGACATGTTTCCAATGTCTGAGTCTTCCTCGGTAGATCACAGGGGAGACCGACTGCGAAGCAGATAGGCCTGTCAGAAAGCATTCATCATGAGCACGACCGAAAACAGTGAGGCAGCATTCCTAGCCAAGATCACGGCCGGAACCACACATGAGATCCGGAATGTGTTGGCGATAGTCCAAGAGTCGGCAGGACTAATCGAAGATATGGTCAGCTTCTACGCAGAGACCGGAAAGCTGAATCCGGACCGACTCCTGAAATCTGTGGAACGCATCGGCGCGCAAGTCGACCGTGGTGCCGAACTCATGTCTACCCTCAACCGATTCGCGCACAGCCTGGACCGCGAACACGATCGAGTATCCCTGTTCGATGAGACAAATCACGTGGCGTTGATGTGCGGCCGGTTGGCCAAACAAAAAGGCCATAAATTGCTGGTGCAACAGGACGAAGAGAACGTCTCGTTGCCGGTGAATCGACTGCACATCGAGATGGCTCTTTTCGCTGGCGTGGAATGCTGTTTGGAGCAGTTGCCGGAGCCCGGTACGGTCGTTATGCATTCTGGCCGGACTGGTAACACTCCTACGGTTGACTTCGCTGTGGAGACAGGGAGTGCAACCGCTCTTCCGGCGCCCAGGAATGCAGCGGCCTGGAAGAGCGTGGTGGAGGGCCTCGACCTTTTAGGTGCCGAGGTCGAGACGGAGAGCGTATCGAGCCACTTCAGGTTCGTTTTCCGCTCGCCGGTGAAAGATGATAAGGAGATATGAATTGCATGGTACCGGTGAGAGGCCGCTCGTGCTGCCAGCCGCCGACACCAGGTTTGAAACCGAGAGGAACTAATGCACAAGATCAAGGTGTTGCTCGTAGATGACGAAGAAGATTATGTGAAGACAATGGCGGAGCGCATGGAGATGCGTGACGTCACCAGTCGCGTCGCATTGAACGGCAGTGAGGCGCTACAGATGGTGGAAGACGAGGCACCCGACGTGATGGTTCTCGACCTTCGTATGCCGGGCATAGATGGCATGGAGGTTTTGGAACAGGTCAAGAACGAGCATCCCAACGTACAAGTGGTCATTCTGACCGGGCACGGATCGGAGCAGGAAGAGAAAGAGGCCCGAAGGTTGGGCGCATTTCAATACCTGCAAAAGCCGGCCGATACCAATCAGATCCTCTCGACGATAAGGTCCGCGTGGGAGAAAAGCGTCAATTTCGTGAAAGACTCGAAGGCCAAGATGGATTCGAGTGCGATGGCGGCGGCGTTTGCCGAAGGTGGGATGCCAGAAATGAGTCGAGAGGTATTGGAAAAGGCTGCAGCGGACAAATCCGACGCCCAAGGTGACGACTCCGATGATGCAGCTGCCGGCGCCATCAAAGTTCTGCTCGTGGATGACGAAGAGGACCTCGTTAGAACCATGGCCGAGCGAATGGAGATGCGCGATCTAGGAAGCGATGTGGCACTCGACGGTGAACAAGCATTGTCGATGATCGAGAAAGATGTTCCTGACGTTATGGTTCTCGATCTCCGTATGCCTGGCATGGATGGTATGGAGGTGCTGAGGCAGGTAAAGGAAACGTACCCGAAGATTGCGGTCATCATCATGACTGGGCACGGTTCCGACAAAGATGAGGAGGAAGCTCGCAGATTGGGAGCGTTCGACTATCTTCGCAAGCCGGTCGACATCGCTCACCTCATGGAGGTAGTCAAGAACGCCGGTCGCGCACGCAACGAGTCGTAATGACCCAGAGTCATGAGGGCGAGACTAGCCCTCACGCGTTGATCTCGCAGAGACGATACAGTAAGCTGCTGACGACAACAGCGCTGTCAGCATCGCTCGTTGCTTTGGTGCCGCTTCTCATCATGGCTGGCGTGAGCTCGTACCAGTACCGGGAGGCATTTCGGGCTGAGATCACGCGGCCCATGGTCCGCTTCGCGGCCAATGGCAAGCAATCGTTGGAATCGTTTCTTACAGCACACGTATCCGCTCTCGACATGGTACTGCGCGAACAGTCATATGAGCAGCTTCGTAACCCGGCAACACTCTCACGCACGCTCACCAACCTAAAGCAGGCGTTCGGCGGTTATGTTGATCTCGGTGTTGTAAATAGGGACGGCGTACAGGTGGCGTATGCCGGCCCGTTTGAGCTCGAAGGCAGAAGCTACTCCGACCACGACTGGTTTCTAGAGGTCAGCATACGGGGTAGAGTTGTAAGCGACGTGTTCATGGGGTATCGAGAGATTCCCCATTTTATTATCGCGATACAACAAGATCTCGGTTCAGAACCCGGGTTCGTGCTGCGCGCGACGATTGATACCGATGTAATCGATCGCCTTGCTCTCTCTCTTGTAGCCCAACCCTCTAGCGACGCGTTCATCGTCAACCGAAATGGAGTGTTACAAACACCATCCCGGTTCTATGGCGCCGTGCTGGACACGGTCGGTATCCCCGCTCTACCGAGTAGTACCCGACCTGAGATTATCGAGACCGAAGACGAGGCCGGCGAATCACGCATAATTAGCTACGCGCAGATCGATGGATCGCCGTTCACTTTGGTGCTGATGAGCCCTCAGGATGTTTTGGGCGAGGGTCTCGGTGCGATAAACCGCAACCTGTTGGCGTTCCTAGTCATCAGCATAGTGCTGATACTCTCGGTGATCGTGCTGGGTACTCGGCGCATGGTCAATCAGGTGCGGGAATCTGATCTCAAACGGGCTGCATTGTTCCACAAGGCAGAGTACACGAACAAGATGGCCGCCATAGGACGGCTGGGAGCTGGCGTTGCTCACGAGATCAACAACCCGCTCTCGATCATCAATCAGAAGGCGGGACTCCTCAAGGATTACATAATGCTGTCGGAGGAGTTGCCACCAAAGGACAAACTCGTCGCCTTGGTCAACTCGGTTCTCAAGTCGGCCGAGCGGTGTGGCAGAATAACGCATCGCCTCCTTGGTTTCGCCAAGCACATGGAGGTACAATGGGGCAATATCGACCTGGATGAGTTGATAAAAGACGTACTGAGTTTCCTAGAGAAGGAAGCGTCGTATCGCAGTATCAAGATCAGTTTCAACTACCCCGAGGAACCGCCCACAGTCGTGAGTGATCGCGCCCAATTGCAGCAGGTGTTCTTGAACATCATCAACAACGCTTTTGCGGCAATGGAAGACGGCGGCCGCCTCGAGATCGGTATTCAGTCTGTTGGCAATGATTCCGTCGCTGTCAGCATAGCGGACGACGGTGTTGGTATCTCTGAAGATGATATGGCCCATATCTTCGACCCGTTCTTTACGACAAAGAAGGGCTCCGGTACCGGTCTGGGATTATCAATTACGTACGGAATCGTGCAGAAACTGGGCGGGCAGGTAACCGTGAAGAGCCAGGTCGGCGAAGGAACCTGCTTTACCGTAACCCTGCCAAAAGACAAGCCGTCTGCCTAGGAGCGACGTTATGGAAGGTCTTCGCGTGTTGATCGTGGATGATGAAGAAGAGCTGGTTAGCGCTCTCGAGGAGCGTCTGAATCTCAGAGGGTTCCAGGCGACGGGTGTCACGACTGGTGCGGAAGCACTGACATATATCGATACCACACTGTGCGATGTGGTTTTGCTCGATGTTAAGATGCCGGAGATCGGCGGGCTGGAAGTCATCATGAGGATCAAGGAGAAGCACCCGAAGCTGCAAGTGATTCTGCTTACCGGCCACGGCTCTGCGCAAGACGTGGCAAAAGGAATGGAACTCGGAGCATTCGACTACCTCATGAAGCCTGTTGATATCGACGTTCTGGTCCGCTCACTCCTTGCGGCTACTGATGAAGTAGCCCAATAGCGCGCCCGTACATGCACACGCTGACTAACCACCCATGTAGGAGGCAGTAAGATGCCAGAGTGCCATGTCCTACTAGTGGATGATGAGGAGGACTTCGTGCGAGACAGCTGTAGCGAAAGCAAGGGAAAGAGCTTTCGACGCGATCGTGCTGGACATGGCTATGCCAGGAATGAACGGCATAGAAACACTCAATGCCCTCCTAGATATCAATCCGGACCTGCAGGTGATTTTGCTCACGGGTCAAGCAACGTTGAAGCAGGCCGTTGAGGCAATGAAGTTGGGTGCACTGGATCTTCTCGAAAAACCGGTGGACATAGAAACACTCGTCGCAAATATCGAGGATGCGGCCCTCAAGAGATCTACGCTGGACGACAAGCGCATTGCAGAGAAGATGTCCGACATCCTGCGAAAGAAGGGATGGTAAGCTTTATGAACTCGGAGACAGTTTCTGAGGTGGGGGAGATGAAACGGGTCGGCGAGATCATGGTACCGATCGGGCAATACCCCTCTGTACGAGATAACAGCACCTTGCGGGAAGCGGTT
>JBDHHK010000063.1:0-22289 GCA_039589395.1 Gemmatimonadota bacterium
CGCGGTTGCGATCCGCAAGGCGTGCGACATGCTTGCTGAGGTGCATTGAGGAGAGCGGCACTTGAATGCCGGTGAACGAAAACTATGTCAAAGGTGTGTTCCCGACGCGATCATCACTAACCGGAACGTCGCGATTTGGACCGACGCCGAAAGTCCATCCGCCGCGCTAGCGCCAGAAGTAGGCTAGCCACTATCGCCATCAGTCCGGCGAGCGCGTTGAACCCGACGTCTCGAAGGTCGTAGGCGCGGTTGGGAAGGAGCGACTGGATACCCTCGTCGATCCAGCCCAATAACGCGGTCACCACTACGGTGAGCTCGGCCGGCACCGGGATTTGGCGGCCGTGTCGGACACGTTCGGCGACGCCGAGCAGGCGTGGTAGGCGTATCTCGACGCCTGGATGTAGCTCGCAACAACACACTGCCTCTGCCGGCCTCGGCTTTCGCAAAGGCCTGGCCATTTACGGCTAACTGGTACATCTTTACCGGTTATGAATACCGGCCTTGGCAAACTGAAGACAGCCCTGTCCGATCGCTACTCAATTGAGCGGGAAATCGGCAGCGGCGGTATGGCAACCGTTTATCTAGCCGAGGATCTCCGGCACGAGCGGAAGGTGGCGATTAAGGTCATGCGCCCCGAGCTGACGCCGGCACTTGGGTCGAATCGGTTTCTACTGGAAGAAAAGGTCACGGCGCGACTCGATCATCCCCACATCTTGCCGCTGCTCGACTCGGGCGAGGCGGACGGCGTTCTCTATTACGTCATGCCATTGGCGAAGGGAGAGTCGTTACGCGATCGGCTCCACCGAGAGAAGCAGCTGCCCATCGATGATGCAATTCAGATCACCTGCGAGGTGGCTGATGCAATCGACTTCGCGCACGACCACGATGTGGTACATAGGGATATCAAGCCCGAGAACATCTTACTCGCGGCCGGACATGCGCGAGTGGCGGACTTTGGCATCGCACGCACCATCACCGCTGCCGGCAGCGATCAAATAACCCAGGCCGGCCTCGCCATTGGCACTCCGGAGTACATGTCGCCCGAGCAAGCGTCGGGCGAGGATTGTATTGACGGCCGGAGCGACATCTACGCTCTCGGGTGTCTCCTTTACGAAATGCTAGCCGGTCGGCCTCCGTTCACTGGACCCACTACCGCGAGCGTCGTTCTCCAACACCTCACAGCGCACGCACCTCCGATTACTAGCGTGCGCGCAGCTGTGCCCAAGCGGATTGCGGACTCATTGATCCGATCGCTGGCGAAGGAACCAGAAGATCGGTACTCGACTGCAAAAGACTTCGCAAACGATCTCACATCCTCTCCAGTGGAGAGCCAGCCCCGGTGGAAACATCCGGTCGCAGTGGCAGCACTATTCGGTGTTGCTTCCTCGATCGTGGTTCCCCTGGTCTATGCGCTGATGATCTTCGTGGGCCTACCTGCGTGGGTCGTTCCTGGTGCAATCGCGCTGCTGATCGCCGGACTGCCGATAATGGTCTCGACGGCAATAGTCCAGCGAGGACGAGTGAGCGAGAGCGACGTATCTGTCAATGCGAACATTGGGGATAGGGCCTGCCGGTACCTTACTGTCGACCGGGGTCCTCGAACCGGGCAACAGGATCATTCTGGCAGACTTCGAAAACCGAACCGAAGACTCGACATTGGGGCCTACGATCACTGAGGCACTTCGAGTCGATCTAAGTCAGTCACGAGCCTTCAGCCTGATAGACGCAGCAGTGATCGGCGAAGTGCTCAAGCGAATGGAGAGCACCCCTCTAGGGCGCCTTGACGTGACAGCCGCCCGCCAAGTCGCCCAACGCGAGGGAGGCAAGGCGGTGGTAACAGGAGAGATTCGCCCGCTGGGATCTGGCTACGTGTTGTTGGCCAACATGGTGTCCTCGGTGAACGCCGAAGTTCTTGCGTCAGTCCGCGAAACGGCAGCGGATGAAGGTCAGATCATAGAAGCTCTCGACCGCCTATCGGCCGCCCTCAGAGACCGGATCGGCGAGCCACTGAAAGCAATTCGCGCCAGTCCGAGCCTGGTCCGAGTCACGACTCCGTCGCTGGAGGCGCTGCGAAAATTCACACAGGCGGAGACGTTACGGGACGGCGGTGACGAGCTAGGTGCCCTCTCGCTCTTAGAAGAGGCAGTAAACGCGGACAGCGCGTTCGCTATGGCGCATCGCACGATCGGGATCGTTGTCGGCAACCTCGGCTTGAGCCCCAGACGCAATCTCACGGCACGCAGAAGGGCATTCCAGCATCGCGATCGCTTGACCGAAAGAGAGCGACTGCTTGCGATGGGCACCTACTACTACGGCGTCACGGGCGAACTGGACGAAGCTCGCACCGCATATGAAGCTGCTGTGGAAGCATACCCCGACGAATTTCGTGCGTGGCAAAACCTCGGTTCCGTATTTAGGGCCCAGCACCAACCGCTACGCGCTGAGTCGTGTTACATTCGCGCGTTCCGACTCGGCAGCAGCGCGATAAGCTTGGTCAATCTCATTCAGGTGCAAGTGGCGCTTGGAAAGTTCGCCGACGCAAAGGTGACGCTCGAGAGCTTGGCTGATCGGTTCCCTAACGCGACGGCGCGGTCTCTTCGCCAGCAGGCGGTGCTGGCGTACGGGCAGAGAGACTATGCGAGTGCCGTGAGCGCACTGCAGGCTCTTACACAGGTAAGCGATCCGTTGGCGCGGGCCAGGGCTTTCGCGCACCTTCAGGCCATATCCACCAATGAGGGCAAGCTGGCAGAGGCAGCCAGATATCGTTCCCAGGCGTTGGAGCACTTCACGCAGGCGGATGCCGCCAGAGATTACCTTGTCGCAACCGCGTCGGGTGCCTCTATCAGCGTGTCAGTCGGGCAAAGCGTGGAAGACGCAGCGAGCCAAGTAGCAGGCGCACTTCGACGATTTGAGCTGGGAAAACTCGACCCGCTCGCTCGGCCATACCTCGACATCGCACTGTTCTACGCTTTGACCGATCGAACCGACGAGGCGCGGCAGCTCCTTCGTGAATGGGCGCAAACGGTGGAATTCGAGCTACGGCGCCGAGTCGACCCACAGCGGCGTGTCGTTGAGGGTGCGATTTCGCTCTCAGAGGGACGTTTTTCCGACGCCATACTCGAGCTCAGGAGCGCACTTGTCGGAGAGCCTGCCCTTTATGCGAAGGTCGTTCTCCCACTTCTCGGCCGCGCCTATGAAGCTAGTGATCAGGCTGACTCCGCCATTGCAGCGTATGAGCGATTCCTCGGCGAGACCGAGGTCGGGTTCGGGCCGACGGCAACGAGTCTGCTGGCGAGCGCCCACTACCCCGACGCCGCATGGCGCGCCGACACCCATGCGCGGCTGGGGAAACTCAACGAGCAAAAGGGTAGTAGAGAATCAGCTATCCACAACTACAATCTTTTCGTAGATCTTTGGAGCGACGCCGATCCCGAATTGTTGCCGCGCGTAGAGAACGTGAGACGCCGGATTGCACAGTTGATAGGTGAAGTGCAGCAAAGCGGTGAAATGGATATCCACGATCTATGAGGCCCAACAGATGAGCAGTCCCAATCCCAACGATTTCTATGACGTACGGTCGCTTCTGAGTGAGGACGAACGTCAGATACAGGACACAGTAGCCCGGTTCGTAAATGAGAAGGCCATCCCACTTCTGCCCACTGCGTTCGACGAGCACCGTTTTCCCAAAGAGCTTTTAGGTGAGCTTGCCGATTTGGGACTGTTCGGGTGCAATCTAGAGGGCTACGACTGCGCTGGTTTGAGCAATGTCATGTATGGATTGATCTGCCAAGAACTCGAGCGGGGAGATAGCGGTCTGAGGAGTTTTGTGTCGGTCCAGGGTTCGCTCTGCATGTATCCGATCCTCTCGTACGGCTCGGAAGAGCAGAGGCAACAATGGTTACCCGACATGGCGGCAGGTAACAAGATCGGTTGTTTTGGATTGACCGAGCCGGACGGGGGCTCGGATCCGGGCACCATGAAAACGAAGGCGCACCGGTCCGGAGGCGACTGGGTCGTGAACGGTGCAAAGATGTGGATCACGAACGGATCTGTCGCCGACGTTGCGGTTGTCTGGGCTGACACTGCCGATGGCATCCAGGGTTTTCTCATTGAAAAAGGCATGAAGGGGTTCGAAACCCGCGACATTCTCAAGAAGTACTCGCTGCGGGCGTCTGTAACGTCCGAGCTTTTCTTCGACAACGTCAAAGTGCCCGAGGCGAACCGTTTGCCGGGCGTCAAAGGACTGGCGGGTCCTCTTAGCTGTCTGACGCAGGCTAGGTTCGGCATAGCTTGGGGCGTAATTGGCGCAGCGATCGCGTGCTTCGACGAGGTGCGCGAGTATTCCGGTACCAGGGTGGTGTTTGGTCGAACTCTGGCAGAAACTCAGACAGTGCAGAGACGGCTCGCGAACATGAGTCGTGGGATCACGACCGCGCAGCTACTCGCCCTACAGCTGGGACGATTGAAGGACTCGGGCACGATGCACCACTCGCAGGTGTCGATGGCAAAATGGAACAACACCCGCACGGCCTTGGACATTGCAAGGGACGCCAGAGACTTACTGGGTGGTGCGGGGATCACTATTGAATTCCACTCGATGCGTCACATGCTGAATCTGGAGACAGTCGTCACCTACGAGGGAACAGAGACCGTGCACGAGCTGGTGATCGGTCGCCAACTGACCGGCAAATCCGCGTTCTAGGCGGAGAGAGAACGGCGCATCCAACGGAAAGGCAATAACAAACCTCGAAAATGTGCGGGACGACGACACCGTTCCGTCGGGTTTCGTTGACATTGTGGACATGAGTGCAGCCGATCACATCGTAATCGAACCATCGGATGCTGTTGAGATCGTCGCCTTGGTTTCCGAGGTGCGTACCACCAAAGGCCTACAGGGTAAGATATTCTTTGCCCCGAGTGACCACTCCTTCGGAATGGCACAGATGTTTCAGCAGACGCTGGCGAGTCGGGACATGAGCGTCGAGATTTTTCGCGACTGGAATGAACTCGCGGCAGCCGTAATGGCGCGTTTACGCGATGATAAACGGTGGCCGACGTAACGAATGTTCGAAAACTCTTTCGCGTTCCCAGCAAGCTGTTTGATAAGGACTCGTGCTGAGCCTGACTTTTAGGATCGCGGTCGCAGCTAGGGTGCCTCCGAAAACGATGAGCAAGGACGAGGGGCTCAAAAAAATCTGTACCCCTGAGCCCATCGCAACGGAGCCTCCCACGAGCAGTACGCCAGCCACGACTCCGTCCAGAGTTCCCTTGTCCACGTGGGTCATTCCTCAAATCGGTACACGCAAGCTCCCCCACACAATGCGCGGGCGCACTCTCATCCGTTTATAAGATCGGCGGCGGTGCCGGTTTCTTTAGGACCGCACGGGAGATCCTCAAGAATCCGGATGATCAGCCGATCCTTGTCAACATCCCGAGTCTTCTCGATCGGAGCGCATGTGCTGACTAAAAGAGGATTAGTCAGCTCAGAGGAAGGACTAGATGACGTTCGTTGTGAACGACCCAATCTCGTTTGCAGGCAGAGTGCTCGAGACCGTCAAGGATGCTGTATTGGCGGTGGACGAGCTCGGCGTGCTCCGGTATGCGAGTCCGGCCGCGGTACGAATCGTTGGGCGCCAGATAGACGATGTTCTGGGATGTCCCATAGAGGAAGTGCTGAAGCTGCCCGCCGATGAGGAAACGAACCCTATCCGAGGTTGCCTGCGCGATGGAGTGGCTCGCAAGGGCCGGGGCGATCTTACGGAATTGAACAAAGGTAACGGAAGGTCGCTGGACTTTGACACAATGCCACTCACGATGGATGGAAAGGTGGCCGGTGCCCTGGTATCCCTTAACACTTCCGCCGACCCGGACCGCCCAACCACCGAGAGCGTAAATGCTCAGAAACTGGAAGGACTTGGCCGGATAGCTGCGGGAGTCGCACATGAGATCAACACTCCCACTCAGTATGTCAACGACAACGTGCACTATCTCCGCGATGCTTTGGCGGTGCTCGGAGAATTGGTTCGGGCCGGCGAACGCATTGTGGATTGTTCATGCCGCGGTGAAGCCGTCGAAGACGCAATCGCCGAACTCGCCGCCAAAACCGAGCAATCCGGAGTTGCTGATCTCGAACGAGAAATCCCTGATGCGCTGGAGCAGACTCTGGAGGGATTGGGTCGCATAAACAGGATTGCGGGAGCGCTAAGAGAGTTCCTCCATCCCGCAGCTGATGAGAGGACGTTTTCAAACATCAATCGGGTGATCGAAAATGCTGTTGCCGTGTGTCGGAACGAGTGGCGGTACGTGGCGGAGGTCGAGCTCGACTTCGACGAGGGACTGCCGAGCGTCTCGTGCTGGATTCATGAGTTCAGCCAGGTCATCCTGAATCTGGTGACCAATGCGGCGCATTCGATAGCCGACAGGGTAGCAGGCTCACCGGGAGAGATGGGCCAAATAACAATCACGACGAGGAAACGTGACGAGTTTGCCGAGATCAGGGTGTGTGACGACGGCGTAGGGATTCCGCCCGACCTCCTGCACGCGATATTCACTCCTTTCTTTACTACCAAAACAACGGGAAAGGGCACTGGTCAGGGACTTTCCCTGGCTCGGTCTGTAATCGTAGACAAGCACGGCGGTTCGATAGACGCCGAGTCGGAGATAGGCGAGGGTGCGGTGTTTACGATCCTCCTTCCATTCCGCGAGAACAGCGAAGGGTTGACGGTGGAGCCTGAAAAACGGGGCCGAGGAGGACTGGTGAGATGAGTACGCGGCTGTTGTTCGTCGACGACGAACCATTTCTAAGGGACGGTATCAGAAGACTGCTCACGCGACGCAGGCCCGAATGGGAGCTTGCGTTCGCCGATTGTGGGACTTCAGCCCTTCAAGTCATGGAATCCGCGAGCTTCGATATCGTCGTTTCAGACATGCGCATGCCCGGCATGGACGGCGCAGGTCTGCTCGAACGAGTGCGCGATCTAGATCCCGGCGTGGTACGTATCATCCTCTCGGGACAGAGCGACCGAAGTGCGGCACTCAGAGCCGCGAAGGTAGCGCACCAATTTCTAGCCAAGCCATTTGACGTCGCGCTACTCGAGGCAACCCTCGACCGACTATGTGGCCTTCGGCAGTTGATGTCTGACGCCAAGCTGCAGCACCTGGCGGGTGGGATCGAATCGCTCCCGAGCACTCCCAAAGTCTACACGCAGCTAGTCGAGCTGTTGGCCCGCGAAGAGACCTCCATTGTTGAAGTGTCTGAGATCCTGAAGCAGGATTCGGCAATGAGTGCAAAAGTGCTTCAAATGGTTCGTTCTGCTTTCTTTGGCGCCCACGTGGATACTGTGAGCATCGATGAGGCAGTAGCGCGACTCGGTATCGACGTCATCAAGAGCATGGCACTCACCGCGGGTGTATTCGAGGCATTCAAGCAAAATGGAGACATTCCCGGTTTCTCGGCCGCCGCCGAACAGCAGCACTCCTTGAGTGTTGCTCGAGCATCGGCAACGATACTTCGCGACAAGGCAGAGGCAGGCGATGCCTTCATGGCCGGGATGCTACACGACGTTGGCAAGCTCGTGCTCGCAGCAAAGTCGCCAGACGTGCTCCGGACAGTGGTAGAACGGGCATCCACGGAGGGTCGACCCATGAGCGCGGTTGAGCGTGAGGAGTTGAGCACAACGCACGCGGAAATTGGTGGTTATTTGCTGGGCATTTGGGGATTACCGCGTGCGGTGGTGGAGGCCGTCGCTCACCACCATGCTCCTGATGGTCTCACTTGCCCTACAATGGATGCTGCAACGGCGGTGCATATCGCGGACGTACTGGTTAGAGAACTGGATCCTCGATATGAGGACGGGTGCTTCGTTTCCGTAAACCATGAATACTTAGATTCCGTCGGCGTGGCCGATCGTTTGGTAGAGTGGAGGGAGTCGATTCAGGACCTATTCGAAGCGGACAACTGAGCCGGCAGCTTCTTCCGCTCGCGAGTTCGCTCTGGCTCGGAGATACGCCCGGAGCTGGCGTGGTGGACCATTGTAACATCTTATGTGGTAAGAACTTAACGCGGCAGATTCTGGCAATCAGCGCATCGGCACGCTTTCTGCTAATTGGTGGACTGAAGCAATCTGGCCAAGGTGAACGAACGAATGGAGCAAAGTCTACCGATGCCATCCACCTGTCAGGCAGCGCTGGGAGATATGACACTCCCCACGGCTTTTGTGGACGAACAGTCGCCGTGTTCGGGTATACTGATCATGTCAGCCAACGATTCCGATGCGGCATTCTTCAGGCAGATGGTCCAAATCTCGAGCTATGGGGACCTCAGAATAGAAACGGTGGATCGGATCAGCGCCGGCGCCGAGCGGTTACGCTGTGAAGCGTTCGACGTTGTGCTGATGGATCTGCATCTGGTGGACGCATCTGGGCTCGATTCCCTCGCGATTCTCTCGAGTCTGGCGCCACGAATTCCGATCATAGTTGTGGTCGAAATAGTGGATGAGCTGCGCGCTCAAGAGGCTGTCCGTCATGGTGCGCAGGACTACCAGATTAGGGAACAGGTGACTCCTCATTCTATGGCACACTCCCTCAGGTGTGCGGTTGATCGCCACCGTCAACTGATGGAGTTGCGGGATCTCTCCATGACGGACCCTTTGACGGGGCTTCTGAATCGGCGGGGCTTTTGGACGCTGGCTGATTCCCACCTGCGGATGACAAAGCGTCAGCGAAAACGATCGCTGATCTTGAGCGCTGACCTGGACGGCCTAAAAGAGATAAACGACGCGCACGGCCACGAAGAGGGAGACCGTGCCATTTCGAAGACCGCCGAGTTGCTGAAGTCCTGTTTCAGGGACTCGGATATCGTAGCACGGTTCGGCGGAGATGAGTTTGTCGCCTTCGCGTTCGACATAGATGATCTTGGCGAAGTCGCCCTGAGGCAAAGGATTGAGGATTGCGTGGCCCAAGTCAATGAAACGGGTGAGCTCGAATATGAACTCTCTATGAGCATTGGGACCACCGTGGTTACGGGCGCCGAAGAGAGTCTCGACGAGCTGTTGAGGGAAGCAGACGAAGCACTATATCGCGAAAAATCGAGGCGACCCTCCCACAGGATCTTGGTGAGTAGGCCGAAAGCCAAGCGTCGGCGGCGAAGCCCGCCTGTCGAAGTCCTGGCTACGGTTTGATTGTCCTTCCTGAATTCCTTCCTAACTAGCCCGTCAGCTCTTCTCGCCGATATCCTCGGCCACGCGTCGAGCCGTCTCTTCGATAACCTCAGGCTTGTCGTAGAATCCGTCTGAGACCCGTTTCAGAATCTCCTGTATTCGCTGAGCCGGTAACGTGTTGGTGTTGATACGCTCGGATCCGGTCAATTCTTGCAGTTCCTGTGCGGCGGATGAGACCTCCACCCTGTCGATATCAGTGTTGGGGATTCTCGGTGCCTGTTTCGTTTTGGCATCGAGTTGTTTCCCGGCCGCTGCGTCGCTCGGCCTGTTTGTTTTTGAAGGTCGTACATGACCTCGATCTGTCGGTTCGACCGTCAAGTTTCCTCCGGCATAAGAGCGTACAGGCTGGTTGTCTTCCCTGCCAAAATGATGGACGTGAACCATCCTACTGTACTCTCTACTTTCGGCAAACTGGACCAAATACTTGAGGTTTCCGCTTGATGTCTTGCGAAGTCTAAGGTTGGACCGGATCGGTTTCCTTTGCAGCACGGTCTCGCAAGTACGGCGATGCACGAAACCGCTAAATGGGAGCAGATTCAAGTGAAGCGCGGCCTAGTTGTTTAGTGCGTCGGCGCCTTCCGCTCTGAAATCACCTGCGGTGGCCTGTATCGACGCTGCAGCACCGAGCTTGAGTTCGGTTGCGAGGGCTCGAAGTGCATAAATAGAACTCTCGAATACCTGGTCGCCGGTGCTGAAGCATGTGATACAACTGTGATTGACTATCATCTCTCGTAACTTGCATCACCGGCAGTAGTTGCCGCTTCTGTCTGGCATCGGTAGGTTAGGTGCAGTTCTCAAGCCGCAGGTGGAGCGTTAGATCAATGGCAACCGTGCTATGCGTAGATGACGAAGCTCCAGTAAGTGTCGTGCTCGAGAATGCGTTGGTCAGCCTTGGCCATGAAGCTGTGATTGCCACCAGCGTGGATGAGGCAATCGAGAAGGTGAACAACGCACCCTGCGATTTGGTCATTTCCGATTACAGCATGCCCGACGCTAGCGGCATGGATTTGATCAATCGGCTCGAAGAGTCGGGGCACGAAATACCGGTCATAATCATGACCGGATACGGGAGCATCGAGAACGCCGTCGAACTCATGCGCGGCGGCGCGATAGACTATCTGACGAAGCCAGTACAAACCGAGACACTGCGCATCGCCGTGAATCAAGCCATAGAGCTGACGCGCCTGCGCAAGGAAAACCGCTCTTTCCGGCGGGAACTAAGCTCGCTCAAGGGTAGACGGGCCATAATCGGTGAGAGTGCCGCGTTACAAGGCGTGCTGGATATGGTTGCGCAGGTGGCTCCCACCAAGGCGACCGTACTACTCGAAGGAGAATCCGGTACCGGCAAGGAGCTCCTGGCCCGCGCGATTCACGAGCAGAGCCCCCGCGCTGAGAATCCCTTTATTACGCTCAATTGCGCAGCAATGCCCGAGGGATTGGTCGAAAGCGCACTCTTCGGTCACGAGAAGGGTGCCTTTACTGGCGCATCCTCTCGTTCTCTTGGTGCTTTCGAGCGGGCAAATCGGGGAACGCTGCTCCTGGATGAAATCTCCGAGATGCGGCTGGACCTGCAGTCCAAGTTACTGCGGGTGATCCAAGAGCAGGAGTTTGAACGAGTCGGCGGTACGCAACCCATCCGTGTCGATATTCGGTTGGTTGCCACTACGAACCGCAACCTAGAGGAAGAAGTGGAGGCAGACCGGTTTCGAAGTGACCTGTTCTTCCGCCTGAGCGTTGTTCCAATACACACCCCTCCACTCCGAGAAAGAAGAGCAGACATTCCTCTACTAGTGCGCCATTTCCAAATGCGAGTTGCCACCGAACTGGATGTACCTACCGAGCCGATCGACGAAAAGACGATGTTGCTCCTCCAAGAGTACGATTGGCCAGGTAACGTGCGCGAACTAGCCAACGTAGTTGAGCGTGCAGTCATCTTGTCCGGAGGCAAGCCGAGAATGGAGCACTTCGATCGGGTGCGAACCGCTGTCAGCTCGCAGAGTGGGTCCGGCGGACCCGAAGCCAGAACAGGGATCCCGGTAGAGTCTAGTTCCGAATCGCTGCCACTCAATCTCGGCAGGCTCGAAGAGATTGCAATCGAACGTGCGCTGAAGACAACAGATGGCCATCGCCGCAAAGCCGCACAGCTTCTGGGCATTAGCGAGAGAACCCTCCGCAACAAGCTCAACATCCCCTCCAAGAACCGCGAGCAATAGACTAAGCGGCAAGGTTATCCCGCCCGCGGCCGGAATCTTATTCCGATCGCGGGCGTCTTGAATTTCCGCACAAAGACACCCTCGTCACTGCTCCGCGCGCGATAATCACATCCCTAAGTCATTGTATGACATATAGATAGACCCTCGACAGATCGGTCCGCGCCGAGGCAGATCCCGAGCGGTACGGGGATTGCCCTAGGACCCCGGTTACGAACCGCAATCTCGGAGGTCGGAATGCTGGGTGGAGCCGCGGCCGGATAATGCAAAGCGATCAACCAATCATTGAGCGCGCCAGTTTGATGGATTCTGCGTTTGCGGATCACGCAGCGGCGCCGGCTGTAGTGGTGCTTGCCAGCGGCAAGGGTGGTGTAGGCAAATCGGTCTTGACGGTCACGCTTGGAGCTATTCTCGCGGACAGCGGGCGACGGGTATTGCTGTTAGACGGATCTCAAAATTTGGGCAACCTGCACATCCTGCTGGGATGCCCGAGATTCGGCCAGTTGGATGCGCTACTCGCCGGTGAAGTTAGCCTCGAGGACATGATCAGTCATGTAGACGAAAACCTCTGGCTCTTGCCCAGCGATTCGGGAGAAGAGTCGGTGTATTCGCTCAACCCCATCGACCGCTCTCGGCTGCACTACTGCTTGAGCAATCTCTATCAGGGGTTCGATACGGTAGTCGTCGATTCGGGCCCGTCGATAGAAGACGTTGTGAGGCTGTGCACGATCAGAGCGTCCGGCCTCGTGATCGTCACGGTGGCTGAGCCGACGGCTCTTTCAGACGCCTACGCGGTGATCAAGATCGTGAGCTCGCGAATACCCGGGCTGTCGATCGGCGTACTGGTCAATCAAGTGTTTGACGACGCCGAGGGGCGAGATGCGTTTGGCAGACTCGCACATGCGGCAGAGCGGTTCCTCAATCTCAAACTGAGCTACATCGGAGCTGTACCAGAAGACCCTGTGCTGCAGTCTGCAGCTCGGAGTCCGGAGCGCGCCAGGCGGTGGGGTTCGCTGGGAAGAGCAGCGCAGTCATTGCGCGGCATCCTGGCCGAGAGCCCTGACTTCTTTGCCTGGTCAACCAGGCACAGCTGAGCAGCATGGAGCGACTGCCATGACTACCGTGACAGACGAACTCTGGAAGCGATACAAAGAAACCGGTTCCTCAGAGGCTCGCTCCGCCCTGCTGGACCAGTACCTCGGGTTGGTCCACTACAGCGCCAGAGCGTTGGCCGCCAAGATTCCCCAGTCCGTAGAACTGGAAGATCTGGTCAGTGCTGGCACCCTGGGTCTAATCCAAGCACTCGAAGGCTTCGATGTGTCTCGCGGGCACGTATTCAGTACGTATGCGATGCAGCGCATCCGCGGTGCGATGCTTGATGACCTGCGGAGCCGCGATTGGGTACCTCGTACCGCGCGCAGCAGGGCGCGAAAACTCGCTGAAACAACTGCTCAGTTAGAGGCGCATCTTGGAAGGTCGCCAACGCACAACGAAATCGCCGCGTACCTGGAGGTCGACATGGAGTCGTATTGGCGCCAGTGGGTAGACGGTGATCGTTCCCAGACGATCCCGCTAGATGGTCCGTCACTAGATTGCAAACCCGGAACCGTGAGACTTGACGAGATTATCTGCGATCCCGACGCAGAGGACCCGTCTGTTAGGATCACACACGACGAAGACCTTGCGTGTCTCAGAGAAGCGATCGCAGGGCTACCGCCAAAGGAAAGAATTGTTCTCGCTCTGTACTACTACGAAAACCTCAATCTTCGGCAGGTCGGTGAAGTACTACATCTCACCGAATCGAGGGTATCGCAGATAAGGAGCGAGGCGCTGGGGCGTCTCCGAGCCAACGCCGAGCTGCAGGCGGCCGTGACTTGAGAAGACGTGTTTGGACCACAGTAGTCGTCACTGCGGCTACTTTGCTGATCGCCTCGTCCGTTATAGGCGCAAGGCCGCCGATAGCTGGGCTAATTGAGCAGATTCGGGCCCTGCCCTGGACGGTGGTGGTGCTGTCGCAGGTGTCTTGCGTCATCTGGCTCGTGTCTCTCGTTAAGCTCTATCGTAGCTGGGTAGTACGCCGGAACCTGGCCCGAGTGCTAGCTCGTTTCGGTACCCCAACCGCGGTGATCGCGAAGGCCGCACACCTATCGGAGGACGGAGTGGCGTTCTTGACGGCCACGTCGGGGGGCAATCCCGGTCCTCTGCAGCGGGAATTCTGTTCCTGTAGCGGCAACGAGTTCACCCATCGCCAGTCGGTACCTGACGGGAGCCTGGGAGAATCGTCGCCAGGCGAAGAGATGTTAACAACGATGCTCGACGAACTGCCGGCTATGGAGGCAGCGTTCAAATGGGAACGCGGTTTAGGTGAAGAACTCTACCGACCGCTAAGTCGTCGTTTGACCGATGTTGCCTCTGTCGAGTCTTGAAGAGATGGCCTTTCACACTGAGGAAACACCCGATTGGCTTGCAGTTCTTTCTCGCGCACTCCGAGACGAGGCTTCTGTTCTGGAGCAGTTGGAGAGCGCAATGGCGGCTCAGCGCGCTGCTATCTGTGCGAGCGAAGACGATGCGTTGCGAGCGAGTTCACAGGCGGTTGGACGCATAACACGCACACTCGACGAGGCTACGGAACGGAGAGCATCAGTGGTCCACTACTTGACTGGGAGCGAAGACCTTGCGCTCAACCAGCTCGAGTACTTCCTCGGGGAGCCACTCCCCCTGGATCTGGACACTGCTCGAGCACAGCTTCGGCTCGCGGCGCAGTCAGTGGCACGCGAGGCCGCCGTCAACAGAGCTGTTCTACGGAGCGCCAAAGACGCCAAAGATGCGTTTCTCCAGGAGCTGTTCTCAGCAGATCCTTCGAGTAGTGCGCGCCACGAGTTGGCGCGGCAAAGATGCTCGAAGTGCGTGCGTTGGCGTCAGGAGGAGCCGGGGTCGGACCAATAGTGCAGGAAGAGTTTCGCTCGTGTGCCGCCGTCGTTACGCTCGTCGATATTTAGGCCCCCCCCCCAACTCTCCGCCGATTCACGCGCCACAGTTAATCCGAGGCCCGCATGTAGTTCCGGGTCTTTGGTGGTGAAGAAGGCATCGAAAACCTTGTCTCGAATGTCGGGATCTATGCCGGCGCCGGAGTCTTCTACTACTATCGTGACGCCGTTCGCAGTAGGAGTTGCCTCGAGCGAGATCTCTGCCTCTTGTCGTCCGTCTATCGCTTCTTTGGCGTTCGCAATCAACGCGAGGAGGATTTGTCGAAGGCGACGATCTGATGCTCTGACAGGGGGCAAGTCTGGCGATGCGTGCCAACTAATGTGCCCAATTGGCTGTGCACGCTGAAGCTGCTGCCAATCATGCGCCGTGCGTAAGACCTCGTGAACTAGTACTGATCGTTCTTCATCCACTCGCTGGGCACCAAAATCGCGTAGCACGGCTGTCGCACGGTTCATCTTATCATCGACCCAACTCGTCATCGCCAACCATTTCTCTGCCTCGATCTCTCCCGCTAGAACAGCGGGCGCTCCCATGCTGAGCGCTTGAGAGACATTGCTCAGATCGTGAGCTACTCCTCTCAACATGCTGTGGCTCTGGTTCGAGCGATCCAGCACGGCCAACAAGTCCTGGAGCTGTCCTTCTTTAAGCCCAGACAGATGAAACGTGAGTGCTTCGGGATCCAGCATTACAGACTCTACTCCTAGAGTGCTAACGAACTAGTGTATTGCGCGGGATGCCGTGCCAGAGTAGGCGGTTCCAGCTCAAAGCGCAAGGTGATGGTCATGAACGGGAACCGAGAAAGGTCGCTGGCTGCAGGCATGAACGACCAAGTGATCAAACCAGTCAAGCTCGGGTTCTGGTCGAAGTTCTCGAGAAGCAGATCCAGCCCGAAGACTTGGAGTCCGCCACTCGTTAAAGCATCTGTGCACTGGCGCCGATAATCAGTCAGAATGTGTTCTGCTGGATGCGGCCGGCCTGCATAGATCTGATCGTGCACCTCTGCGAGATCAGGCGGCCTCGACGTTTCAAGGAGAGATCAATGAAAATCCTCATCGCCGAAGACGATAGAGTGGCGAGGCTCGTGTTGAAGAGCAGTCTCGAGTCTTTCGGACATGAGGTTGTCGAAACGGATAATGGGGCAACAGCATGGGAGCGCTACTGTGAAGATCACATTCGCTTGCTGATAGTGGACTGGATGATGCCCGAGCTCGACGGCCTCGAGCTGTGTCGCGCTGTGCGGGCGGAAAATCGGCCTGCCTATACCTACATCATCATGCTCACCGTCCTGGGCGGAAAGGGCTGCTATCTGAATGCGATGGATGCGGGAGCAGATGATTTCATTCGTAAACCGCTCGACAAAGATGAACTGGCTGCCAGAGTCCGCGTAGCGGAACGCATATTGGGGTTGTACTCCGACGTAAAGGAACTCGAGGCCCTGCTTCCCATCTGCTCATACTGTCGGAAGATCCGTGACCCATCCGACCGCTGGCACGAGATTGAGGATTATATCTCCAACCGTACTGACGCCTCGTTCACCCACGGCATCTGCCCGGGATGCTACGAATCGCGCATAGAGCCGCAGCTCAGACATTTCGATAACATAAATTCATAGATGGAAGACCCCTCATGACAGATACTGTCAGGACCGATATTGGGCCCTTCGAGGTCGCGGAATTTCGAAAAGCGATGGCTGAGGCGGAACTCGAAGACATCATCGACGAACTGGTTGAAGCCTTTCTCGAAGATGCCCCAGCGAGGATGAGTGCTATTGAAACGGCAGTAGCAGTCACTGCCGCCGAGGAGATCAGATACGCCGCTCACGCATACAAATCTTCCGCGGCGAGTATGGGTGCGAAGCAACTTGCCGACCTCTTACGGCAGCTGGAGCTTGCAGGCTCTGAAGGCGACAGTGCGCGCGCAGCGGCATTGCTTCCCGAAGTGCTGGATGCGCACGAATCCGTCGTTGTACAGCTAACGGAACACTTCGGGTAATCCACCTCCGCGTAATCATCCTGCACGAGTCCGCGAAACCGACGCAACCCGGATCGCGGGCACAAATACCTCAACTACGCACCATAGCGCCCCAACTGCTGATTGTGGTTGTTTGTGGTTGACAAATTTCACGTGAATACACCTCTTTCATTTGTGTGTGGTCTGAATCATATGGACCTTGCGCAAGTGTAGCGCTTTAGTGTTGGACAGGCTCACGTCGACATGGCGGTTGCGGACAAAACTTCTGATTTGCCATGCAGAAAGGTCGCGGTCACAGACACGTAAGTGTTCTGTTGTCAACACCTAACACATATGGCCAGACAAAGTAGAAACAGCAACGCGAAACCTCACAACGCGCAGGTGTCTCAGCTGGCGGGCACCAATAGTCTTCCGAGCCTTCCCCACATCACAGCCGACCTACTGGACAAACTCGCTTGTTCCGATGTCTCAGTCTCGGAGCTCGCGGATGTTATCAAGCTAGACCCAGCTCTGAGCCTCAACGTGATGCGTTTGGCTCAGGATCGGTCATCTCAAGCCGTGCCAGACGTAGCCAACGCGGCTCGGCTCGTTGGCCGCGACACCCTGGCCAATTTGGTGCGATGGTCGTCGACGCTCGACGTGTTCGACACGTACTCGTTCTGTTCGCCCGGCGACCTCACCGAGTTCTGGGCACATTCAATGAAATGCGCGCTTCTAGCTGAGCATCTGGGGCGGGAGCTCGAGTTTCACGATCCGGACGGAGCGTTTCTGGCGGGGCAGCTGCATGACATCGGCAAGCTGCTCCTTTTGACGTATTACCCCACCAAGTACAAGTTGCGATTCTCCGGCAGCGCGGATGGCAGACAGAAGAAAGCTGATCCTGATGACCTGGTCGGAGACGAACATGCTTCGATGGGTGCCGCACTGGTGCGTCGGTGGAGACATCACTCATTGCTGGCTGATGCTGTCTTCTACCACCATCACCCAGCTGATGCCGTTGCTCGTGCTTTCCCTCTGGTGAAGCTCGTATACGCGGCGAATCTGTTGGCCAAGGCAGACTCGCCTGACAAGGAGCTCCTCACTCGTCCTGAGATGGGCATGCTCGAATTGAGCAGCACGCAGCTGGAACGAGCTGTTGACACTGCATTTAGCTCCTTCAGGAAAACCGCCGCTGGGCTGAATATCGATCTGCCGATTGCATTCAAGGACGCCAGTCAGGCACCTCCCTCGCACACCGACGCACACGCGGCCGTCACGGGACACGTTCGCGACACCAGTCTATTGGCAACTCTATCTTACGGCCTGCTGAACGCGCGAGAAGCCAATGACGTACTGCACCTGGTCGAACAGACTTTGCATGGCCACTTTGATATCGACCGTGTGGTGTTTTTCCTGATCGATCGCGAAAGCGACACACTCGAGGCTCACGGTCAGTGTTGCTCCTATGTAGGGGAGCTATCCGTCCCCCTGTCGAACGATTCATGTTCGCCGGTGCTGGCACTGAACAAAGAGCACGCTGTCGACTGCTTCGTTACGAGCGGAAACTCCAAGATCTCAATCATGGACGAACAGATCGTCCACTTCCTCGGCAAGGAAGGCGTAGTGTGTCTGCCGATGGTAGTAGATGGAGCCCCGGTAGGAACCATAGCTCTGGGCATCAACAGGGCAGACCGAGCCGTTCTTTCGGGCCAGCAACAGCTTCTGGACCGGCTCTCAAAGCATGCCGCACGCGCTTTGTTGAACTGTCAGAAACAGAGTGCCTTGGAGGTCCCGCAACAACAGGATCGCGTGGAGTCTGTTATCACGCTGACTCGGAAAGCGGTTCACGAAGCTAACAACCCACTAGGGATCATCAAGAACTACCTCTCGGTGCTCGCCAGGAGGATGGCGGAGCAAAACATCGAGCATGATGAGATCAGGATCATCGGCGAAGAAATTGCCAGAATTCGGAACATTCTCGCGGCGCTCGTGAAGTCGTCGAAGGAGGTCGCGGTGACGATGGCTCCGGTCGACCTGAACGCAATGGTGGACGACCTCGTGAGGCTGATGAAGCAAGACCTCTCCGAACAAAATGGCATACAAATCCACTCGCGCCTGAGCTCGTCGCTCCCAATGGCTCTGACAGACAAGGACGTATTGAAGCAGGCGGTTTTAAATCTTCTCAAGAACTCGGCCGAGGCCCTGACAGACGGTGGCAACATTCATGTTGAAACCGAGTTTGTACCCGGCGACAAAGAAAACCATGTCGACAACGGCAACGGAAGAGCAAAACTGACCATCCGCGATGACGGGCCGGGCATACCCGAATCTGTGCGCGATCAGCTCTTCCAGCCGTTTGTGACCTCGAAGGCCAGCCACGAGGGCTTGGGCCTCTCAATCGCACAAGGGCTGATCCAGCAATTGCACGGTACAATCTCCTGTGATCCGGCCGCCGAGTCGGGCACTCAGTTCACAATATGGTTGCCAGTAGCGAGTTCCTAATGCGTGTTTCCACCCCAACCGAGCGAACGAATGAGTGACGTGGCCAGTGTCGCCAGGATGCTGATCGTAGATGATGAGCCGCGAATGACCGAGAGCGTCAAAGCGACGCTTCAGGGTCAGGGTTGTGAGATCGAAACATCCAACAGTTCAAAAGAGGCATTGGCAAAACTTCAGACCGCGGTTTATGACGTCGCGCTGCTCGACGTCAAGATGCCCGGTCTCAGCGGCTATCAGATCTTAGACAAGCTCGATCGGGACGAAGTGCAAACCGTGTTCATAATCATGACGGGTGAAGCTTCGCTCGACTCTGCAATCGAAGCGGTTAGGAGGGGTGCCAGCGACTATGTGAGAAAACCGTTTGAGCCTGACGAACTCCTAATACGAGTTGGGAATGCGTTCAAACAGAAGCAGCTGAAAGACGAGCGCCGGCAAATTGAAGCCGAAAACCGGAGCTTGGAGATGCAGCTGCGCCAGTCTCAGAAGATGGAGGCAATCGGTACCCTGGCTGGAGGTATTGCTCACGATTTCAACAACATCCTCAGCATTATCCTGGGCAACACAGAACTAGTGAGAGCGGCCACCCCCCAATGGGATGAGACGCGGGAACATCTCGACAAGGTGCTCACCGCCAGCAACCGCGCGAAAGAGATGATCAATCAGCTGCTCAGTTTCACGCGCAAGACTGAGTCCGAGCGGATTCCTATCGAGCTGAAGACAATTATAAGGGAGTCAATGAAGCTGCTCCGAGCCTCGTTGCCCGCCAAGATCGTGATCCGCCAGCAATTGCCAAACACCTCATTCATCGTCGAGGGAGACTCCACTCAGATCCACCAGATCATGATCAACCTCTGTACGAACGCGGCGCATGCCCTCGATCCGACGGGCGGCGTTCTGGAGGTGAATCTAGAAAGCGTCAGCTTGGATTCTGCGGCCGCCGGAGTTCACGGCCTCGAGCCCGGCCCGTTTGTGATGTTGTCGGTATCCGATACCGGACACGGAATCGATCCGACCATCAGAGAGCGGATCTTCGACCCCTATTTCACCACCAAGGGACCTGGTGAGGGGACGGGCATGGGCTTGGCCGTCGTGCACGGAATCGTCAAGAATCACGGCGGGGCCATCGAGGTCACCAGTGAACCAAACGTGAAGACGGAATTCCGAGTCTTCCTGCCTGTAGTCGAGGCCGAAGCTGTGCAGACGATTGCGGCTGCCGAAGAAGCTCTCCCAACCGGAGAGGAACGGATACTCCTCGTGGATGATGAAGAGATGGTGGCGGACATCGTGCGACAGATGGTGTCCAAACTTGGATACCGCGTCGACGCTTTCACTGACAGCCGGACTGCATTACAGACGTTTCGACAGTATCCCGACCGCTTTGACCTCATCCTGACTGATATGACCATGCCGAACCTGACCGGCAAGCAGCTTGCCGAGGAGGTGAAAGCTGTTAGGCTGGACATCCCGATAATCCTCTGCTCCGGTCACCAAGACGAGTTTGATACCGCGGACGCCTGCAACATCGGAATAACCGAGTTCGCCAGGAAGCCGTTGAGCATGCAGCAGCTTGCCCAGATCATCCGCCGAGTATTGGATGGACGTCAAATCGATCGCAGACGATCTCCCAGATTCGTGGCGAATAGCGGCGCGTTCGTCATCTCCAGGGCCGACCCTTCAAGCCGAGGCGAGCTTCTGGACATTAGCCTCTCAGGTCTTTCGTTCAGGTACTTGGATGCGGCCCAGAATTTTGGGCGCGTTGATGAACTAGCGTTATGCACTGAGGACAACCGGTTTGTGGTGGACAATCTCAAGGTTAAGACGGTGTTCGATCTCAAGACCGATGGAGCACAAAAACCAAATTCTTCCGTCCAGCACAGGTGCGGAGTTCAATTTGAGGAGCTCACAATGAGCCAGATGGAGCAGCTTCGCTACTTCATCCAGAACAACGCCAGCAGGGTGACCAACTAGGCGCCCTCCTGCCTTTATCCCGGTTCCAACGCGACCACATAGAACTTTTTGAAACACTTTCTCCGGACTGAGTGCAACTTTTCCGCGAGATGCGCGTATCTTGTCGCACGAACTTCAGCGACGTGCCATGCGAATCCGACTCAACCACAGCCGACTCCTGGAACTGCTCTCAGGCTCTAAGCTCAGCCAAAACCACTGGGCCATCCGACTAGGTCTGTCTCGCGGGCACTGGTCTGGCATCGTCAACGGAAAACACCCTTATCCATCGAAGAAGACGCGCGATCTGTTACTCGAGGCGCTAGGCGTACCGTTCGAGGAATTGTTCTCTCACGAGTCAAAGAGTGGCGCAGAGGCTGACTTCCAGGGCGCGTTGGCCGATCGATACTTGCTCGAAAAGGAACTCGGCCACGGAGGTATGGGGACCGTCTATTTGGCCCGTGACGTTAAACACGGCAGGCTCGTTGCCGTCAAAGTGGTCTCGCCGGAGGCGGTGAGTGGAATCGGCGTCGAGCGTTTCCTGAAGGAGATTCGTTACACTGCTCGGCTCGAGCACCCGAACATCTTGCCATTGTACGACTCGGGCCAAGCCGCGGGCCATCCGTTCTACGTAATGCCGTACATCCGCCGTGGATCGCTCAGGGATCTGCTGAAACGGGAAGGCCGATTATCACTCGAGAATACCCTGCCTCTAGTACGAGGAGTGGCCGCTGCGCTCACGTTTGCCCACGAACACCAGGTTGTCCACTGCGACGTTAAACCCGAAAACATTCTCCTCGCGGACGAACATGCGTATGTGGCGGACTTTGGAATCTCGCGTGCCATACACGCCGAGGTATTCGAGTGGGGAGCGCGTCGGGAGATCGACGCGTCCGCGGGTACGCCGGCATATGTGAGTCCCGAGCAAGCGACCGGTGAGAGAGATCTCGACGCGAGGTCGGACATCTACAGTCTCGGTTGCGTCGTGTTCGAAATGCTTTCCGGCGAGAAGCCGTTTGACGGCGCGAACACGACAGAGATAGTCGCGAAGCGCTTTCGCGAAACTGTTCCCGATCTGAGTGGGCGAGTATCCCATTTGCCGAAATCAGTGTGCGGCGCGTTGGCCAATTCAATGGCACTCGAAAGAGAAAGCCGTCCGCAGACTCCTGGAGCGTTCGTCGCGGCCTTGTCACGGGTTGGAGGACGGCAATTCTCACTGCTCTCAGATTTTTTCGGCAAGGCGGTCTCGTTTGCCCGCTCACTGTGCAGACGCGTAATCGGCCTCGACAAGAGGACGCGGCGAGGGAGTTTTATGGAAACACTGACACAGGATCTACGGTACTCTGTCAGGCGAATAGCTCAGGCGCCATGGTTCACGGCTGCGGCGGTGATGATCCTTGCGGTCGGGATCGGCGGCAACAGTGCCATCTTCAGCGTTCTAAAGGACGCGATATTAGCAGACCCACCGTACCCCGAGGCC